>CALLWY010000319.1 GCA_938015865.1 uncultured Planctomicrobium sp.
AAAATTCCCTAACAGATATGGCGATCGGGAGATAGGAATATCTAGAACAATTGAAATAAAACTGAAAGCTCCCCACACGAAATCCTGCCCCTCCGCCCAATGAAGGGATCAGCAGGACCTCTGTACTGGGAATTCCAGCACCGCTTGCAAAACAACACCCTCAGCGTTCACTGCGAGCCTGCAAAGACGCGAACGGTTAAAGCTCAATCCAGCGCTGAACTACTGTTCTGTCGCCACTTTTTGCGGAACAGGCACGGAAGCTGTTTCATCCTGCCACAGCTCGTCCCGAACGATGTTCATGTTTCGGGGAGCATCAATCCCAATGCGAACGGTGTTTGGCCCAATTCGGACGACCGTCACGGAAATGTCATCGCCAATCAGGATGCGTTCACCGGTTTTTCGAGAGAGAACCAGCATGATTCACCGTCTCCTAGTTCTGGCTGCTGGCACCGGGTCACGTCCTGCCACCCTCTGCGCCATCAATTCGAATATGCCATCAGAAAGATACCAACCAGAACGACCGGCGTCTACAGCACAACCCTCGCTGAACAAAAAATCAGAGTGAACAGCCTATCTTCTAAATGCCCAAAAATCAGGCAGCACAAAAAATGAGCACACTCCAACTCTGTGCTGCCGAGATTAACAGCCCGCGAGTACCACTGCCGAGATGGCAGTCCCCTCAACACGCAAAACAGGAGAGAACACAACGACCAGCGAGGCCAGATCGCCGTTTCACTGTCGACCTGACGTTGTGAATGACAGAAATTGCCCCCAAGACCGCCCCCCAGCACGACACTAGAGAGCCTCAGCCCGAAAATGCGCAAACAGGGCAAACAAGGAATGCCAGGCAATTAGAATGACCCGAGAATCGACCTATGACTCTCACAGTCGATCAATCGGCCACCAAAGCAGGCCACCAAAGAAAATCAGCGAATTTCGGCCGGGCAACACGAGAAGCACACAAACAAAAAAGGCACCACCCTTACAGGCGGTGCCTTTTCCCGAATGACCCCAAGGGGATTCGAACCCCTGTTCTTGGACTGAAAATCCAATGTCCTAGGCCTCTAGACGATGGGGCCGGGAGAGCAAAACAGTAACGTACCTTTTCTTAATGTCAAGCTCATCAACTCACGGAATTTGTGTAGAATTCTGTTCCGAAGCCTCCGACGACCTGAGACAGTAGACGCACCCGCTCCGATTCGCCACAAGACATTACCAAAACACGACTTACATCACAGAAACACACAATAATCAGTTGATCTCCCCAGAATCTGAATTTTATGACCAATCGCGACGAGGTCATTTTCTCCGTAATTGACCACCTGATGGAACAATACCGCAACGGGCGGGAAGTCCCACTACAACAGGTACTTACGGAGAATCCGGAATTCGCAGCCGAGATTGAATCGCTCTGGGCGACTGCCATGGTTGTTGAGCAACTGGTCCAAAGCCCACAGGCAGCTGCAAAAAGTTCTTCGCCTCTGGATCTCGTCCAAGACTCTTCAGCTTCGCAGAGTTTCGAGCAGGGAACCCGCATCGGACCTTTCGAGCTGATCGGCGAAATCGGACGGGGAGGAATGGGAATCGTCTACAAAGCCAGGCAATCGCATCCCGAACGAACAGTAGCTGTCAAAATGCTTCTTCGAGGAGATCTCTCTTCACCTGTCAATCTGGCACGTTTTCAGCTCGAAGTTGAAGCGGCGGCACGTCTCGACCATCCCCATATTGTTTCGATTCACACGGTTGGGACCGAAAAAGGGCTGCCTTATTTCAGCATGCCTTACATTGATGGGACAACCCTCGCCAAGCGAATCTCTGAAGGGCCGCTCTCCGACCGTGAGGCTGCAGCTTTGATGGTGCCTGTTTGTCGAGCAATCGACTACGCCCATCGCCGAGGAGTGCTGCATCGGGATCTGAAGCCGTCGAACATCCTGATCGATCGCTCCGGACACCAGTTTGTTTCGGACTTCGGATTAGCGAAACGAATCTCGACAGGAGAAGAGCCTTCTCTGGAAGCTTCCCTGACTGAGTCCGGCGCCATTGTCGGAACCCCCGGATACATGGCCCCCGAGCAGGCCGCTGCCAATCGTGGTCCTCCGGGGCCTGCCACTGATGTCTATTCGCTGGGAGCGATTCTCTATGCCTGTGTGACTGGACGCGCCCCATTTCAGGCAGCGACGCCGGTCGACGCACTGCTGATGATTCTCGAGCAGGATCCGCCTCCTCCCAGCCTGCTGCATCCACAAATCGATGTGGATCTGGAGATGATCATTCTCAAGGCGCTCCAGAAACCGATGGACCTTCGATACCAGACGGCGGGAGCACTGGCGGACGACCTGGAAGCATTTCTCCGATTCGAACCGATTTCAGCCCGTCAGTCTCATTTTACCCAGATTCTCAGCCGGGCACTTCGTCCAACACACAACATCGGTGTGCTGGAGAACTGGGGACTGCTCTGGATGTGGCATGCGGTCGTTGTCTTCAGCCTGTGCCTCGTCACCGATCTGATGCGGTATAACAACGTCACATCACGATTCCCCTACGTGGGGCTTTGGACGCTCGGATTGGGGACATGGGCTGTTATCTTCTGGAATCTTCGGAGACGGGCCGGGCCAGTGACCTTTGTAGAGAGGCAAATTGCCCATGTCTGGGCTGCCAGTATGGCTTGCTCGTCAGCACTGTTTGGCATCGAGTCGCTGATGGGACTCCCAGTCCTGACTCTGTCCCCGGTGCTGGCACTCTTTGCGGGTGCCGTGTTTGTTGCCAAAGCGGGAATCCTCTCAGGAGAATTTTATCTGCCGGGGATTCTCTGTTATCTCTCTGCCATTCCGATGGCCTTAATGCCGTCGGTCTCTGTGACGATCTTCGGACTGGTCTCCGGGGGAGCGTTCTTTCTGTCAGGGCTGAAATTTCACCTGCTTCGGCGAGCGAATCCGCCTCCTCCGAGGCCCAGACCCCGAAGGAAATCACCAGGCCCCGGGACGCCATGATCATGCCTGGCATTCCTGAACAAAAACGTTTCCTACAGGCGGTATCCGATCACAGCCACGTGCCGGGAAGACTCCGCTACAGAATCCAGCCCCCACCCAGAACGCGGTTGTCCTGATAGATTGCAACCGCCTGTCCTGGCGCCACCCCGAATTGAGGCTCGTCAAAGGTCACTTCGATCCGGTCATCATCGAGCAGATCCACCGTGCAGGGACCGGGGGTGTGCTGATATCGAATCTGAGCTGTCGCACGGAACGGGAAGGAAAGAGATTCCGCCAGCCAGTTCAGACGATTCGCCTGCAGCGTGGTTCGCCCCAGTTCTTCCCGAGTCCCAAGGACGACCCGGTGCGTGTCGGGTTCAATCCGGATGACGAATCGTGGTTCTCCGAATGTCACTCCCAGCCCTCGCCGCTGTCCGATGGTGAAGTGCTCATACCCGTGATGGTGCCCGAGGACATTCCCAGCCGTGTCCACGAAATCCCCTTCCGTCTCCTGTTCTCCACGGTAATCTCTCAGGAAGCGGGCATAGTCATTGTCGGGAATGAAGCATATTTCCTGACTGTCAGGCTTGTCGGCGGTTCGAATTCCCGCCTTTCGGGCCATCTCACGAAGCTCGGATTTCTGATAACCGCCGACGGGAAACAGAATCCGCCCCAGCAACTCCCGATTGATTCCGAAGAGCACATATGACTGATCCTTGCCGGCATCCAGTCCTCGAAACAATCCCGGTTGCGTTTCTCCGGAAACTGGCAAGAGCTGGGCATAGTGTCCAGTCGCAATGTAATCGGCATCAACCTGTCTGGCGAAGTCCCAGAGTTTGCCGAATTTCAACCAGACATTGCACATCACACAGGGATTCGGCGTACGTCCGGCAAGATACTCATCGGCGAAGTAATCCTTGATCTGGCCGAACGCATCACTGAAATTCAGGGCATGAAAGCTGATATCGAGAGCGTCCGCGACCCGTCGGGCATCGGCGGCGTCGCTTGCACTACAGCATCCCTGCTTGTGCGATTTGGCATTCAAGACCGGAAGAAGCTCCGACCCCACAGAACAGCTGACAGGCTCCGCAGATCCGGACCGCATGAACAGTCCAATGACCTCGTGCCCCTGCTCCTTAAGCAGCCAGGCGCTGGCGGAACTGTCGATTCCACCACTCATTGCGAGGACAACACGAGACATGATCTGCGGGAAAGGTTCCAAAATGTCGAAATTCGGTCGCCGGGAGACGTCTCCACGGATTCTGTTATCATAACACCCTGTCGGCAACTTTGCAGTTTCCAGATTTTCGCGCAGACCACGTTGCGTGCGGCATCACGTGGGGAACGAGAGGAATTGTGATGCGGGGTGGCTCCGTCCGGAACATTCTAGGGTTTCTGATGCAGTTTGCTGCGCTCGTTTTCCTCCCGTTGCTGATCATCTGGCAGCTGAATTTCGGTTTTCAGCTCCTCTGGATGCCAAGCCTGACGCTCGCAGGGGTGGCGATCTTCTGGATCGGCCACGCATTGCGAGACAAAGAGTGATCCCTGTCCCCTGACGTTTCTCTCCCCATGCGTTTTGGAATCGACACTTCTGGATTGGTACAGCTGGTGTCATTCCTGCTCGTCTGCCTGTCTCTCGCCGTTCCTGCCAAGGGTCAGGAGGCCCGGTCTGGTCCATCTCAGCTGGATCTGATCCGTAAGCTCTGGGTGGTGCCGGTGCGGCAGGCTTCCGATCCTTCAAAACAACTCTCCTCCTGCCGTCTTCATACTTCAGGTGACCTTCTGATCATTGAGGATTCGGAAGGGGTTCGTGCCCTGAACCTGCACACCGGAGTTGCAGCCTGGGGACGGGGTGGGGAAGAAGTCGATCCTGGAGATCTCGTTCGCTCCGAACCGTCTCTCGCTCGAAGCGAGGTCTCCGGCACTCTGATGGGAAGTCTCTGGGTCGGTTGGATCGACAGAGGGCTGCTGGCACTCGATCTGAATGCAGAAGGTCAGGTTCTCTGGTTCCGGCGCATTGAAGAACTCGCTGACAGCGAGTTAATTCGCGTTCGCCCTCACGGACCTCCCGTTCGGACAGGGGATGCCATACTGGCTCCTCTTATCGCGGAATCCTTCCATTCATCGGCGAAACTGGTCTGTGTGTCGGTACAAGGGGAAATCGTCTGGAGAAGAGAGGTGGCGATTTCCATCCCGAAAAGGATCAGGCCCCCATCATCAACAGTGTTTTACGACGAGGACAAGAAAGCCATCTACTGGATTCCGGGAGGAGCTCGGCTCCTTGCTCTGGAGGAGGAGACGGGAACGATTCAATGGGAAACCGAACTCGTTCCAGACGAAACGGAATCTCAATTCGGCAGGGGAATCCCGTCGATCTCCCTGTCCGGGGACTCTTTGTTCGTGACGACAGGAACCACATTGAACCGGGTTCGGCGATCGAACGGAGAGATTATCTGGCGTCACGACTTCCTGATCCCCTCGGGAAAGATTTGCGGAGATATTGATGGTCTGGTGATTCTTGCTGGAGGCTGGCTAACGGGAGTGAGCCGCGATTCAGGACTCATCCGTTGGCGGGCAGGGAATCGGCACAGGAAAATCGAATTCCCCTGTGCAACCACCTGGTATCAGGACATTCTCGTGTCCGCAATTGACGGCGAACTCTGGGGAATTGATCCAAAATCCGGGGGAGTGACGCTGCGAACTCCGGTTCCCGGACTTCCAAAGGATACTGACAGCATCCTGATTCCTGCGGATGACATCCTGATTATCACATCGCCTCGACAAATCATCGCCTACCAGATTCATTTTCGATGATGAGCCGTCGCAGCAAGAACTCTCATCCATTCTCTGGTGAAGAGGATTCTGAAGCTGGCTGGGTGCGTCTCAAGGAGAGCTGCTTTTCTTCCCCTTTCGCCAGTCGAACGATGTTAGGCCAGTGCCGGAGAATAATCAGGGCCGGAATGGCTATGGCGAAGATGCCAAGTCCGATTTTGTCTTCACTCCAGAGAGCAGATCCATTGATCACACAAACTGCAATGGCGTAGGCAACAGATGCCAGCATCGACGAGATGGAAACAATGCGTGTGGCTGCAAAGGTGATGGCAAAGATCAGAAATGCAACCCCCATGGCAGCGGGGGAGAGAACCATCACGACACCGAGGGCCGTCGCGACTCCCTTTCCTCCTTTGAAATTGAGGAATGGGGAAAACATGTGCCCGAGAATGGCGGCTGTTCCACAGAGAACGCTGGTATTGATCAACGATTCGGTCGGAATTCGAAACAACATCGGAAGCACCCAGACAGGAACTGCCCCCTTGGCGGCATCGAGAATGAGGGCGAGAATCCCCCATTTCGCTCCGACTGACCGGGCCACATTCGTCGCCCCCACATTCCCGCTTCCCACTTTCCTGAGATCCACTCCGCCACCAATCCGCGCAACGATCAGGCTGAACGGAATTGATCCCGCGAGCAAGGAAAGAACGGCACACAAGGCCTGCGACAGGAGAAGTGACATGGGATCCTGCGATCGATGAACGGTTCGAAGTGAATGGCCTGCTCACTGTAGGAGGCGGGCCCCCACTTTTTCAATTGAGCATCGATGCCATCACCCGGTCCACATCAGCGAGGGATTCAAACAGCAGGTCCGGCTTGCTGGATTCCAGATGATCCATCGAGTGAATTCCGGTTCCGACAGCGAGGACCTTTGCCCCAATCGCCCGTCCACATTTCACATCCGCGGGGGTATCGCCGATCACCCAGACCCGATCAGGATGAAAGCGGTCTTCGAGATACTTCATTGCGGCATCGCGTGCCAGACGGGCAACATCATCCCGATCAAAGTGGGAATCCCCAAACCCGCCGAATTGAAAGTAATGATCGATCTCAAAATGCCTCAGCTTCATCTGGGCACCGACTGCGAGGTTACCCGTCAGAAGTCCCAGTGCGAGATCATCTCGTGAGCTGAGTTCCCGAAGAAGTGTCTCCACCCCCGGCAGAATCGTCCCGTTCTTTTCGCGCAGGGCTCTCGGAAGATGCTCGAGATAGGCTTCAAGGAAGCGAGTCCAGTTTGGCTCATCCGTAGACAGCGAATGATGATTGAACAGGTCGGTCGTGATGGCCCTGTCGGTTCGTCCCGCTGCGGGAATGTCCGTATACGGCCCCTCCACCTGAAACACCTCCAGCAAGGCCATTTCCATCGCATGCTGTCCGGCGCCACCGGAGTCCAGAAGCGTTCCATCGATATCAAAGAGAAGAACAGTTTTCATTGTTTTCCAGGAAGGGTGGCGTCAGGGAAGAGGAGGGGTGTTGATATGGGTGAAGGGGTCAGCGAAGAGAAGGACTACCGTCTGTTACGGTAGCGGCGACTGGTTTCGTAGAGGAACAGTCGCTCTTCGTCTGTGAGACTTGCTTCACCTTCTGCCGAAATTTTTGCCAGCAGCCGGTCCAACCGAGCTTCAACTTCTTCGGGAATCTCGTTCGATTCGTGATCGTCGAAGGGATCAAAGTCGTCGAGGTCATCGTCATAGTCGATGTCATCCGGGATATGCATTTTCAGCTTGGGACGACGCTGGAACGTCCGTCGAAATGAGCGGCTGTCCCAATCAGAAAAGAGATCGGTAATCGGTCGATCGACGAGCACATACAGGACACCGAACAGCATCCCGCCCAGGTGAGCGGCATGGGCCACTTTGTTCTTCGGATCGACGACGCCGCCGATCTGCTGGAGAAGCGGAATGATATCCATTCCCGCACTGATCAAAACCAACAGAATGACAGGAACCGGAATGATTCCCCAGAAATACCAGATGGTCTGTGGCCAATGCATGGCATAAACCACCAGAACCGCAAAAGCGGCTCCGGATGCACCGATGGTCGGTTTTCCGGATGGTGCGATGACCTCTCCGATGATGGAGACGATCCCCGCCATTACCCCAGCCAGCAAATAAAAAGCGAGA
>CALLWY010000320.1 GCA_938015865.1 uncultured Planctomicrobium sp.
CGATGAGCATGAGTGTCTCCTTTTACCCTGCCCATACGCACATCCCTTGCCAATCCTGTTCAGTAATTCAAAGGTTGTGAAACTGGCTCATACAAGATCAGGCTATAAAACTTAGTCGATTTAAATAACCTATCGTCGTTTGCGGGAACTGCGATTTTAATTATTGATGCTATCTGAAAAATCAGAGATCGCACAATATAAATGGACAGTAAAATAATTGCTATTTCTGTTGGGGCGTGCCACAAGATCGATCAGTTGGTCGAGTTGTGTTCATTGCCTCCTGACTGCCGGACCTGACAGGGGCCGGTTTGCTGCCGTTTGGCATCGATTTCATTTGAGATGACGCAAGGCTTGAACAGCATCATCATCTGCTCAGAATTTGCCCAAAGTTGGGAGTCTCTGCCAACGATTTGTCCTCCTTTACAGCCTCTCGCCTCAGGGCTAGCATTGGAATGAGCTGGTGCCGCCTTGTGCCAGTCATGCACAGTCCAACCTGTCAACTTCCACACTTGCCCTACCCCTACCTTCCCTGCTTTTCCCGGGAGACATCGAGTGACAAATCACAGTGATCCAATGTTGAATCGCCGCGACCTCCTTAAAGCATCGATTGCTGGTTCCATCGCCCTCGCCGGTACACAAGGGGGATCGACTGCATTTTCCGCAAGTTCGTTGTCCACACATTCGGCTGCTCAGCCCGATCTCATTCGGAAAGAAAATGAGAAACCGGGGGCAGAAGACTGGCAATTGACACGTGTTCGCACAGCTCAGGGAATCATCCGGACTCCGGAAATTGAAGGGTACTGCTCGCGGCAAAGTGTCTCTGCCGGAGAGACGCTCGAGATCATGGTGTCCACCAATCCCGTTTCGGAGTTCATCATCGAGATCTTCAGGACCGGTTACTACAACGGCGCGGGGGCTCGTCTGATGGCCACGCTGGGGCCGTATCCCGGAGTCACCCAGCCAACACCTATTCCCGATGAACGGGGGATGCATGAATGCCAGTGGGAGCCTTCCGCATCGATTGTCATTCCAGAAGACTGGCCAAGTGGTGTTTATCTGGGACGTTTAACTGCACTGAAAGACAAGACCGGCTATGGTTACTGGCAGGGATATGTTGTCTTTATCGTTAAAGATGATCGCCCGGCAGATATCCTGTTCCAATGTTCTGATAACACATGGCAGGCATATAACCAGTGGCCGAGCAAGTACTCGCTGTACACTCATCCTAAAGGGGTTCAGACGGCCTACCCAATGGTCAGCTTCGATCGTCCGTATGGGTTATATCCCCAGATTTATGTGAATCCGCAGTCTGTCGGCTCTGGAGAATGGCTTTGTTTCGAGTTCCCATTTGCCTACTGGCTGGAATCCCAAGGATATGATGTCTCCTATTGTTCCAACAGTGACATGATCACTCCCGACAGGGCACTCAAGTGCAAGACCTTTCTCAGCGTTGGCCATGATGAGTATTGGGATATCCGCCAATACCAAAGTGTGGTTGCACTGCGTGATGCCGGTGTGAACGTGATGTTCTTCAGCGGAAATGCCGTTTGCTGGGTTACTCCATTTAGCGATAGCGCTAAAGGGGTCCCCAATCGAAAGATCTTCCGTGGAGGCCCATATGGAGGTGAGCATACGTGGGCAGTCGAGCGGGAGAAGTCTTTTGGGCCGTTCCCGCACCGAGGGCCGGACGAAGGTTATCTCATCGGCGCCCGGAACTCCCGGCCTGTCAACGGAGGGGGAGACTGGACTGTTGTGAAAGCGGACCACTGGATCTTCGAAGGGACTGGCATGAAGAATGGAGATCGCATCCGCGGACTCGTTGGGTGGGAGATCCACGGTGATCCTCCGTCCGACATTCCGGGACTGGAGGTCGTTGCCCAGGGTTACATGTTGCAGGGAGGAAATGTTCCTTCACAATATTCTGCCACAATCTATCCGGGGCCGAAGGGCAACTTTGTCTTCAACGCAGCCACAATCTTCTGGGCGCAGGGATTGGGGCTTCCTCCGGGCCATATGATCCCACACTCTCATTTTTCACGGCCACATGGGCCAGATCCCCGTGTACAGCGGATTACCAGAAACCTGATTGAAAAAGCGATTGGGCGAACGGTATAAGGCGACTTCATGCGGCTTCAGTCGCATCTCACCGGTGCGGTCTCCTCCACGAGCCTGCAATCATTTCGGTTGTGGCATGACGTTGTATCTTTGTTGATTGATGCGATGGGGCATGCGACAGCCCCTTCCGTCATTGCTCCCCATGTTTTGCTTCAATACAAATTCGTCTGATGCAAGACCGCTTCTTCACGGCTGTCGATTCTTTTCACTGATCTTGTCGATCCTTGAATGATGGTCGTCCGAAGTTGATGGGGGCACGATTCCATCGTCATTTTTTGTGGTTGATGCCTTTTTTGAGATTCATTTCCATGCACCAATTGATTTCGCGAGTCTGTTGCAATCCTTTCCGTCGCGGCATTGAGGCGGTTTCGGCAGTCCTTCTTTCTGCCTTGGTCAGCCTGCCGTCTGCAAGTGCACAGGAGCAGATGCCCATTGTGGTCCCGGAAGGATTTACGATCGAACTGGTTGCGGGACATCCACTCGTTCAGCATCCCACATTTGCAGCATTTGATGACAAGGGACGACTTTTCCTGTGCGAAAATGCAGGGGTCAACATGAGCGCTGCGGAGCTGGAGGCGGCGCTGCCGAACTCGATCCGGCTACTGGAAGACACGGATGGCGATGGCCGTTTTGACCGGTCAACGGTGTTCGCCGACAAGATGACGTTCCCGATGGGGGCGGTCTGGCGTGATGGAGCACTCTATGTCTCATCACCCCCATACATCTGGCGACTTGAGGATACCGATGGGGACGGAGTTGCAGATCGACGTGATCAGCTGGTTGGGAAATTTGGATATACCGGAAATGGATCGAGTGTTCACGGATGCATCTTTGGTCCTGATGGTCGCCTGTATTGGACGGACGGCTATCACGGTCACGAGTTTCGGGATTCAGAAGGAAATCTGACCAGCAAACGCGAGGGATCGTACATTTTCTCCTGTCGACCGGACGGATCGGACGTGATACTGCACAGCGGGGGAGGCATGGACAATCCCGTTGAACTGGATTTCACGCCCGCTGGCGAAGTGCTGGGAACCGTCAATATCCTCTACACCCGCCCCCGAGTTGATGCATTCGTTCATTGGCTTTACGGGGGAGCGTACCCTCATCGCGAGCGTGTTCTCAATGAAATTCAGACCACTGGCGAATTGCTCGGTCCTGTTCATCGCTTCGGCCATGTCGCCGTCTCTGGGACAATGAGATACCGAAGCGGATTGCTGGATCCCGACTGGAAGGACAACTTTTTCACCGCATTTTTCAATACGGGCAAAGTTGTCCGGCTGGAGCTGAAACGGAAAGGGAGCACCTATACTGCAGCGCAGCGTGAATTTCTCTCGTGTGCTGATCGGGATTTTCATCCCACAGACGTCATTGAAGATGCCGATGGCAGCCTGCTCGTGGTCAACACCGGAGGTTGGTTCTATCGAGGGTGTCCAACTTCTCAGCATGCCAAGCCCGAAATCCTTGGGGGAGTCTATCGAATCCGCCGCACCGGGATGCCCCAACAGGATGATCCTCGCGGTCTGAAGATTGATTGGGATCACCTCTCCAATGATGCCCTGATTGGATTTCTTGATGACTCAAGGAGTGTTGTGCGGGAGCGCGCGCTCACGACCTGCGTCAAACGTGGGGAGTCGATCACGGCGTCGCTTAAGAATCTTGGGGAGGCTCCCTGTGAGCTTATCCGGCTGAATGCAGTTTGGGCACTGGTTCAGATGGGGAATGGGCCGGCGCTTCTCGGATTCCTGAACGATGCCAGCCTTGATGTCCGACTCGCAGCTCTCCACGGGTTGAGCCTGCATCCGGTTCCTGCTGCCAATGCAACGCTTCAATCCCTTTTGAATTCCGATCAGGCCCCCATTCGCCGATCTGCTGCTGTTGCACTGGGGCGAAGCGGTGACCGAAATGCGATCCCCTCCCTGTTACAGGCATTGTCCAGGCCGATGGATCGTCCGGAAGAACACGCAATTATTTTCGCTTTGCTGGAACTGAATGACCCTGAAAAGACACGGGCCGGGCTGCAATCCGACAACCTTCGCATTCGTCGAGGGGCTCTGATTGCACTCGATCAAATGAAGGCCGGCGACCTGAAGGTCGATGACGTCCTGCCGTTTTTCGATTCGTCAGACGGAGAGATCACCAAGACGAGCGCCAAAATCTTCGTTCGACATCCCGAATGGGCAAACAATGCAGCCAGCCTGTTGCAGCGGTTGCTGGAAAATCCGAATCGATCGGCTCAAAACGCTGAGATTCTGGAACTGCTGGTGCGATCATTCGTGGATAACCCCGCTGTTGCTGCTGTCGTTGGGGATGCGCTTGCCAACGATCAGCTGGCCGCAACCTCTCGTCATGCCGTCATCAAGGGAGTTGCTGCGCGACGTAACCTCCCCTTGCCTGCAAACTGGGTGGCTCCTTTGAAAGCCGGCCTGAAAGTACGTGACCTGTCAAA
>CALLWY010000321.1 GCA_938015865.1 uncultured Planctomicrobium sp.
GGCGAAGTCGTGGTGATCCGGTACGAAGGCCCCAAAGGGGGACCGGGAATGCCGGAAATGCTCACCCCGACCAGCGCCCTCATGGGGGCCGGGCTGGGGGACAAGGTCGCCCTCATCACCGATGGCCGTTTCTCCGGAGGATCGCACGGCTTCATCATTGGCCATATTACCCCCGAAGCTCAGGAAGGGGGGCCGATCGGCCTGCTCCAGAATGGCGACATCATCACAATCGATGCCGAATCCAACGAAATCAATGTTGACCTCACTCCAGAAGAACTGGAACGACGTCGGGCTGCCTTCAAGGCTCCTCCGTATCCAGCGACGCGCGGCACACTCTACAAGTACATCAAGAATGTGAAGAGCGCCAGCGAAGGGTGTGTGACCGACGAGTAAAACAGTCAATCCGAAGGGTCTAGACCGTATCTCGCGACTGAATCGCGTTCCGGTGTTGATCAACGCTGTGATGGAATAACAAGGGACCGCGACAAGCCCCTGAGACAGGGGCGAAGTCCTTCTTTGCGTCCTTGCGCCTCTCCGCCTCTGCGTTCTCTTCACCTGTCGTCGACGGATTGCCGAACCAGGCGGGATGGGCGCCTTTGAAAGGAGCCCATCCCATACTGGGGAACGGTTCTCCATAGGGAGAAAGAGATTGAACGCAAAGACGCGAAGACGGGGAGACGCAATGAGAGAAAAGAACAATTCCTTTTTCTTTTCGAACGCATCTCACGAACGTAGAACGTTCAAGCGTTGATCAATGCTGTGATGGAGTAACAAGGGAGCGCGACAAGCCCCTGAGACAGGATTTCGCATCGTAGATGCCTTCACAGGCTCCGTTCAAAAAGAAATGGCCCCCTGCCGACAGATCCGGGAGGGGGCCATTTTCTTTTGCTGATCAAATGAATCTGCCGGGCTTAAGCCTGCGACTTCATCGCAATGACAGCATCCAGTTCGCTTTTCAGACGAGGCAGAATTTCATCGTAGCGGTAGGCCCCGATCTCCACCGGACCACGCTTGAGATTGACGTGAGTAGGGCCGCACCACAGTCCCAGATCAGCATCATCCGTCTCGCCGGGACCGTTCACACGACATCCCATGACCGCAATGGTGATGGCATGTTCTTCCGCATAGCGGGTCATTTCCTTGACCTGTTCCGCCAGCTCGATGAACGCCTCATTCTCGACCCGTGAGCAACTCGGACAACTGATGATGTTCAGTTTGTTGGTCCCGAAATCAACCACCGATCGAACGCGTCCCGCAGCAATGTCTTCGAGGATCTTTCGCCCCGCCTCAATCTCTTCCGGCTTACGTGCATTCGGGACGGTCAGTGAAACCCGGATCGTGTCGCCAATTCCCTTGCTGATAAGCTGTTCAAAGGCAATCCGTGTCTTGATGATCCCGTCCGGGGGGAGTCCCGCTTCTGTCACCCCCAGATGAAGGGGAACATCCGGCCGCATGGCAGCGAACCGCTGGTTGACTTCGATCACATTCCTGGGATCAGAGTCCTTTAACGAGACGCAGTACCGGGTAAAGTCGAGAGAATCGAGCAACTCGCAATGCTCGGCAGCACTCTCCAGCATGGGAGAGATGGAATCCCGTTCGTCATACTTCTGCTTCTTGTCCGGATCGACAGATCCGCAGTTCACTCCAACCCTGAGAGCACAGTCATTGTCCCGAGCGACCTGAACAAGATAGCGAACCTTCTCCTGCCACGGCTTCTCCCGTTCGTGGTGATAGAGATGGCCGGGGTTGTAACGGAGCTTGGCAACGTGAGGGGCGACCGCCTCTGCCAGACGATAGTTCTCCTGCAGGTCGACAGACAGGTTGGCCTGAACCTGCCGGGAGATTTCCGCAAGGGCCTCCGCATCCTTTTTACTGTCGACAGCAACCCGGACAACATCTGCACCGGCCGCCACCAGCGCGTCGATCTGTTCCACTGTCGCGTCGATGTCACGGGTGTGAGTGGCGGTCATACTCTGTACCGCAATCGGATTCCCGTCGCCAATGGTCACACTCCCGATCCGGACCGCGCGTGTCGGATTTCGGGGAAGGGTTCGCTGTTCCACGTTCTGATTTCCTGTCATGAATCGCTCTTGGGGTCGGAAGGCCGATGGTCCAGGTTGGATCGGCATCCCGGAAGAGATGATAGTTGTTCCGACGGTTTCCGGCAGTCTGAAATCAGACAGGGACACCGGTCTGATTCTGAATTTCCGCAGCCAGACGCTTCATCCCTTCAGAAAATGAGACCTGCGGGTCATATCCGAAGTCGTTTCTGGCCCGGGTGATCGAATAGGTATGAGACTGGCTGAGCTGCGAAGCAAGAAACCGTGTCATGGGGGGATCGTCCTGACGGCCGGTCAAACTCGCCACCGCTTCGCAGGCTGCCCCGGCACTCCATGCCAGCCAAACCGGAATCTTCCGCTTCACCGGCGGGAGACCTCCCAGAGCCAGAATCTGGTTGACCCACTCCCATAACCGCACCGGCTCCGGCTCATTCACAAAATAAGCCTTGCCTGCACAGGAATTTCCCACGACAAGGGCATCATGGGCCTGCAGATGGGCTCGGGCAGCGTTTTCCACATACGACATGGAAATCCAGTTCTCTCCCGAACCGACCTGAACCAACCGACCACTTCGTGCCCGCTGGAGAAGTCTGGGAATCAGGTGCTGATCCCGTGGTCCCCAGATCAGGTGCGGGCGCAGGGCGACCGTCTTCAGCCCCTGTTTCCCGTTGGCCTCCAGAACCGCCTGTTCCGCCAGCGCTTTTGAGTGTGGGTAATGACACAGATAACGCTTGGGATAAGGCAGCGACTCATCCGCGTTGAGATGGGGGCGTCCATCGTAAACGACGCTGGGAGAACTCGTGTAGACAAGTCGCTGGACCTGATGTTTCAGGCAGGCCTCAATCACATGTCGGGTCCCGAGCGTGTTAATGCCGTAGTACATCGCCCACTTCCCCCAGATCCCTGGGACGGCTGCGACGTGAAAGACAGAATCGACCCCCTGAACAACTTCTGACACATCCCCGCTGTTCCGCAGATCTCCCTGAACAACCTGCACTCCCATCGCCGCCAGCTCGGGATAGTCCCCACGCGAAAAGATTCGCACCTGATCACCGCGTTCAAGAAGCTGTTCGACAATGTAACGGCCGAGGAATCCCCCTCCTCCTGTGACAAGGGCCAGCATGGAAAATCACCTGAAAGTCAGTTCCTGAGTGTGTGTCCTGGAGACTTTAGAGAATCGCATCCATCTCTTCGCGCGAAAGCCCCCCGCCCGTACGAAGGATGGCACTGGACAACCGAACGGTCCATTCCGGGATTCCTGTTGATGCCATCTGTGCAATGCATTCATCGACATCATACTCAACCCGATGAAGGCTGACCCGACCATCTTCAATGATGGCGTAGCTCGCTCGCCAGTCTCCATCCCTCGGCTGCCCTACACTTCCGGGGTTCACCACCTGAACCCGCCCGAGATCGAGATGAAACGGAAGATGCGAGTGTCCGACACAGACAAAATCCGCATCGAGATTGGCAAGCCGATGAGCCCACGCATCAGCATCCGGCCCCAGATACTCATCCATTGGATCGCGGGGGGTGGCATGGATGAGAAACAGATTGTGATCCTGCACCCGAAAATTCGCTGTCACAGGAAGTCGGGCGATAAACTTCATTCGCTTTGAATCAATCACGTCCCAGTGAAGGGGCCGTGTCGCTGCAGCCAGACGTCGAAATCCACTCCCCCCCAGCGGAGCCACATGCTGGGCGACAGCATGATCGTGATTGCCACGAATGGAGGCATCGGCATTCTTCCTGACCCAGTCAATGCAGGGAATCGGATTGGTTCCGTAATCGACAATGTCGCCAATGACGACACAACGATCGAAATCCTCTGGGATTGCGCGTAATGCGGACCAGTTGGAATGAATGTCAGCGACCACCAGAATTCGCATGGGATTTCATGAAACGTGGTTGACGTTCGGGAGGCCCAACAGGTTACAATACCTGTTCAAATGCACTATGAAGAGTCTGTTCCGATTTGGCAAACCCTCACCTGAGAGGCAATCCATTTCGGCGGCATGAAGCCCATCGTCCATTGAATGTCGTCTCCAGAGGATGAGGCATGACCGGCGAAAGTCTCGACAGCCTGACTCTCCGAGAGAAACTCAGCCAGTCGGACCACCTGGTGCGGGAGTTCATCGATCTGCTGGAACATGGAATGATCCCGAAAGCCCATGCCCTGCGGACAACTGCAAAGCAGGGAATCGATTCATTGGAATATGGCCCGGTAACGGACATGACGATGCGAAGTGCCGTGAACAGTGTCCTCTCGTCCGGGAATGATGTTCAAATGACCGCGGCTCAGATCACCCGGTATCTGGATGCAATCGAATCCGATGTCCAGCGCATCATTCAGGGAGGATAACCCGTTTCCGGAGACCTGTTTCCAAAGCCCTGTCATTAGCAAACAACACAACAAGGACTCGATTCCGTTTTGGCAAGGATTGCCTTGATGACCAACTCCTTTCAGTTCCGTTCACAGGCCGTGCGGTCCATCACGGTCCTTTCGGAGGGTGGGTTCCCCACTTTACCTCCCCGTTTCACTTCCGTACAAAAAACTCAAATCAACGCTTCTGCATAATGCTGCGGACACCTGATGTCCGCGATTCAGTGCAGATGATTGTTCCGTGTTTGTATGTCCGACTCCGGTTTTCAAAAGTCGATCGGCTCCAGCAGCCTTGGCCTGACCTTCATCAGACCAATGCCGACCGGAGAGACTGCGCCCGGACAATCCGAAAAGGAAGGGTCATCCGTCCGGGAACAGGTCTTTCAGATCGCCGACCGGTTGTTTCCTCCCCGTGCACTCGAGGAGTCCGGTGCGGCCCCTCCGGTGGCCGGAGTGGAACTGGGG
>CALLWY010000322.1 GCA_938015865.1 uncultured Planctomicrobium sp.
CCCATTGTTTCATGACCACGATGCCGCGTCAGTATCCTCCCCGCTGGTATCTGGAGGGGATGGCAGAATATTTTGGAACGCATCGTCTCCAGTCCGATGGAACGATCACATTCGGAGTGATGCCAGACGAGTCGGAATTGTTTCCCGGATTGGGACGGATCGAACTGATTCAGCAGGAACTCACGCAAAATCGCCCGGTGAGTCTGGCCCAACTGGCTGCGTTTACTCTCTCGGAATGGGACAAGCCCTATCCGATGCCGTATGCATGGAGCTGGGCAGCGTGCGAATTCCTCGACAAGCACCCTCGGTACCAGAAGCGTTTTCGAAATCTGGGACAGCACCTTGATGGACCGGCGTTCGTCCGAGTACTGCAGGAATCCTTTACAGAAGATCTGAATCTGCTGGAAGCCGAATGGCAGGAATTCATTCGACGGCTCGACTATCAGGTGGATGTCGCTGCGAACGCATTTGTCTTATCCCCGATCCCGGTGAAAGAACTGGAGAAATCAGAGACGGTGAATGTCGCTGCCAATCAAGGCTGGCAGTCAACAGGCTTCCGGGTCACCGAAGGAATTCCTCTCACACTGACGGCAACCGGTGAAGTGATTCTCGATGAGACAACCGCTCCGTGGAGGAGTGAGCCGCAGGGAATTTCAATTCGCTATGCAGCCGGATACCCGATCGGACAACTACTGGCGGGGATTGTCCCCTCCGAGAGAAACGGGCAGGGGGGCGGCCCCGCATTCGAAGTCTTCTCAATCGGCCGGCACAATCAAATCATTCCGCGTGCGACCGGGGAACTCTTCCTGCGAGTTAATGACCTCGGAAATGGGATCGAGAACAACTCCGGCAGTTATCAGGTCCAGATTGACCGGTCCCCGGATCAACAGTTCGAGCATTCATTCCGTAATCCGATCAATCAATGAGCCGTATTTAAGAGACGTTGGGGACACAAGGACGAATCCTGATCATGATGATGAATCATCAGGTGAGCCCACGTGCCCATGCAATTCAATCGCGTTCGATCTTCTTTGCCGTTGATGTTTCCTCAACGAATTTGCTGGGCTTCTAAGCATAGGGTTGAAGCTCCCCGAACGCACAGATAACATTTCATTTAAGAATTGTCGCTTCATTGATTCGAGACCGAACTTGATCAGTTGATCTCTGTTTCGAGCGTTCCGGAAGGACAATTCGATCGTGCCGCAGCGTGCCCTCCGTATGTCACTGAGGATGAGCACTGAGTCCTCAGTCGTATCTTTTTGAAATTCTCACGAACATCGATTGAATTCCCCATCCTCGCTGGAAAACGGGAGTCAATTCGAACCTCGTCAGAACCGCTGGCCCGATATACTTTTCTATTCATTGGGCCTTCTGGTGAAGACGCAGGCCTCCCTCACCACTCCCTCGTGAAACAGCTTCTTCATTGGTTCATTCAATGAGGGCGTTCCTCATGGGGTACCGGTTTGGGATCTCGATGAACAGAATTCAAGGAGTCGAAAAATGCTGTCCAGCATGCGTTCTCCTTCACAGAAGGCAACCTGCTTCCCGAAAGTGAATGATTGGCACTTCTGTAAATACCTCTTCCTTCTCCTCGATCCGTCCAAACGAACGACGGCACGACTCCAGACCCAACAAGGTCCGTTTGCGCCCCGCTTAATCGGTTGGGTGTTCGCGGGATTGAGGGCACCGGCGAGGCCGCTCCAGCAACAACTGGTTTTTGCTGTTCTGTTTGCTAGCGCATTACTTCTCCCGCGTAGCAGCGTCGCGGAGACGATTGAATTCAATCGGGATATTCGCCCGATTCTGGCTGACCGGTGCTTCTACTGCCATGGATCTGACCCCAGCACGCGCGAAGCGGAATTGCGTCTGGACGATCGCGATGCAGCAATCACTGCGAAAGCCATCGTCCCCGGTGACCCCCGAACCAGCCTGTTGATCCAACGCATCTTCGCGTCCGACCCCGATGAGGTCATGCCCCCTCCGGCCTCGAAAAAGACTCTTTTACAGCAGGAGAAAGAGCTTCTGAAAGCATGGATCGAGCAGGGGGCGGGATATCAGGAGCACTGGGCTTTTCTCCCCCCGGTCAAGAATCAGGACTATCAGGGGAATGCCATCGATGCCATCGTCAGTAACTTCCTGAATAAGAAGGGACTCAGCCACTCTCCCCAGGCGGACGACGCCACGCTCTGCCGTCGTATTGCGCTGGATCTGGTCGGTTTCCCTCCGACCCCCGAAGAGATATCCAAGTTTGAACAGGCTGCGGCTGTTAATCGCCCCAAGGCCATTCATGACTGGATTGAACAGTTAATGGCCTCGCCTCATTTCGGCGAGAAGTGGGCGCGCCACTGGCTGGATGTCGCCCGTTATTCAGACAGCAATGGATATGAAAAGGATCTTCCGAGAGAACAATGGATCTGGCGAGACTGGGTCGTTCGGGCGTTCAATAACGATATGCCTTATAACCAGTTCATCATTGAACAGATTGCCGGAGATCTTCTGGACAACCCGACCCAGGATCAGATGATCGCCACGGGATTTCTTCGAAACAGCATGACAAATGAGGAAGGGGCGATTATTCCCGAAGAATTCCGGATGGAAGAACTCTTCGACCGGATGGATTGTCTCGGCAAGGCGGTGCTTGGATTGTCGCTGCAGTGTGCCCGTTGCCACTCGCACAAGTTTGATCCCATCTCGCAGGAAGAATACTTCGGGATATTCGCCTTTCTCAATAATTCCTACGAAGCGCAGAGTTGGGTTTATACCGAAGAACAGCTGAAGCAAATCCAGAAGATCAAGAAAACAATCAGGAAGGAAGAAGAGACTCTCAAACAGGCGCACCCTGACTGGCAGAACGAGATGAAAGCGTGGGGCGAATCCATCCTCGCTTCGCAGATTAACTGGACGCCTGTTATTCCCATCGAGATGGGGAGCCAATCGGGACTGAATCATCCAACGATCGCTGAAGAACAGTCCATTCTGATCCTCGGGCACCCGTCGACACAGTTGGACGTCTTTATCATTTGCGAGCCCGAACTCAATGGAGTGACCGGACTGAGACTGGAAGCGCTGACCTATGGCGATCTTCCCTTCGGGGGCCCTGGTCGAAGCGCGTACGGGACATGGGCCATCAGCGAATTGCGGGTGAGTGTCAAGGAACCTGAGGCAGAGAAGTGGACACCTCTCCGCATGGTAAACGCCACGGCAGATTTCTCCGAGCCGGATGGGGAGTTAGAAGATGAGTGGCGCACGGAGTCCGATAAGAAAAAAGCCCGCAGACGGGGACCAGTCAAATATCTCATCGACGGGAAGAATGACACCGCATGGAGGGCAGATCGGGGAACTGGACTGCGTCATCAGGAAAGTGTCGCAGCAGTTCAGTTTGAATCCCCAATTGAATTTCCTGCCGGAACAAAACTGAAGCTGGAACTCAGCTTTAACCACTCAGGTGGGAGAAATGATCGATTCAATACAATACTGGGCCGGTTACGAATCAGTACAACAACAGAGAAGGCCCCAACGGTCTCTCCAATCGACCATGCTGCGATTCTTGCACTTCAAACCCCACCTGATCAGCGAACCCCCGAACAAGAACACACCATCTTCTCCGCGTGGAGAAAGACTCTGCCAGATGCGGAAGAGGTGAACAAAAAGATTGCAGAAGCATGGAAATCGTTTCCTCGAGCAGAAACGTCCGTACTGCATCTTAAGGAACGGACAGGCCAATTTGCGAGAACGACATCGCTGCTGGATCGTGGTGTCTGGAATCAACCCAGGCAAATTGTGCATCCGCATGTTCCGAAAGCACTGCACGATGTCCCCGAAGAGGGCCTGAATTCACGACTGGATTTCGCCCGATGGCTTGTCGCTCCGGAATCGACGTTAACCGCACGTGTCGCGGTGAATCGAGTCTGGCAGGCGATCTTTGGGACCGGTCTGGTGGAAACACCAGAAGATTTTGGAACGCGCGCCCCCTTGCCGCAGCACAGCGAACTGCTGGACTGGCTGGCGGTCGATTTCATGGAACATGGATGGAGTCACAAGCACCTGATTCGAACCATTCTGACAAGCCAGACCTATCTGCAAACCTCGCAGGTTTCACCAGAGTTGCTTGCCATCGATCCTCAGAACCAGTGGTTGGCTCGAGGTCCACGGACTCGGCTGGAAGCGGAGCCTCTCCGGGATTCCGTCCTTGCCATCGCCGGCTTGTTGGAACCATCGATTGGTGGCAAACCGATCTATCCACCTGTTCCACAAAGTGTGCTTGACAATAACTACTTCAGACCAACGGACTGGATTCCTCCGACGGGGCCGCAGCGGTACCGACGCTCGCTCTATGTCTTCCGAAAACGATCCATGCCTGATCCGGTCCTCTGCACGATGGATTCTCCGAACGGGGACTTCGCAGTGGCCAGCCGGGGAGTGTCGGTAACTCCACTGGCGAGCCTCATCACACTGAACGAAACAATCTTCGTCGAAGCCGCTCAGGCAATGGCGCAGCGAGTTCTCCGCGATGGGGGGAGAGAAACTCATGAGCAGATCGACTTTGCTTTTCGTTTGTGTACAGGACGTCTCCCAAATCAGCAGGAAAGGGAAATCGTCCAGAATCTGCTCGAAACAAGTCGCAAGCGGTGTGTAGACGGAGAATTGAAAGCGAATCAGATCGCATTTAACGCCATGACACAGGTAGAGGATCTCCCAATCCATGCCGCTCCGATCGACATCGCTGCCTGGACAATTACCTGCCGGGTTCTCCTCAATCTCGACGAAACCCTGACCAAGAATTGATCCCAGCGTCTGTTGGGGCAAGACTTCCATTTCCCGGGGATCACGAAATGACTTTCTTTAATCCGTTTCAGTCTGGAGCATCCCAGTCGAATCGAACTGGAACTGCCGAACTGCTGGCTGCGGAAAGCAAGGCGAGCCTCCTGCGACGCCGATGGTTTTTCCGAGAATGCGGAGTTGGACTGGCAGGAATCGCGTTGAGCAGCCTTCTTTCCAAAGAGGGATTCTCATCCCAAAGCGTGACCACCAAACCGCATCACACCCCCCGGGCCAAGCGGGTCATTTACCTGTTTCACGCAGGGGGCCCCAGCCACCTGGAGATGTTTGATTACAAGCCTGAGCTAGCCAAACGGGACGGGCAGCTTCCCCCCGCTGAGTTACTGAAAGGCTATCGAGCGGCGTTCATCAATCCCAACTCAGCTCTCCTGGGGCCAAAGTTCAAGTTCTCCCGACACGGAGAGTCCGGAATGGAGTTTGGGGAAACGATTCCTCACATGGCAACACTCGCCGACGATATCTGCCTGATCCGCTCGATGCAGACAGATGCTGTGAATCACGCTCCGGCACAGATTCTGATGAATACCGGTTCTCAGCAATTTGGTCGGCCCAGTTTTGGTGCCTGGACCTTGTACGGGCTGGGAAGTGAAAGTGACAACCTCCCCGGCTACGTTGTTCTTTCCAGCGCACGAGGAACCAGCGGCGGAGCCAGCAACTTCGGGAGCGGATTTCTCCCCTCACATTACGGCGGGGTCCCGTTACGCAGCTCCGGGGATCCGATTTTGTACTTGTCCAATCCCCGCGGTTTCGACCAGCAACTCCAAAGGGAATCACTGGATGCCCTGAACCAGTTAAATCAGCAGACGCTGGGAACCTATGGCGCCCCCGCCATTTCAGCACGTATTCAAAGCTATGAGATGGCGTACCGCCTTCAATCCAGCGCTCCGGAACTGATGGATCTCGCTGGAGAACCGAAGCACATTCTCGATGCCTATGGAATCAAGAATGTGAATGAGGCAGGATATGCCCGAAACTGCCTGCTGGCACGGAGGCTGATTGAAAGAGGCGTTCGGTTCGTTCAGCTGTTTCACGAAGCATGGGACCAGCATGGCAATCTGACGAGGGGAGTGGCCGATAACTGCAAAGAGACAGACCAGCCGACGGCGGCCCTTGTCAAGGATCTCAAGCAGCGAGGTTTACTCGACGACACACTCGTGATCTGGGGCGGAGAATTCGGCCGGACCCCAATGGTGCAGGGGGGGAGCGATGGGCGTGACCACCATAATCGCTGCTTCTCCATGTGGCTGGCAGGGGGAGGAGTCGCTGCCGGTCGGATTCACGGAGAGACCGACGAACTGGGATTCAATGTCGCCGTCGATCCGGTCCATGTTCATGACCTGAATGCAACTCTGCTTCATCTGCTGGGATTCGACCACGAACGCCTGACGTTCCGGTTTCAGGGACGGGACTACCGCCTCACCGATGTCCACGGACATGTTGTGAGTAATCTGCTTGCGTAATCCCATCCTTCGGGCCGACAGCGCATTCCGCCATGTCTCGTGCGGGACAGAGTGCAAAAAACAAGCCCCCGTCATCGGGGGCTTGTTGCATTTTCATGGACAAGGCAGAGACAACAGATTCTCGCCACGCATGAAAGGAACGTCTGGCAAATCGTTATCGCTGTGAAACAGCCCCATCCTTCTGCTGGACACAGACGAGCTGTTCAAACGTGCGAAGCAGGATTTCTCCGTCGACACACACCGGCGTTGACAGACAGAACTCATCCCGTCCCAGCGAATTGGTTGCAACAACTTCGCCCGTTTCTGCATCCAGAACAAATGTCGTTGCATCTTCCCGGATCAGATACAGCGACTTGCCGGTCAAGGTGGGCGAAGCGCTAAATGCATTCCGGTTCTTCTCAAGTTGACGAGACCAGATTTCCTCACCCGTCTTCACATCCAGACAGGTGACCTGTCCCTTGTCGCCGCAAATATAAACTTTCCCATCGCGGGCGGCCGGAGTCGGGACATCGGAGCCGAGCTTCACTGACCAGAGCACATGGGTCTTGGAGATGTCCCCGGAACCGCCCATACGAATGGCGGTCAACGTATTTCCGCGAGCATATGGGGCCAGAACAATACCGTCACAGACAACTGGAGAGGCAATCGACCGCCAGAACCGCTCCTGATCCGGGTTCATCCCGCTCAGCCGCCACAATTCCTTCCCGTTCTCAGCGGAGTGACAAGTGACGTGGTCTGCCCCAAGAACGATGATCTGCTCCTTCCCCTCAAACGTTGTGACGACAGGGGTCGAATAGCTCTGGGCAGACTCTTCCGGAGCCGGAACGTTCCGATCGACCTTCCAGACCTCCTTGCCGGTCTTCTTGTCAAAGGCAGCCAGGTAGCTCGGCCCGGACTGGACACATGCGACAACAACGTGCTTTTGGGTCAGGACTGGACTCGTCCCCAGATCCCACCACAGGGTGTCTTCACCGTATTTTGCCTGAAGATTCTCATGCCAGAGAATCTTTCCGTTCCAGTCCAGAGCGGCAAAATCCCCACTCTTATAGTAAACGAAGATCGTTTCGCCATCGGTGACCGGAGACGGATTCGCCCCGCTCCCCTTTTTGTGTTTCCCGGGCCGGGCGGTTCCAAGAGTGGCCCGCCAAAGTTCCTTCCCATCGCGATTCAGGCAAATGACGCCGTTTTGTTCGTCGATCGGGAGCGTCACAACGATTTTGTCGCCCCAGACGATCGGGGTCGACCCCGCCTTTCCGGGGAGTTCCTTCGTCCAGCGGAGATTTTTGTCCGGCCCCCATTCCCGTGGATAGGAGCCCGCATCTGCAGTGCCATCTCCGTAGGGCCCCCTCCAGTTGGGCCAGTCACTCGCCGTAGCGAGGGCAGGAAGACTCAGCCAGAGAATCAGGCAACCCAGGAACGTCCGTAAACGTGGCATGGCAGGAAGATCCTTCAGTAGGGAGGAGGGAAAGGGGCAGATTACGTATTCAATCTGCATTATGCCTGTTTTTCTGAAATGAGACCAGCGGTCCCACGCAAAACTCAGCGGAAAAGTCGGTCACGTCAGCGAGCGTTCTGCCGGCCAAATGCCCCTTTGGTAAACATCTGTAAAAGATGTCCAAAATTCCGGGTGGGGCGAATGACGAAAATGGAGTAAGAGGACTATGATGAGGAGGGCCTCCGTAGCCATTTCTCCAGTCGATGGTTAATGTGATGCGGTTCCGGCAGAGCAGCTTTTCAGCCGCTTTTTGGCGACCGCCTGGATAAAAACTCGATCGGGAGATTTGTACATTCTTCGAAGGAAGAGGCGGCGAGGCTGTTTTGCCTATCCCAAGGTTCGCAACTGTCAGTCAATTCACAGTGTGAAGGTCAGCAGAGATGCCAGTGGAAATTAAGGTTCCAGCGGTCGGCGAGTCGATCAGTGAAGTGTTCATCGGAGAGTGGTACGTCAAGGAAGGGACCTGGGTCGACGCCGACACGAACCTGGTCGGTTTGGAAACGGACAAGGCGACGTTCGATGTCCCCGCCCCACAAGCGGGCGTCCTGACCTCGATCTCGAAACCGGCTGGTCAGACCGCCTCCATTGGTGACGTCATCGCAATTCTGGAGCCCGGTCCCAAGCCGGCACAAAACGGAGAAGCTACTCCCGCTTCCCCCGCACCCGCAGCAGAGAAACCCGCTCCTGAAACGGCAGCGTCTCCTTCCGGGACAACCGGCCACGTGATGCCGGCAGCCGCCCGCGTTGCCGCACAACAGCAGATCCCGACCACGGCCTTGAAGGGGTCTGGACCATCCGGCCGTGTCCTCAAGGAAGATGTCCCCACAAAGGGAGCGACGCCCACCCCGAGTGTTCCTGCCAGGTCCGGAGCGCAACCCGCGCCAGTCACCGTTCTGGGACGGGAAGAACGCCGGGTTCCGATGTCTCCGATTCGCCAGACGATTGCCAAACGGCTCGTCGAGGCTCAGCACAATGCAGCGCTGTTGACCACGTTCAACGAAGTGGACATGTCCGGCGTCAAAGCCCTCCGCGAACAGCATCAGGAATCATTCCAGAAGCGATACGGTATTAAGCTCGGGTTTATGTCCTTCTTCGTCAAGGCGGTCATTGAAGCCCTGAACCAGTACCCGCAGGTTGGAGCCCAGATTGAAGGCAACGAACTGGTCTTCAAGAACTACTACGATATTGGTGTCGCCATCGGCGGTGGAAAGGGACTCGTCGTTCCGGTCCTCCGAAATGCGGAGCGGATGAGCTTTGCGGAAATCGAACTCGCCATTGCTGACTTCGCACAGCGGGCGAAGGAAAACAAGCTCAGTCTGGAAGATTTGGAAGGGGGAACATTCACCATTACTAATGGGGGAGTCTATGGATCGCTTCTGTCCACTCCCATTGTGAACCCGCCACAAAGCGGCGTTCTGGGAATGCACGGCATTTTCGATCGCCCGGTCGCAGTCAACGGACAGGTCGTCATTCGCCCAATGATGTACCTGGCGCTGACTTATGATCATCGCGTGATCGATGGTCGCGAGGCTGTTTCCTTCCTTCGACGGGTCAAAGAGACGATCGAAAACCCGGTCCGACTCATTCTTGAGGTCTGATGCCGATCTCAAGGCACCGTTGGAACCAGCTCAATGAAATACGGGACCGGACAGCCAAACTTGTCCGGTCCCGTTCATATTTTTGCAGTTACGATTTTCTGGGATCTTCACTCTGAATCGTGTGACACCACGATACCCGGGAGCGGCGGAGTTCGGTCACCACTCGACAGGTCAATTTGCCGAATCGTATTGATCACTGGCGAGACTGCGGATTTCCGGACACGACCACTCTCCCCGGAGCTTCGGAATCCATGCGGAGTTCTCTGAATTTGGCCAGTGCTTCCGGACTGGGCCGGCGAACAATTCGAACAGGAGTCGCCAGAACCTCGTCAAGTCGCGGCCATGGAGTTCCGCGATAGTGAAGACGTCGGACCGTGTTGCCGTAAAAATGCAGAGGGCGATACGGTCGCAGTTCAATCGGGATCGCTTCAATCTGCTCGCGAAGCGCTCCCCGGGCAATGACGACCGGCAGCCACCCCGGCTCGTCCGGGGAACGATCTGCAGAAAAGGCAGCATTCGAACAGCACAGACAACACATTCCGGCAACGAAAAGCATTCCGAGAAGTGTCTTTCGTCTGTGCCTGTACATGATGCGTCTCCTGATTCCTCCATCAGCTGTCAGGAAATCCGTTCGACATTCTCACCTGTGGCGACCACTGGGCGATTTCGTCGGACTTCGGAAAGTCAAAACACGCGGCCCCGTGTCCAATCTTTCATCAATCGTCAACCGATAAGCGGGAACTCTGTCAATTTCCAACTGTCTGCAAAGCCCGCATCCTAAATCAATCCGGCTGGGGGGACTGTACGATCCGTAGCGATCAATCCGGCGTTATGCTGCATGTCCAGTTGCCCCTCAGGGCATCAGGAAAAGAGGCGTTCCCAATCTTTCAATCCGTACGCTATGTTCATTTCACGAATCTCAAGATGCCGATTTGTTCCGAGATCCCGCTGAGAGGAGTGACTTGAATGGCTCAACACGATCCCCGTGAGGCATTTCAGCGACATGAGGAGGTCTTGAAGAAATGCTCACTGCTCCGTGATTTGTCCTGTGAAGAGATGCTGGTCCTCCTTCAGAAGAGCCAGTTCGAGGATTTCGGGGCGGAAGAAGAGATTCTGACCGAAGGTCATCTCGACCACAGCATCTGGGTGGTATTGCAGGGAAGCTGTGAAGTAGTCAAACACGGACAGAAGCGGGATAACAGACTGGCGCTGGTGGAACCCGGACACGTTTTCGGGGAGATGTCATTCTTTGATACCGTCCCCCACTCCGCATCGGTCCGTGCTGTCGACAAGGTCGAAACCATCCGCTTGTCGCGGGAGAATTACGCGGAATTGGCTGCGACACATTCGGAAATCGCTCAAAAGGTCGCTGTGAATATTGTCCGCGTTCTTTCTGAGCGACTTCGCCGCATGGATGAGTGGATTTGTGAGCTGGTCGAGCGGGAAAATGGTCGACAGTACGTTCAGGAATGGCAGGAATTTCGCTCCCGCCTGCATGCGAACCTGTTTGACTAAATCAACGAGCACAGTCCTTGAACTGGTCCCTTCCGATCGAGTCACGCTTTTGGTGAACAGGAAGAGATGACGTCTCGTTTTCTGGCACAAACGTAAAGCTGCGACGTCAGGCTGGGGCAATCTGCTGATGTTCCTGTGTCCGGGAATAGATGATCCCGGTATCCACTTGGGTAAATCCGGCCGCAGTGATCGCCCCCACGGCATCCTGAAAGTCCTCGGGGATGTGAATTTCGGCGCGGGTGATCATCTCCGTCCGCAATCGGCGGATTGCTTCCAGAATCAGAGTCTGACCGTATCCCTGTCCGCGAAACTTTTCTTCGACAAAGACATCGACCAGTCCAATCGCCCGCTCATTCCATGAATTGATATAATGGTCCAGCCCGACAACGGTCACAGAGGCGACCAGCGTTTGCGTCTTCTTCTCGACGAGCTGAAACCGCATCGATTCAATATTGCCGAACTTGCAGAACCACCACCACGTCGGCTTTTCTGGCTGATCAGTCACGACCAGTTCCGTTTGACGGCGCAAGGCCATCAGGCGGAAGTTCATTGGGTCTCGCCGATCGGTCAGGTCCCGTTGAAAGACCGGAACTCGCTGAATCGGAGTAAACCCCAGTCGCCGGAAAAACGGGTCTGCCGCTCGATCCGACTCCATGAATCCAGTCGGCCGGGCCCCTCCGTAGATCCCAAAGTAAAACGGATCCCGATAGCGCGATTGCCCCGCCTGAATGTATGTCGCCCCGCGGGACTTCAGATACTCTTCCGCCAGACTGACCAGTTCCTTCCCGACCCCCTGCATCTGGTACTCAGGGTTGACAAGCGCGCAGCAGATGACCCCGATGGTGTAGTCGAGTGAAGAGAGATCCCTGGAGAATCCGAACCCGGCATGGATGAATCCGACGAGGTTTCCGTCATCTTCAGCGATGATCAACCCCTTGGGGTCGAAGTACGGAAGGCCGAAAACAGCCAGCTCGAGCGCATGTGTGGATTCCGGATAAGCAAAAGCGCGGCCCGGTCGCGTTTGCCGAAACAGCTGCAGCAGCCGCGGTGGATCGCTGTTCCGGAAAGTTCGGAAGCGGATCAAGGGGACATCGAACGCTGTGCGCCTCGCGAGGCGCTGCAATCCGGGACGATCGCAGCGACACGGGGCTGGGCCAAGGAATCCCAAAAACAAACCCTGCCGACATTCTGTCGGCAGGGGCCTTTTCAAAACATTACTTTTTCCGCGAGATGGCTTTGGTGACCGCTTCGGCCACCTTGTCACCGGTCAGGCCGTATTTGTCGAGCAGCCCCTGCGGGTCACCACTCTCGGCGTACCGGTCGCCAACATCGACGAATTCCATAGGAACAGGATGGTTCTCTACGACCGCCTGAGCGACGACCGAACCGAGCCCACCATGGTGAAGGTGTTCTTCAGCCACGACAATCGCACCGGTTTCTTTTGCCGCCCGGGTAATCGCGTCCACATCCAGAGGCTTGACGGTGTGCATGTCGAGCACACGAACCTTCAGCCCCTTTTCGGACAGCTTCTTGGCAGCATCCAGAGCACCGGCAACCATCAAACCGTTGGCAATGATCGTCGCATCGGTTCCCGAGAGGACCTCAATGGCCTTTCCGAGTTCGAACTTGATGCCATCAGTATAAATCGTGGCAACCTTCCCGCGTCCAACGCGGAGGTAGGCTGGTCCGTTGTGGTCGAGAATCGCATGAGTTGCTGCCGTTGTACAGGCCGCATCAGACGGGACAACGACCACCAGCCCCGGAAGGGAGCAGGCCAGAGAAACGTCCTCGATCCCCATCTGGGAAGGACCATCTTCCCCGATGGAGATCCCGGCATGGGTCCCGACCAGCTTGACGTTGGTGTTGGGGAATGCGACCGACATGCGGATCTGGTCAAAGGCATTATCCATCAGGAAGCAGGCAAAGCTGGCCACCACCGGAATTTTGCCGGATGCAGCCAGACCACCTGCGACACCGACGAGATTGCTCTCTGCAATCCCAACATTGAAAGCACGATCCGGGAAAGCGTGGGCGAACAGCTCAGTTCGGGTTGAGTTCCCGACGTCCCCGTCCACGGTCACGACCGCAGGATTCTTTGCCCCATATTCCTTCAGAGCCTCTCCAAACGCATCACGCGTCGCCGGCCCCATCTTCAATCCATAATATTCGCCAAGATACATTGTGAGTTCCTGTGTGCAGGGGAAACAGGGACCAGCCCCGTTTGATGTCTGTCTGAATTGAGAATTGGAGTCACGTTGCAATCAGGACAGCTGTCCCGGCAGCGATCATGTCAGCAGGGCCAGTGCTTTTTCTTCCAGTGCCTTTGGAATGGGCTTGCCGTGATAGTTCAGGTCCCCTTCTTCCTTCAGCAGCGGAAGAATTCCAAAGCCCTTCTGGGTCTGGGAAACGATGCACTTGGGGCGATCCGTGACAGTTGCAGCCTGCTTAAGTGCAGCCACCACTTCACCCATATCGTTCCCGTTAATCGTCTGAACATACCACCCAAAGGCTTCGAGCTTTGGCTGGAATTCTCGCAGCGACAGGACGTCCTTGGTCGCTCCAGTCTGTTGATATCCATTCTGGTCGATAATGGCAGTCAGATTACCGAGCTTGTATTTGTCAGCAGAAGCAATCGCTTCCCAGACCTGACCTTCACCCATTTCTCCGTCTCCCAGCATGCAGAAGACGTTGAAGTTCAATTTGTCCAGACGAGCGGCCAGAGCATGTCCCACTGCCAGCGAGAGTCCCTGTCCCAGCGAACCGGTACTTGCTTCGATGCCGGGAAGGCGACGAACGTTCGGATGGCCTTCGTACGGGCTGCCGAGCTTCCGCAGTGTCATCGTTTCTTCAATCGGGAAGTAGCCGGCATGTGCCATCGCGGCATAAAGAACCGGACAGGCGTGTCCTTTGCTCAAGATGAAGCGATCCCGTCCCGGATCTTTCGGGTTCTTTGGATCAAACTTCATGAACCCGCCGAAATAGAGCGCTGTCACCACGTCGGCAGCCGACAAGCTGCTGGTGGGATGACCACTGTTGGCTGCAGTAGTCATCTTGATGATGTCCCGGCGAATGACCAGGGCCTGAGCCTTCAGCTGTTCGACACTCAGTTCTGCCACGTTGATATCCCTTTTGACAAAAAATGGAACTCGCGATGTGTACGATGTAAGGGGGACTGCTGTTTCGAACGAACCGGGCCAGGAAATTTGCCCCACTCAGTCCACAACCTCACCGGCGAGTCCGAAATCTTCCGATTCGGAAAGGAAGCCTGTCGAAATTGCGCCGGCGGGAGTATGCTACAGAGCATTGAGAACCGTCGCAACCAATCATCATGATTCAGGTTTGCTGCCAGACGGACAGGGAGAGTGAGAGTGAACCCGGCCGACCACCCTGCGGACTCCGAATTGCTGGCGTACCTGGACGAATCACTCTCCGTTGATCGTTCGGCGGCGATCGAACAGTTGCTGCGAATCGATCCGGTTCTTCGAAAACGGATTGCCGTCCTGCTGGAGCAGCGGGATCAAGGGGGGCATTCCATTGGAGAGATCTGGAGACGCCATCGACTCAGCTGCCTGAGCCGCGAGCAGCTCGCTGAGTACTCCCGCGGAGCGGTCAATCCGGATCTGGCAGCCTATATTGATTTTCACCTGTACGAAATCGGGTGTCGATTTTGTCAGGCCAATCTGGACGATCTGATCAACTTGATGAAACAGAAAGGGCAGAGACGGGTACAGCAGCGGTATTTTGAATCCTCTGCCGACATGCTCCGGTCCCAGCGGGTGCGTCCGAATAGATGATCCGGCTTTCGAAGAGGCTGTTCCCGAACTCCTGTCCTTGATTTTCTGTCGACATAGTCGATAGCGTGAAAATTCCCCTTCCGTCAGACCAAGTGCCTTTTCCCCACGGCCATCCACCATGCTGTTTGTTCTCGATAATTACGACTCGTTCACCTACAACCTGGTCCAGCGGTTTGGAGAGATTGATCCGGGCCTTGAAATTGTGGTGAAGCGCAACGATCAGACCTCGATTGAAGAGATCGAATTGCTCCAGCCAGATCGGATCATTATCTCTCCCGGTCCATGCTCTCCTGCGGAAGCGGGGCTCTCCAGGGAGGTCATCGCCCACTTCGGTCCGAAATTGCCCCTCCTGGGGGTCTGCCTGGGGCATCAGAGTATTGCGGATGTCTACGGGGCGCAGGTGGTCCGGGCCAAGCGTCTGATGCACGGAAAAACGTCGGAGATTTTTCATGACGGGCAGGGGGTCTTCGCAGGGCTTCCCAACCCGATCGTCTGCACCCGTTATCACAGTCTTGTTGTTCCAGAAGAGACACTGCCCCCCGAATTGATTCCCTGTGCCTGGACTCGTGATCCCGATCATCCCCCTGAATTAATGGGATTGCGACACCGGGACTATCCCATTCACGGGGTTCAATTTCACCCGGAAAGCTTCCTGACCGAAGCGGGGATTGAACTGCTTCGGAATTTTCTGGAAATCCCTCATCCCGCTCCGGTCACGACGGCGGACACCCGGTGAGCCGTCAGACATCGGATGATCATTCAGTCATTAATTGTGAAAGCCAACCAATTTCGAGCCGGCCGGAAGTTGTGCTCGCTTTCACATCGTTGATGTCTGACGTCGTTTCCTTTGTGGAATCTTCTTGATCGATCGCTCTTGTTTCATCGCCGGTCGTCGATAGCTGCCTGAGCCCCTCTACTTTTATGTCCACTTATGATCACATCCCGGAACTGGCAGATCTCCAATCTGGACGGGAACTTATTCGGGTCCCGCCGGAGCTGAATGTCCCGTTCACAAGGCGGGTCCGGGCATTGGTGGATACAGAAGAATTTCAGAGGCTCTCACACATCAGCCAGCTTGGGCTCGTTTCGAAAATCTATCCGGGAGCGAACCACACTCGGTTCGAGCATGCATTGGGGGTCTATCACAATGCGTTGCGGTACCTTCAACAGCTGATCAAGGAGCCCCGTTTCCGTGAGTTGATCGATCCGCATTCAGCCGAGTTGCTGATTGTCGCTTCGCTTCTCCACGATCTGGGGCACTGGCCATTCTGTCATCCGATAGAAGATCTCGGTTTACGAGACCTTCCCCATCATGAAGCCTATGCGGCTCGTTACCTTGCCGACGGGACTGAACTGGCTGACGTTCTCCGCAGAGAATGGCAACTGGAACCGGGCGACGTTCTTGACGTCCTTGTCCCCAAGACCCGGACGCCACGGATGAAGATTCTTCGGTCGATACTTTCCGGCCCGATCGATGTCGACAAGATGGACTATCTGGATCGGGATAGCTTGCACTGTGGGGTCCCCTACGGACGGAATTTTGATCGGCAGCGGCTGATTCAATCGTTGACGCTGAACGAAGCAGGGGACGCCCTCGCAATTACTGTTAAAGGTAAGACCGCTGCAGAACTGATGGTCTTCGCCCGGTATGTCATGTTCAGCGAGGTTTACTGGCACCATGCGGTCCGATCAGCGACGAGCATGTTTGCACGCGGTTTTTACGAATTGTATGACCAGCTGGATGTCCAGTCGCTGTTCTGTGCGACCGATGCTGAAATGATTGTCCGCTTGCGAGACATCGCCGCAGGAACTTCCTCCGAGCCGTTACTGAATGGGGTCTTCGGGATGAAACGCCGCCTGTATAAGCAGGCTGCTGAATATAGTCACGATCAGTCCACCGAGATTTTCCACAAGATTGCGGGGCGTCCCTATGCAGAAGTGGTCCAGATCTCCAATCGACTGGTCTCCATACTGAACCGGAATTCAGGGCTCTCCCTGCGGGAGACCGATTTGCTCATCGATGCCCCCCCGCCGCATCGCGAAGTGGAATTCAACATCGACATTTTCTTCCCCAAACAGCAGAAATATCGTCCCCTGAAAGAGGTGTCGCCCGTTGTTGAGGCGTTGGCAATGTCGCAATTCGATGACTGGGTCAAACGGGTGCGTGTTTTTGTCTCACCCGTCCGAATCGGGGAGGTCGCGGGGGTCGACTGGAACCGAATGGTTCTGGAAGCGACCCAAGTGTGACGTCCCTCGGGGTGGATGGAGTTAATCGGGCTGAAAACGGCAGAATGAACTCTCTTCGTCCGCAGTACGTCTCATTTTTTCGTTGTTTATTGCCCGCCAATCACGATGCAGGCGGCGTGCGATTCGGCCTGCCGTCGTTCTCAAAATCACATACGACTCTGCACTTTTTCGTGAAGGTTTAATAAACATTCGTACGCAAAACATCTGGCGTGCCGGTTCGGTTGAGGCGGAATACCTTTCACAAGAAACATCCCAGACCGGCGACTCGGAGGGCGGCCTGTACCGGTTATGCGGATTATCGTCGAGTTAGAGAAGGGGATTGCCCCGCAAAAGCAGAACGATTCATACAACCGGGATAATGTGTGCATCACCTTGATTCACTATCTCCGACAAACTCTCGAGCGAGCGATCGAATTTGCGGTCGAGGATGTGGGATCAATACCCACAACTGCGAATTCACAACGTAGCCTCTTATTGGTTCAGACAGTGGGACCAGACTACGTTTCTGCCCTTGGCACTCGATTTCAGCAATGTCCGCACACCTGCACATCTCGCCCGCGTCGACGTCATCCACCTCGAAAAGTCGAGATGGCTGGTACTTGATTGGGTGCCTTCCTCCGCTGACGTCACTGAGTGAAATCAAGATCGATTCGCCCACCTTCCTGATTGGACGGCGGCCCGAATCCGATCTGCAGATTATCTCCCAATGCGTCTCTGCGAGGCACGCAGAAATTCTTCAGATTGGACCTCACCTGTTCATTCGGGACCTGGGAAGCACAAACGGGACGTATCTGAATCGTCAACAGGTCAAACAGCCCACTCCGATTGCGGAAGGGGACCATATCGAAATTGCAAATGTTGAATTTCGAGTCGAGTATCGCGTCTCTTCGCAGCGGGATTCTCGGGGTGAACTTGAGGCATTGAAGAAAACAGCTCAGGCCGTCGACATTCTTGAGTCGAACTGGGTCCTCAGCCAGCTGGATCAGCTCCTGACGGAAGAGCACATTACTCCTGCATTTCAGCCGATCTTTCCACTTTACGATTCCAGCCCGATGGGATTTGAAGCGTTAGCTCGCACGAATCTGCTTGGTCTGGAGAATCCGGCGGCGATGTTCCGCACGGCAGAACTCGTCAAGAAGGAAGTCCCACTCAGCGTCCTCTGCCGAAAGAGCGCAGTGGAGAACGCCAACTTCCTCCCATTGGACTACTTTCTCTTCGTCAATACTCATCCTAACGAACAGTTTCTGGATGATGTCCTTCCGTCTCTGAGTTGGATACGGGAAAACTATCCCGACCTCAACATCGTTGTGGAAATCCACGAAGGAGCGATTAATGATCCCCGACAGACAGCAGAATTCTGTGCAGCTGTTCGGGACCTTCAATACAAGATTGCCTTTGACGACTTCGGAGCCGGACAGTCTCGGCTCCTTGAACTGGTGAAAACGCCTCCCGATTATCTCAAATTCGATTCCTGTCTGATTCGCGACGTCCACCTCGCCAATCCATATCAGCATCGAATGCTCAAGATGCTCGTGGACATGTGTCATGACGTCCCGATCGTCACGATCGCAGAAGGAATTGAATGTCCGGAAGAACGCGAAACCTGCCAGCGACTCGGATTTGATCTGGGGCAGGGATACTTCTTTGGACGTCCCAAACCCGCTGCCGCGTATATCACCGGGGAACAACCGACGGCGAAGATCGGTCGAGCTTGAGAATCTGAAATTGATTGCTCAGGGGAGCGGAATGTTCGTTCCCGAATTCGTCCTGAATACGGACACGGAATCCGTGACGGATTGCGGCTTCATAGAAGAAGGGACCTTGAAAACGTCCCGGGTCTCCAAGCCAGCAGACGCCACCGGGAGCCAACATCTTCCCGATCAATATGAGCAGCGGCTCATGAAGTGTGGCATCGTAGGTGATTTCACATCCGATGAGCACCGGGAAGGTCCTGTTGGGGACATCACGCCAGTCGAGTTTGATGGTCTCCGGAACTCCCAGGCCATTCAAATGCGCATTGTACTGGCAGAGATGTAGTGCGGTGGCGTCATAGTCGCTGAAAACAACCCGGTATCCCCGTGCCAGAGCCGCGAGTCCGACTAATCCGATCCCGGCTCCCAGCTCGAGGACTTCAGTCCCGGCCTCCCATTCCAGATTCTGAACTGCTGCGGCCATCTTCACCGCACTGGGCCACAGAAATGCCCAATAGGGCATGTAATCGTTTCGGGCATTCTCTTTCTGAACGTCCGCATCATCCAGAAACAGGTCCGGGTTCGTCGGCCGCATCAACCTGAGGGTTTGCGAACCAACGTGAAATTCCTGCGCGCTCCATCCTCCCGGGATCTCCGGGAGGACGTCAAAACGCTCCGGCAACTCAGGAAACGCAGATGGAGAATGTGAGTTCGCCTCGCCAGAAGTGGCGGCGGAAGAGTCGGAAGATGTATTCATCCGACTCGTTTTAGAGGGTGACAGACAGCGGATTCAAGTCACTCAGCTCAACGGGAAATCAGCATCCCGATAACCGGAAGAGTTTTACTGGCCGTCAAAGTCGCATTGCATATTCGGAACCCGTAACCACATTCTTGAGTGACTGGGGGCGAATTGTCGATTGGCGAACAGGTGCTTGCTGCAAGAATCGGGTGCTGGTCGTGGCTTCCGTACGATTGTGATCCGCCAGAGTAAATCTGAAGCCGTCTTTCCCATCGAACAGGTGATTTGATGCCTCCACGTCGTCGTCCCGTTGCTGGCAACACGGCAGCCCCTTCGCCTCATCTCCACCCGGGGCAGTACCTCACCTCGTTTCTGCGTTATCTGGAGGCGGAATGCGGGATGTCCGCGAATACTGTGGCGGCCTACCGAAACGATCTGCAGCAATTTATCTCGTGGATGGATGAGCAGCAGATTCGCTCAGTTCTGGATGTTGATCTTCAGGTTCTGGCCGGCTTCGTCGAATCACTCCATGCAAGGAATCTGAAACCGACGACGATTTCCCGCAGGCTGGTCGGACTGAAGATGTATTTCCGTTATCTGGTGCTGGAAGGAATTGTCGCAGAGAGCACGGTTGAACTCCTGTCTTCCCCGAAGCTGTGGCAATATCTTCCGACCGTCCTGAGCCCGGAGAAAGTCGACGAGATTCTTGATGCTCCTGGATGGGGAGATCAGTTTCCGCTACGGGACCGCGCCGTCCTGACCATGCTTTACGCCACCGGATGCCGAGCCTCTGAGGTTGCCGGGATGACGGTCTCGGATGTCAAACTCGAACAGGGATTCTGCCGGTGCCTGGGGAAAGGAAACAAGGAACGCATTGTCTCGCTCAACCCTGTCGCCATTAAAGCAATCAATGACTACCTCACGCGCGAACGCCCCAAACAGGCACGGCTGCGCGATAGCGATTCCCTGTTTCTCACCCGTTCTGGGAGACCACTCACCCGCATGAACATCTGGGCCCTGGTGAAGCGATACGCCCTCAGGGCCGGATGCAGCGGAAAAATCAGCCCGCACACGTTTCGCCACAGCTTCGCGACTCACATGCTCGCTGGTGGAGCCGAAATCAGGGCCTTGCAGGAGATGCTGGGCCACGCGAGCATCCGCACCACGCAAATCTATACGCAGGTCGAACACAGCCGGCTCAAATCAATCCACGCCAAGTGTCATCCACGAGGGTAGAGGCACAAGGGCAGGGGACCGAGTCCGTATTATTTTCCGCCTTTGAGTCCGAAGAGCTTTCGTTTCAACCGGAAAGCGTTATAGATCACCTCGTCGCGAAGGTAGCTCTTTCCAACGGGCCACGGATTCCACCCTTTTTCACGGAGACCGGCATTTGCCTGATACAATGCCCGTCGACGGTCCAGATCCGGCGTGCGAAAGGTGATACTGAACGACACGGAAACAGCATCTCCGTTCTTGACCCAGTGAGGGTACGTCACTGGGAAGTGAAGCCCTTGTCCTGGCTGGAGGTCGAATCGCCACCCTGTCGCTTCCGCCTCCTTCGTCAGTTTCAAATTGCGTCCGCGATCGGAATAAAAGTTTTCAAGATCGATCTCGGAGACAATCGACTTGTCGCGACCGTCCAGCATCCGAACTTCCTTGCTTCCGCGGATCTGAAGCAGAAAATTGTGCTCCGGGTCAATGTGATACGGAGTGACAGACCCCGGGGATGTCACAAAAAGGAAAGCCTGTGGCTGAGTCATTCCGGGAGCAATCGGCTCGGAATAGGGGCGAACTTCTTCCAGGCATTGATTGAGAAGAGCCGCGTATTCAGGATCTTTTTCCACATACTTCAGCACCAGCCACGACTTGCACTCCTGAATTCGCCGGATTGTTTCTTCTGCACTCAGGCCGTTCCGTGGGGTCTGGGAGTGCTCAATGCTGATGGGAATGTTCCCAGCGTTGTACTCGATACAGGACTCCGGCAAGGTGCGAGCCAGTTCCAGAATCCGGTCCATTTCAAAAAGGGGATGCTGACACAAGTTGTGCCCGATCAGGAATGGGGTTCGGCTGAAGTTGTTTTCAAACTCGATCGGGTTCAACTTTAAAAGGCCTGAAGCAACGGAAGGATTCCCCCCATTCAAGCTCGGGGAGGGGCTGACAGAATTCGGTGTCAGAGTCTGAGTGGCCATGGAAACGACTTTCTCAATCAGTATGGGTTTGTCTTGGTCGATTTGGTGAATCGGGGGCTGAAATTTTCCAGTTGCAGCAAACAGGATGACTCACATCGAAGTCTCGCCGCTGAAAGGAGGGTTTGAGTCTTCTCAGGTTTGCGTGGACTCTTTCGTCTTCCGTCGGCGGAGGTTCCTTTTGACAGAACGGAGCAGGGGCAACGCCCCAAGAACAACGTCTCCGGTCAGGTGACCGGTCGACACAATGAGGCTTCGGACAAGACGACGCTCTGTCCATAAGCGGTCGATCATTTGATGACCGGCAACCGCACATGAGTCGGAGCTGGTAATCCCGGGAATAGTCACCAGATGTTGCAAGCTCTCAAATTCCAGCTGCACCCCGGGTGAAAAGGAGTGGTATTTCTCGTCGAAGGCAATCTTGAAGGCGAATGCAGTCGGGCAGGCCAGAAGAATGCATTTCAATGCAATCGGCTCCCCATTCAGAAACAGTCCTTCCAGACGGACACGCCCCTCGTCGAATCCCCGTTGAACCATCGTTCGAAAGAACTCAGACTCCCGGGGATGGAGCTTCATTGCTGTTCCTGCACGGGCTTTCCAGCCTTGCGCCTCGAGATCGAGGAACCAGTCCACCCAGCAGCCCACATTTCGGGAATCAGAAACCTGGCGGTACTCCAACTGCCCGAGTGCCTCGAGCTTTCGTCGACAGCGTCGGTATTCCCGGACATGATGTCCTCCGAGCGCATTCTTGAAATAGGCGTCGACATCACCTTGACAGGTCGTGATCGCTCGTACGTACTGATCGGGGACATAAGTGGTGCTCAGATGCTCTCGAAGCACCATCGTCAAGCCATGATGAATCGCTCCTTCACCCGCAATTACCGGGAATTCCAGCATCTGAACCTTGGGACGAACCTCCTGAACGTATCGCAAGACTGCATTCCAGACGTCAGCAATATGATCTTTTTTGACCAGTGGACTGGTTAGAAAGCAGAACTGGTTCTGCCAGAGAGACCACTGCGGAAGCCACCCGTACAATCGTTTCTCGATCAGGGGAAAGAATCCGCACAGCTCCGCCGCCCCCCCCTTTTTTTCCGGTGTTCGCGAAACAAGGAGAATTCGCCACTGCTCGTTTTCTCCCAGATGTTCCACAGCGGGGAGAAAAAACCAGGGCTCATAGAACGGGTTGGGGTCCGTTGTGCATGAGGCAAGACGCTGCCACTCCTCCTGTCGCTGGTTCAGAAGTGCTGGATCGCGGATCTCTTCAATTGAGTAAGTCCCGCCGTCTCGTCCTGCTTTTTTCCACGTTAAGTCGCGAGAGGCTGAAGGTCGGACCGGCGGGGATTGTTGTTTTGCTTCGATGGATTCCATGAGGCAGCCTGCGGAAGTTTTATATGTCCCTTTCAGAAGTTAGCTCACGTTGACGCGAGAGGATTCGCTTCAATCCACATTTCCCAAATCCTCCCAATCTGGACCGTTTCAGCCCGTGCAATCGGCAAAATATGCGTTTTCGAGCAAATCGGCTCATGCCACAGAAATAAACCGGACGATAGAACCGATGCTTCGCGAGAGTGTGACCATCCTGCCCGAACAGGTTTCGAGCTCTGCTCGCAGGCTCACAGGCCTGCGCTGGGCTTGTGAACCTGTCCAGACGGCATTCAGGTCCACGAGTCATCACACAGGGGGGAAATCGTGATGCGAGCAAGACATCCGAAATGGCAACGCCGTGCGCTCAGTGTCGCGGTCGCTGTCAGCTGGGTTTCCAGTACGCAACTTGTGGGCTGCCTGAACAATCCCACACGCACTGATCTTGCTGCTGAAGCGGGCCGGGCAGTATTAAAAGCAGGCGATGAGGAGCAAGGAGACCGAGTCGCTGAATCGAAAGCAACGACCTCAAAGCCGTTGCCAGGAAATGTTGTCGTCGCAGGGGGGGCGACTCCCGAGCGATCCCCTTCGTCGATTATCCGCACTGGCGGTGAAGCCCCCGCCCAAAAGTCAGGCTTCTGGAACGTTTGGAGTTCCAAATCGGAAAAGTCGGCCATCAGCGACCCATTCGCAAACGCTCCTGTCCCAAAATCTCCCTCTGAAGACCAGCGGGATGCCAGCTCAGGAAGCCCGCAATCCGGGGCAGCGAAAGTGCGCATGACTTCGACTGCTTCCAATTCTCCTGAACAGTGGTTCGAGGAGGAATTCCGACGAACGGCAGCACTGTCGCGTTGGGAGCGGGAGGCTATTGCCAACTCTACTGCCGCTGCAATTCAATCAGATGATGCTGGAATCAAGGCCGGGGCGAAAGGGGTTGCTTCATCCCCATCAAACGAATCGGATCGCTTCCCGCCGAGCCGTTCCCTCAGTCGGGATGAAAGTCCTTCCACGACTTCGGTCGCAAAAGTGAAGCTCGACGATGTCGTTCAGGAAACGGCACCATGGGCTCAGCAGCAATCAGCGGGAGCATCCAAGGTCACTCTGCCTGCGACAGAAGGCCGCCAGAAACCAGGGCCTTCGTTTGCAGCAGAGTTTCCCGAGGCAACAGCGAATTCCCAATCTGAGCCATCAAACAACAAGGAACTGACCGCAGCCAGAAGTGTTCAGACTCCATCCGCAGCCGCGATTCAGATCCGAAAGGAAAAGCTCCGGATTCAGGCACTCCTTTCTGATGCTCACACAAATCAGATGCGAGGCGAGCTCCACGCTGCCTACCGCAGCGCACTTCTGGCGGAGAAAATTGCCAAAGAGCATCGAATTGAATTCTCAACAGGCGAGGAAAATCCAAGCGAGCTGGCTCGAACGATCGCAGCCAGTATCTGGAGGACCTCAAACAGCTCAGAAGAGGCATATCAGGCTGCAACCGAAGCAACATTGATGCAGGAGGCAGCTCCATCCACAGCGACGAAAGCGAATGAGAGCGCCGAACCAGCAAAATCGCCATTTGACGACCACCTCTTTGCGACATGGCGCCCGCTGCCCGACAATCTCGACCAGCGCCCGGCACAGATTGCAGAATCTTCTGCCAAATCTGCAGCGTCATCGGATTCTGTCAGTCGCACCCATTCGGCCGCACTGAGTCAGTCGCCTCCGCCCACTTTGGACATTCTCCCCGAGATTCGTCCATCGAAATCAGGCAAGGGCGTCTCCCAGACATCTCCTGCTCAGGAGCTGCTTCCTCCCCGGGAGTTCGATATGACCACGACGGAGCTTCCAAAGCAGGAAGCCCGCCCGTTGAATTTGCCTGAATCGACCGGCCAGGCCATTGACTCAGGAGTACAGTTCGCCATTGCACAATCCGTCAGCGAGCCCGCTGGTACGAATGTTTCAATCCTCGCTCCGGAAGCAATTCAGGACACGAACGCGATCAGTGACGATCAGTCGCTGGCCGCCACATTCGGTCAGCGTCGTCCCATGCTGATGGCACCTCCGGTCCCAATGGACATGACACTTTCCAATGTCGAACCAGCTCCGATTTCGTGGGAAGAAGCAGACCAGACATCGCGTGAACTCTCGAATGCATCTTCCCGCAAGGCGGATACCAGCTTTCAATGGCGAATGACCTGGGCGATTATCGGGCTGTTTGGCGCCGTGGTAACTGCTGTCATCGGGATTCGAATGTCTCGCTCTGAAGAGGACCTCGCAAGCACCTCGTCAGCAAATGAGAACGATGTGGATCGGCCCCAAACGGTCTCCCTGTCCACACCACTGGAAGTGACAGAGAACACCAGCAGCACTTCCGATCCATCTGATTCAGAAGTTCAGGCGATCCAGTTCAAGCGGGCGGCCTGAGTCAGTCAGACATTCAAATTTCAAATGTTCCGGGCGAACGGTCACATTCGTAACCGTTCGCCCATTTTCATTCATAGCAATTTTTTCGATTGTGGCGAATGCAACGCCTTTAATGTTGAGAAAATAGCTGCAACTTGAAGCATTGAGAAATTTCACGCATCGAACATGAATCGTGAAGTAAGTTCAATAAAGCAGTCTCCTCTCATAACAGGAGGAACGGAGAGTTCCCATTCTCTATTAGAAAGGGAATTCCGATCAGATGAACGTGGTATTCCCGTGAGGGCATGATGACCGATCCATGGAGCCGACCAACTGCCAGCGATTTGAAGGACGTGCTGAACAGCATTGGCAAGTCGGACGTTAATCACAACCGAAGTGCAGAACGACTCGAACTGGCAGTGCCTGCAGAAGTCACAACCAGCCGGGGGAATGTCATCTCTGCGGTCACGCGAGAAATCAGCCGCTTTGGTATTGGATTATTGCATAAGGGATACATCGTCCCCGGTGATGTCGTCATTCGCATGGCCAGCGATACTCGTGAGTTTGAATACTCAGTCCGCATCGAATGGTGTCGCCCCTGTGAGAACGGTATGTTCATGTCAGGTGGACGGTTTCTGAATTTGAAAACGGCCTGATTGGCCAGAAATCGTCCTGCCGTCCGACCCGAGATCGAAGTCGTTCGCTCTCTCAAGGATCGTTCGCTCAGCGCTCTCCGTCCGAGATGCGACACCGAACGGGAACTCGCGATTGGGGATGACGCGCTTCCATCGGCAAAAAGGAGTGGCGACGAAGAACGTTGTCCTCCCTTTCGGTTGATGCAACCGCTCGAATCGTGACCAAAGGTTGGTGGTCCATTCCGGGGATCTGAAAGCCGTTCTGTCGGCCTGTTACCCAACGGGGGACTGAAGGATCTCCCGAACTACGCGCGCCTGCCGCTGATTGGTGATCTGCTGTTCCTGACCGTTATAGCGATAGGTCACGCGACTATGGTCCAGTCCGAACTGGTGCATGATTGTCGCCTGCAGATCATTGGGAGTCATGACGTTTTCAACGGCATGGTGGCCGACCTCATCGGTTTTTCCGAAGGTCATGCCTCCCTTGATTCCTCCTCCCGCCAGCCAGATGCTGAAGCCTTGACCGTTGTGATCACGCCCGGGCGCAGCTCCCTCTCCATCTGCTTCTGTCACCGGAAGACGACCGATTTCACCTCCCCAGTGAACGATTGTGGAATCCAGTAGCCCGCGTTGTTTGAGGTCTTTCACCAGCGCAGCTGCGGGTTGATCGGTCTTACGGCAGATCGACGGAAGTCCCTCCTTAATATTGCTGTGGTGGTCCCAAGGCTGCGAATTGAGGAACAGCTGAACAAAACGGACCCCGCGTTCGACAAGTCGACGGGCGATCAGACAGCGGGTTCCATATTCCCGGGTTTCAGGGTCGTCGAGACCATACATCCGCTGGGTCGCCTCTGTTTCCTGAGACAGATCGAGTGCTTCGTGCGCAGCGGTCTGCATCGATGCCGCAAGTTCGTAGCTCGCAATCCGGGCTTCCAGATCAGCTTCTCCGGGGTTCTGCTTGAGATGGCGCTGATTGAGTGCGTGAAGCAGTTCCAGATTTTGCCGTTGAAGTTCGCCTTTGAGATGTACAGGCGGGTCGAGATTCAGAATCCGCGGCTCCTGCGGGCGAAGAACGGTCCCCTGAAAGAGGGGAGGCATGAAACCGCTGGACCAGTTGCTCACTCCATCCACCGGAAGTCCGCCGGGATCAGTCAGAACCATATACGCGGGAAGATTCTGGCTCTCCGACCCGAGTGCATAGACCAGCCATGCCCCAAGAGTTGGCCGACCGAGAACGGCCGGAACTCCGCCATGAAAGTATCGGATCGATGTTTCATGCGCATTGGCCCCTGTGTGCATCGATCGCACGATGCAGACGTCGTCAACGATTCCGGCCAGATGGGGCAGCAACTCGGAAATCTCAGTTCCGCATTCCCCATGACGGGCAAACTTCCACGGACTGCCGAAGAGCTTCTTGCTCGACCGGTTCACAAAGCTGAAATGAATGTCTCCCTCGTAGGTGGCCCCGTCCAGGCGGCTCAATTCCGGCTTGGGATCCATCAAATCCACATGCGAGGGGCCTCCATGCTGAAACAGGGAGATCATCGCCCGAGCCTGTGCTGGGAAGTGATGAGGACGACTCTTCAGGTCATTAGGATGGCCCTCTTTCTGCAACTTGCTGGGACTTGCAAGGGCATTCTCCTGATGAAGCAGCCAGGCAAGCGCAATGCCCCCGATCCCCATGCCACTTTCCATCAGCAACTTCCGTCGGGAAAGATTGAAGTTCAACATCGGCAGCACTCAATCGAGATAAAGGAATTCATTGGAGGTCAGCAGCACCTGACACAGATTGGCAAGTGCCTGCCGAGAAATGGTCACCCCCTGGCCTAATTCCCGGGGATGAATCGTCATCTCTTCGATCTGCCTGTTCAGGAAGGAGATCGCCAGATTCAATTCGTCGCGGGAGGGGGGGCGGCAGTAGGCCGATTCCCATGCCTGGACAACATGGTCCACGGTCAACGGTGCAGTCTTCTGATCTCCGCTAAAGGAGGTTTTCGACTCGCTGACCAATGTCTTTCCCGGAGGAAGCGTGAATTCCAGCGAAACTTCCCACTGGAAACTGTCCGAGTTCACGTTGTCCCGGCAATCGGTCACAAAATCCACCGTATCGCCTGCTTCAACCGTGAAGAAATTCGTGGTGGTTTCGACTTGTTGGTTGTGAATGGACCACTCCCCCAGACAGCCATGTTGCGAGGAGATGATTCGTCCCCGTACTCCGTCACCATGAGGGCTGGCGTGCGAGAAGACTCCGTCGGAGACTCGCACCTGACCAGAGGCCGGAGCTGTCCAGCGGCGGATGACCGCAAAATCCGGATTCACACCGCAATGCCCCCCCGACGCATTCAGAAATGCCCAGCCAAGTTGGTCATCAGGAAGTTTCCGTCCCCCCCGCCAGCTTCCCTCGGTGAAGAGTGGAAACGAGGTGAAATTCGTCCGACATTCCTCAACCGGTCCGTAGCCATATTGCCATCGACCGGCAGGAGCGACCTGAATTTCCTGCAGTCCGGCACGCTGTTCCTCGGACAGGATCACCCCATTCGTCTGAAGAATTCGATTTGCAAATGCCTGGGACAGGTTCAGCACAAATGGGCTGTTCATCATCATCAGGGATTGCGTGGCGACTGTCGATGAAGGGCGCCGTTCGCAATTCACTGTCATCACCGGAGCATCGAACGTCTGGAGCATGGAATCGGGCTGGGTGCGGCGCTGTTGAATGTACAGGCTGCGACGTTCGGTGGAGGGATTGTTCACAGCAGCGTTTGCGGCAGAGTTCTCCTGTCCCTCCTTTACTGGAACGGGAGGACCAAACTGCGTCAGATCGAGCAGTCCCGTCACCGACAACATCCGATCCCGTACCGCCTCCGCATCGAGCCGGGTGACATTCTTCCGCCAGTAGTAACGATTCGAGTCATCGATCTCCAACTTTTGCGGGTCGCGGACCGAAGACTGGCGATACGCCGTTGAGAGGACCATGAGCCGATGCAGATGCTTCAAATCCCAGCCCGAAGAGATGAATTCCGCAGCCAGCCAGTCGAGCAGTTCGGGGTGAGTCGGTGCAACTCCAAGTCGTCCAAAGTCTGCGGGAGTTTCAACGAGTCCCTTCCCGAAATGATGCATCCAGACCCGATTCACAATCACCCGGGCTGTGATCGGGTTCTCCCAACTTGTGAGCCAGCGAGCAAAGGCGAGTCGGCGACCACTTGTGGGAAGGTCGGGATCATCCTCGGCAAAGGTGACAAAGTGGTCTTCCGGACAAAGCACTCTCAGAGCCGCTGGTGTGACAAATTGTTTCGGCTGTCGATAGTCCCCACGATGAAACAGCTGCGTTTTGGGGAGATGTCCTGCGGGTTCAACCAGTGCCCGAATGAATTCTTCGGGAGGCATTTTCGCGCGGATTTCAGCGACTTTAGTGTCATATTCCTTCAACTCGTTCGCTGCATCGGGAAGGTACTGGTACAGCACACCCGGTGTAATATTCACACTTGGATGCAGTTTGAGCAGTTCGATTTGTTCCGGAGTCCGTTTGTCGGCGGGGGTGTGGAACGCAACATTTAACTGCTCGCGTAACGGCTCCTCGAACTTCTGAAGCTCACGGGTCAATGCTTCTTCGATGTAATGATCCTGCTTCTGCTTTTTCTCCTTCAGAACAGTTTGGGCTTCCGCTTCAATCTCCGCTGCGATTTCCCGGTCCTTCTGGGTATAGAGAGAAACCCTCCGCTGAGCGGGAACTTTCCAGTTTTGCCAGTCCAGTGCCGGTTCGAAAATGGCACGCAGTGCAAAATAGTCCGTCTGAGAGATGGGGTCATAGCGGTGATCATGGCATTGGGCGCAAGCAACTGTCAGCCCCAGTAGAGACGTACTGACAATCTGAAGCGTGTCAGCGATGACGAGATTCCTGGCTTCCGGGGTATTGTTCCCGCTGCCCGTTCCATCCGCAGCCATCCGCAGGAACCCGGTTGCCGTCAGCAGTTCGGTCTGTTCGGGATTCAGGTCCCCCTGAATCGGACCTGCCAGTTCATCTCCGGCCAATTGCTCATGAATAAACCGGTCGAAAGGCTTGTTGGAATTGAAAGAGCGAATGACATAGTCCCGATATCGATAGGCCCATGTCCGAACGGCGTCATTTTCGGCTCCCCCTTCCGTGTCGGCGTATCCCGCGACATCCAGCCAGTGACGCCCCCAGCGCTCCCCATAGTGAGGAGATGCCAGCAACTCGTCGACGAGCCGCTCATACGCATCTTCCCGGTCATCGTTCAAAAATGCCTGTAGCTGTTCCGGAGTTGGCGGAAGACCTGTCAGGTCCAGACAGAGCCTCAGCATCTGCGTGCGGCGAGGTGCGTCAGGCGAGAAGGTGAGTCCTTCCGGCATAGCAGCCTGCAGGAATGAATCGACAGGCGTGCGGATACGCGTGTTGTCGGAAATTCCCGGAACTGGGGGTTTGACCAATGGCTTGAACGACCACCATTCCCTTTCTTCCGGCAGGAGTGGCACTCCCGGGCCGATCGATTCCGGTTCCGGGCGAGTCGTCGGGGCACCCGCTGCGATCCAGTTCTCAAGGATTTTCAGTTCCTCGGCAGGGACCTTGGCCTCTCCGGGAGGCATTTCGCCATCACGAATTCTCTGAATGATCAGACTTTCATCAGGCTTACCTGGAACGATCGCCGGACCGGAATCCCCACCCTGCTGCATCAATCGGACAAGCCGAAGGTCAAGATTGCCCTCGTGACTGTCAGTTGCCCCATGACAATCGAGACAGTGAGCGCGGAGGATGGGACGGATGTCCCGCTCAAACGTCAGCGATGATTCGTCTCCCAGCGAGACAGCGGCACTGATTCCGGGGAAACAAATCCCCCCCAAAAGAACGAGGAATCTGAAAGATCTTTGGAAGTCGATCAAAACAGGCCTCCAACATGGGGAATGTAAGTGGTGGGCAGAGACCAACTGGCGGGGGAGGGAACGATGCGACCGACAGATCGATTCTGTTATTTTTGCGGTCGACTTGTCGAAGCAGGGGGAAATTTCATTTCTTCAATGCGATTAAATGTACTCCTTGCCATCTGAGAAGCAGAACTCTCTTGCTCATCACTGAAATCGAAGGGAATTGCCCCCCGAGTTCTTAAAAGGACACGTGAGTTCGATTCCGATTCCTGCGGAGCTTTTCGTTCAGCACTTCACATGACTTTTACCGGCCGGGCGAGATCAGATCAAGGTTTGCCGGAATCTTGGAATGTTTCATGAGTGCAATTTTGCCCCAGCGTGGTCGCTCCACTTCTTCGAGTCAATTTCTCTTTCACGTCTCGTCCTGGCAAAACGCTGTGAATGCGAAACAGCGACGTTGGAATTACCGCGAAAAGGTCATTTCCCCCGGATTGCGGGGGCGCATCACGACAGATGCCTCAAAAAACGATGAATTTTCAGATCATCGGACCACAGCGGGGCGCAGGATCTTCGAATAGAATGACTCAAGGCTCCTCCTGAACCTGAAGCTGCGGTCGAATCACCTTTCGTTGACAACATTGAGAGTCGATAACATTGAGAAAGTGAAACTGAGCGAGCGACTTCAGGTAGGCAGGTGCCTTAGCTGTCACTAAAACATGAACGCCTGCACACGCACATGTAGCACAAAAATTTTCTTCCGATCTTCATCCCGCACCTTGCAGCCAGCGCCGAATGCAATCGTTTTCAGATCGACTGACACAACTGCTCGACGAACTGATGTCCTCACTCAGAAGGCTGGATCATCGTCAGAGCATTCTCCAGTTGCCCCCAATGCAGGAGCGGGAATGGTATGAATTGTTGCGCCGCAAGCTCCTTCCCCAGCTTGGAAAGCAACCCTTTCTGATTGCAGCTGTTGTTGGCGGAACCAATATCGGAAAGAGCGTTATTTTTAATCATCTGGCAGGGGACAAAATCAGCTCGACAAGCCCGCTAGCGAGTGGGACCAAGCACCCCACTGCCATTCTTTCCCACAGGCTGGCGCAACATGCGCGACTGGAAGAGCTGTTTGACGGGTTCGAAATCGAACCCTTTTCTGATCCCCGAAAGCCGCTGCAGGCCGATTCCCAGCACCGACTGTTCTATCAGGTCAATGAGCGAACTCCCGAAAATCTCATCATTCTCGACACCCCGGATATCGATAGTGTGGAGGTGATCAACTGGGAACGTGCGGATGCCATTCGTCAGAGTGCGGATGTTCTCATTGCTGTCCTCACACAGCAGAAATACAACGATGCTGCAATCAAGGAGTTCTTTCGAAAGGCTGCCGAAGAAGGAAAGCTGGTCATTGTCATCTTTAATCAGGTCCTGCTTCCGGAAGACGAAGAATACTGGCCTGTCTGGATGAAAACCTTTTGCGAAGAGACAGGTCTCAATCCTCATCTGGTCTTTCTGGCCCCCAATGACCGGGCCGCAGCAGAGTCCAATCGACTTCCGTTTTATGAGCGGTTCTGGCCCGAAGGAGAGCAGTCTCCCGAAGCGAAGAACCAGCCACGGCAACTCGTCGAAGAACTTTCTCACCTGAAGTTTGACGAATTGAAGCAGCAGGCCCTTTCCGGGGCATTGTCGTTCCTCGTTCATTCTGAGCAGGGGATTCCATCATGGTTGAAGGAAATCTCCGACAAAAGCCATGAATTTCGGGAAGCAATGCAGCTTCTGGCAGGGGGGCGACTGGTCGAAGTCGATCGGTGGCCGACACTCCCCAATTCTATTTTTATTGATCAGATTCGCAGCTGGTGGCGAAAACAGCGGGTGGGCTGGTCCGCAGGTGTTCACGGCTTTTATCAGCGCGTCGGCGATGCCATTGCGGTCCCATTCAAGCTGCTTCGTCAACGTTCGTCCCCTCCGTCCGAGTCTCCGATCGACCGATATCGACAACAGGAATGGGGGGCGATCCTCGAAGTGGTTGAACACGCCCTTCAGCGCCTCGAATGGATCAGGGATCTCGGAAATCCGTTGCTAACGCCACGACTGGAAGCCATTCTCAGCGGGGGCGCACGGGAACAATTGCTTCAGCATCTTCGGCAGGCGCATCAGCAAATTGATTTCGAGACGGAAATCTCCCAGCTTGTCGACCAGCAGATGCAGCAGTTTCGAGACGAGCGCCCCGATGCCTATCGGCTCTTTCGCCATGTCGATACCGCCGCAGCCGCAGCGCGTCCG
>CALLWY010000323.1 GCA_938015865.1 uncultured Planctomicrobium sp.
ATCACATCCCGCTCCAACGGCGAGGACGTCGCAATAGATCTCCGCCCCGCGGGCTTTAGCGTGGGCGTAGCTTTCCAGAATGAAGACAGCAGCCCCTTCACCGACAATCGTTCCGTCCCGATCCCGGTCAAACGGTCGACACCCCTGCTCAGGATCGTCCTGACGGGAAAGGCTGTCGATGAGGCTGATGCGGGCGATATCGACCGGATTGATATTGGAGCTGCACGCCCCAACGATCATCACATCGGCCTGACCACGCTTGATGCAGCGCATGGCTTCCTGCAGTGCGAGGAGCGCAGAGGCATCGGCACTGGTGATGGTGTTGTTGGGTCCCCGGGCATCGTGTTCGATTGCCACGTGACAGGCAGGCATATTGGGAAGCTGACGCAGCAGCCACAGGGGAGCAATTTTTCCGAGGGAATCTTCCCCCCAGCGGGAATATCCGTCCTGCTTCTGGGGGTTATTGAAATCCATTGCAGCTTCAGCGAGTTCTTCCGGAGAGAACGCGATGTGGCCTGCTCCAAACTCGACTCCGAGGCGTTCCGGATCGACGTCACCGGCAGCCAGACCGGCATCTCTCATCGCCAGACTTGCAGCCGACACCCCCAGCTGGATGTCCCGCGACATGACCTTCAGGAATTTCTTCTGGTAGACGTAGGTCAGCGGGTCAAAGTCATGAATTTCCGCAGCGAGTTTGCAGGGGAGATTTTCGCTGGCAAATGATTTCAGAGGTCCAATGCCGGATCTCCCGGCAGCCATGTTGGTCCAGAATGCGTCCTTGCCAATCCCAACAGGCGAAATCACACCCAGACCGGTGATCACAACACCGGGAGTATTCTTTTCAGCCGTCATGGAACACCTTCACAATTTGCATCTGCAAATTTCACGCGTGACAGTACTGATATCGGCCCCCTCAGGCAGGAAAATCGACTCCCAACCGGGGAAACACGCAGTTTCCGTCACTTGTCCCGTGGAACAGATGACCACCATCGGTCAGTCCACCAGGACGACGAATCCAATCCATCGCCAGACGGCAGAATCGGTTCTGCCAGACAACAGAAAGGTTCCATTTGCTGCAATTCAATGAATACAGAGGTTTCAATTGCGTGCGATACGCTTCATCCAAACCGGCCAGCCCAGAGCCAGAAGAGGGAAACGCAACTTCCGCCACATGCAGGCGAAACATCACCTTCCGCGATTCATTGAGCGCGCAAAACGCCAATCTCTCACACTAAGACACCACGAGTTTTTCCTTCAGTCCGAAGACTGACACTGTCCCAAGAAATGTCCCGCTGGTGAAACCTTGACCCCTCAATGCTTCACCGAGACTTACCATGGGATGACCGCCACAGTCCTGATAAACAGGCTGACCCATAAAAGTGACGGGCATGCATCACATTTACAGGCTGCTTATCAACCTGTCAACGAATTCTTGTTCCAATTTCAACTTTCAGGGAAGTTTTACCTGTTACGTAACGTAATGTAACAGAATCAGTTGCATGGACTGGGCGGCCTTCCCCTCTCAACATTGAGACCGATTCCAGAGCGAGTGGACTGCTGACATTCTGAATGCGAATCAGGCTTTTCACAGCGTCCAATCCGCCAAAATGGACGAATTGGGGAGACGATGCAGTGGCGGCGACGTTCAGTTTTGCGTTTGACCACCTGCCATCCGCCAGAGGACTTCCATTTTGCCCCAGTTCCGGCAAAATCTGCCTGAAGACATGCCTAACACCCCCATTCGGTGCGGTCCCCTCCGGTTCGATCCCGTCGTTCCCCTCGATTCAGAGGAAATCCGGATTTCAGGAAGGTGGTTGCTGGCAGGTCATCCAAGAGATACGATACCGCCAGACCTCCATCAATGTTTTGATGGATTCAGATCGCTTCGAAATGCATTTCGTACATCAGGTCACAACCCCAGCTGACTATCGTTTGGAGTCGACAATCACTTGGAGTCAATCATTCCACAGCGAGTTGTGACACCGTTCATAACCCCCCGGTCATCTTCAAGACAACATTCAGATCCTCAGTCAGATCCCCGAGGAGCCGGGCGATGGCCTCGTCCTCTGGATCGGTGTTGATTTCCATGTGAGCCGCTCGCAGAGACGGACATTTTTTCCTAACCTGATTGAGCATTCCAAGTTCCAGTTCACCTTCAGCAATCAGATCCACAATCTCTCCGATTCTGTTTCAGATATGACCCGCGAAATTTTCCTTGATCAGGAAGCCAGCCCAACGAGAGCCGTTCAGGCTGTCGTTGCTGCGCTGAATGCGGGACAGGTTGTCTGCCTTCCAGACGAATGCGGGTGGAATCTGGCTGCACTTGCAACTCACGCTGACGGGGTACGGGCTCTCTCCCAGTCGAGGGAATCCCGATCGTGCTTTCGGGCAACTTCGCTGGTTCATCCGAGTGCCATCAATGATTTCGTGGATGGTTCCTCGCGACTCTTCCAGAAATTGTCGAGTCGCTGCTGGCCGGGACCAGTGATCTTGCGGGATGCAAGTGGATCGTCCGTATCCAATGACCTGATTCAACGGTGGCCACAGGGGGCACAAACATGGGGGGTGACTGAACAGGGGAGGGCGTTCTATTGCCCGGCTGATCCTTTTGTTCAGGACGTTCTCAGTAACGTTGATGCCCCGGTGCTGAGCATTCTTGGCCCAGGCCAATGGGGAAACATGTCCGAAACCGAGGGGATCCCCCGCCCGGATCTGGTCATTCACGGAAATCCGTCCCGTTATTCGGGCTCACAGACTGTCGTTCGTGTCAGGGGCGAGAAATTTGAGATTGAGCACGTTGGCGTTGTCAGCGATCGGGTGATTCATCGACTGGCGGGTGAAGTGTACCTCTTTATCTGTACAGGAAACACCTGCCGAAGCCCGATGGCCGAAGCCATTTTCCGAAAAATGCTGGCGGACAGGCTCCGCTGTCGCGAAGATGAACTGATGGACCACGGGTACGTTGTCGTGTCGGCTGGGCTGGCAGCGTATCGAGGCTCTCCGGCAGCGCCGGAAGCGATCGAAATCCTCCGCAAGGATGGAATCGATCTCAGCGGGCACGAAAGCCAGCCAGTTACAGAAGACCTGCTCGCTCACTGCGACCAGATCCTGACGATGACTCGCAGCCACCGTGAAGCGGTGCTGTCGTCGTTCCCGGAGCTGTCCAGTCAGGTCCGTCTGCTTTCACCACAATCCGAAGATGTCCCGGATCCAATTGGTGCGGGGATGGATGAGTATCTCCGCTGTAAGGACATGATCACCCACTGCCTGAACCATTTGCTGTCGGAACTCAACATCCGGCGCCGGGAAGGAACAGAAGAATGAAAGTCGCCATTGCCAGCGACCATCGTGGAGTCCGTGTTAAAGGCCAGATTCTCGCCCAAGTTGAAGAACTTGGGCACACAGCACTGGACTTCGGTCCGCACGATACGAAAAGCGTTGATTATCCGGATTTCGCCTCCAAGGTCGCAGAGGCAGTCTCTTCCGGAGAGGTCGACCGTGGAATCCTCGTTTGCGGAACAGGAATGGGGATGTGTATCGCAGCCAACAAATTCTGCGGTGTCCGGGCGGTGACCTGCCACGATGATGTCACTGCTGAATACAGCCGTCGGCACAACAATGCGAACGTGATGTGCCTCTCTGCGGACATGCTGGGAGATCGGCTGCTGGGTCGGATCGTCGAAATCTGGCTGCGAACGGAGTTCGAAGGGGGACGGCACCAGCGTCGTCTGGAAAAGATCGAACAGTTCGAGCAGGCAAATGGATGCGTCTCCCGCGCCGCACACGCAGACGTAGTTTGCTCAACAGCCGAAGGGGCTCCTGGTCCCGTTGCCGTCAAATCCAGCTGAATGAATCCGCAACCAATCGGAGCTTCGGTCAATCAGTTGAACCAGTCCGATGGCGGCGGTCGCTGCCTTGCAATTCATTCCGCTGCAACCGGGAGTCCGGTGGAACGGGATTGACAATCCCGTTGCTGCACGCGAGTTTGTTGTTCCAACTGTCTCTACCGAGCCTTGTTGTTCATTGAACAGGACTCTTTCATTTATCCATTGAATCTGGATGGCATCTACTGATGAGTGTTGAACAGCTCAAATTTGCAAAGACACACGAATGGGTCGCGGTGGAGGGCGATGTCGCCACAATCGGCATCAGTGACTTTGCCGTGAAAGAACTGACAGATGTCGTTCATATGGAACTTCCCACGCTCGGAAAGACTGTCACCGCGGGCGAGGGGATGGGTGAAATCGAAAGTGTCAAAGCGGTCTCCGATCTGTACTCTCCCGTCAGCGGGGAAGTGATCGAAGTCAACTCGGGTCTGTCGGACGATCTCTCCCGCCTCTCCGAAGATCCCTACGGGTCTGGATGGATGGTCAAGGTGCGGATGTCCAATCCAGCGGAACTGGATCAGCTTCTTTCGCACGAGGCTTATCAGAAGGAATGTGAATCGCACTGATTCCAGGGCTGCCGGCATGGTCGGTTCGTTCTGACCATCTTTAACGGGGTGTTCAGGCGGTTTGAGAGTTCTCCTGCTTCAGGAAAATCTCGATCGCCCGCCAGAAACAGCCCACCCAGGACACAGTCTTGTCCGTCCCGGCAGCTCCCCTCGTTCGACATGCGTGGCCATTCCTGATGCCATTCGACGATCTGACTCACTTTCTGCAGGCCGCCGGGGATACGGGAGAACTGGAACGTATTCCGTTCTCCATCGATCCCGATCAGGAAATCTCCGCATTGACGCATCAGATCTGCCGGGAGTTCCGTGGCTGTGGCCCAGCGATCCTGTGTGAGCGTCCTGAGGGCTCTGCGATTCCGGTGGTGACCAATCTACTGGGAAGCCGAAGCCGCTTTCTCAAGGCGCTCAGTGCTTCTCATTATGATGAAGTCATTCAGCGTCTCCGAACGGCCCTGGACCCGCTCCCTGCTCCGCGTGACTGGAAGCTCGGCTTCCGCTCCAGCAGTATGGACCGGGCGAAGGTAATGCCCCGGATCGTCCGGCGCGGCAATTGCCAGCAGGTTGTGAAACTGGGGCATGAGATTGACCTGCAATCGTTCCCTGCATTGCGCTGCTGGGAGGGAGAATCAGGCCGCTTCATCACCTCAGGGATCGTCGTTACGGAAACGGAGCAGGGGCGTAGCACCGGAGAACTGATGCCGGTGGAAATCCTCGGGCCCGGAACGCTTCAACTGCACTGGAATCCCAAAGGGACAACGTTTTCCAGCTGGAAGGCTCACGCAGCTGATCGTCGACCTCTTCCACTGGCAATCGCAGTCGGAGGCGATCCATTGCTTGCGTATGCGGCCAGTCTTCCGCTCCCTTCCTGGATGGACTTCTGGTACTTCACTGGCGTCCTGCGAAACGAAAGTATCAATCTGGTTCGTGCAAGGTCCATCGATCTTCATGTTCCTGCCGACGCAGAAATCGTTTTTGAAGGAGAACTCACGCCGGCTCCGCCGACGGGAACCGGCCGATGCGCTGCAGTTTCCGGTCTCCTCGAATCTCGCTCAGGTCTCCCGACCGTTTCCATCACCACGCTGACACACCGGTCCAGCCCACTCTGGCCCGCGCGTGTGCACTCTTTTGATGTCAGCGAAGAGCTGATCTGCTGCGAGCTGACAGAGAAACTGCTGCTTGAATGGTTGCGAATGTCACCTGGTGGGATCGTCGACCTGCATCTGCCTGCGTGCGGGGGGCACCGTGACATCATCTTCTTCAGCACGGAGTCAACCTCCCCGGACGAAGTCCGCCAGCAGCTTCATGCGGTCTGTGCACTGCCGCTGGCCTGTGAAGCAAGTCTGGTGGTGGCGGTCGGACCACAGACGGACCTGCGCAATGCGGACGCTGTCTGGCGTGAAGTCAGCCTCTCACGGGAACTGTGTGGAGAGATGGCCGGTGTCACTAATCCAATCAGCAATCATGGCGATCGGCGTACTCCGCGGCTGCTGATCGATGCTACCGGAAGTTCAGGACGGATCGAGACCGATGCCCGCTGTCTCCCGACGATGGAGACGTTGTCCCGTCTTGCACGAAAATTTGAATCTCCCCGTTGGGAATCGGTGGAACATACGGTTCCGGAAATGGACGGACACTAGTTCCACCGCGAAGAATGCATTTCCTCCGGGCACCAGTTTTAATTGATTAATGTGATGACCCATGTCTGAATCCGCGAGTACGACTTCACCCAAGGTTGATAAATCCGGAGAGCGGGTTCGTCGGATGTTCGGGGAGATCTCCCAGAAATACGACCTGATGAACCACCTGCTTTCCGGCGGAGTGGATATCTACTGGCGTTCCTACACCGTCAAAAAAGTGGCTCCGGCCGGTGATGCTCCTATTCTTGATGTCTGCACCGGGACAGGGGATCTGGCCATTGCCTACTGGAATGCGGGTCGCAGACAGATTCCGGTCTTTGGAACCGACTTTACCCCTGAAATGCTGGCCATCGCCCGAGAGAAGTTTCAAAAGATCCAGCAACGAGGGAAGGGTGATCACAGCGCCGCGATCGAGTTCAGCGAAGCGGACACACAGCAACTCCCGTTTGAGGACAACCGGTTTCAGATTGTCTCGGTTGCGTTTGGTCTGCGGAATGTCAGCGACACGAGAGCGGGACTCAGGGAGATGATCCGGGTCTGTCAGCCGGGTGGGCGTGTGGCCGTTCTGGAATTCTCCCAGCCGACCTTCCCCGGACTGGCTGGGCTTTATCGCTGGTACTTCCGAAACATTCTCCCCCGTATTGGTCAACTCTTCGCCAGAAACCGGCAGGATGCCTACAACTACCTGCCGGCCTCCGTCTCCGAATTCCCCTGCGGGCAGGAACTGGCGGACATCATGGATGAGTGCGGACTGGAAAAGACGACATTCACCCCGCTGACATTCGGAATCGCGACCCTTTACGTCGGGACTAAACCGGCCTGATCAGCTCGCTGCAGACCGCAATCGAAGGCCGATCGGCAGTGACTCCCCGAAGACGATCGCACTCATCTGCTGAGCGAGTTCGCCCCCCTCTTCCACCAGTCTGATGTACTCTTCAGGGGCCTCCTGAGAGGTCAGCCAGTTCCCTGCGCGCTTGCGGAGGCTGTCGGAGAGGTCGCGGTAACGGTCGCCAGTTCGTCGTGCCAGTTGCATCACTGAGAAGAAGCGTTCGGGAGATCCTTTGCGAGTTGAAATCAGCGTTTCCAGCCAGCGTTCCACCTTCTCCGCAGCGACAACGGCATTCAAAGGCCCGTAAAACGGGACGCGGGCTCCGATGCGACCAATGGACCATAACAGGGCGGGGTGAAGGTTAGCCAAGTCCGGATGGTCCACCAGCTCCAGAGCAATCGTTGCAAGGTCTTCTTTCATCGATAGCGGGAGCCGTTCCAGCGAACCGAGCATCCGCCACGCTTCGGTCTGCTCCTGTGGATGCCCGGAGCGTCGCCCGCCGGTCCGGTGCCGATTTTTCCTGAGATCATCCTTGAATCGTGTGATGAGAGGAACGGCGATCGCTTCCTGCTGTCCCGCAGGAAGCCCTCCCGCAATGCGCCGCCAGAGAATCCACCATTCAGTGAGCGTCGCAGGTCCGGGGTGATGCATTTGCCCCCTCAGCCGCTTCCATGACTCCGCCACGCGCCAGTCATCCAGAGCCATTCCGTATCCGGGGCGAAGGGAAAACCCTAACAGGTTCAGCCAGCGAGCTTCGTGTTCGGGGCTCTTTTTTCGGCCCGATTCCAGTTCCATTAACTCATCCCACATCTTCCGCAACAGCGCCGGCGGCCATTGGTCGCGCGGCAGCTCCAGTAGCTGCGAAATTCGTTTGACCAGCCCGGACGGTTTCTCCTTGGGGGAAGGGCCAAAGCAGTCGTTGAGGGCTTCGAGAACCAGCTGAACCGTTCCCTCATCCAGCACCCCGGACGACTCACCTTCACCACGGTGCCCCTCGATGTCGGATTGCGTCGCTGCACGAATATCAAACTGTAATTCCCAGGTCCGGTTTCCTTCGACCTCGCTACACCAGATTCTGAGCGTTCCGATTTCGGTCAGCTGGGCATGAATCGTGACTGCGACCGTCGCTGCCTGTTTGTCCTTCCGGGAGCGAAGCACCGTTCGTATCGGGGGAAGGGGAGTGAGCTGTTCCCGCTCGATGGGAGACAGCGAGCCTTCTCGATCGGTCAGCCGCAGGCTTGAATGAAACAGAGGAAATTCAACCGGGGTTGAGATGGCCAAATGAAAGACATGCTCCGTCAGATGCACTTCGGTCCCCGGCTCAACACCGGCCGGCATCAGGCAGAGTGCCTGCACAGAAGCATCATTCCCGGACTGTTCCGACTCAATTCCGATCCCCAGATAATAGGTTCGTGGCAGCCCGGCAGCGATGCGGACACCGACTCCCCGTCGGACCATTCCGTAGTAGGCTGCCCCCCGGGCCACCGCCAAGTCATGCCGATCGTTTTGAAGAATCTGCGGAGCCCAATCGGGGTCATCGACAGAGAACCACCTCTTCAGCTGATTGAAAATACGTTCCTGAATTAATGGAGAGAGGAACGCTCCTCCATTGAAGAGGACCACGTCGGGACGGGTCGATCCCTCTTCTCCCAACGACAGACCAGCACGTCCATGGTTCTCCAGAAACCATGCCAGATGACGGGTGACAGCGGGGTCGGCTGCGTAGGGGAGTCCGAACTCCTGAAATCCCGAGGCCCGTTTGCGCGGGGCGTCCTTCAAACTGACATCAGGAAAGAATCCGTCCAGCAGCAGGTTCACCACGTCCTCGCGGGTGACTTCAGTCTGCAATCCCCCTCCGATCAGCTTCGACCCCGATCCGGGGAGAGTGATTGTGTATGAGGCGGGAGGATTTTCTCCGAGAAGGGTCTCCTTGACCTGACGACAGATGCGAAGCAGGCTCCCCCACTGTCGCGGCTCCAGCTTGCCGCCGGGGGCAAGTCGCTGTTCCAGATGATGGGCGAGTGCCAGGTCGAGATTGTCTCCCCCCAGAAGCAAATGGTCCCCCACTGCGACCCGGTGGAACTGGATCTCCCCGTTGCTCCCCGAACGGACCCGGATCAGGGTAAAATCCGACGTCCCTCCCCCGATGTCGCAGACGAGAATGTTCTGTCCGGGGGTTACCAGATTCTGCCAGTCCTCAGGATGGCTGCTGATCCATGCGTAAAAGGCAGCCTGCGGTTCCTCGATCAGAATCACTTTCGGAAGCCCTGCCTGACGAGCGGCAGCCAGCGTCAGCTCGCGTGCCACTTCATCAAAAGAAGCCGGGATCGTGATGATGACGTCTTGTGCTTCGAGCGGATCACCGGGATGGGCATGATTCCATGCTGATCGCAGGTGCTTCAGGTAGGCCGCACTCACCTCGACCGGAGACATCCGGGGAACATCAGGGAGTCCATGCCAGGGGAGAAGCCCCGATGTCCGGTCGACTCCCGGGTGGCACAACCACGACTTTGCTGACTCCGACACCCGCCCGGAGACCAGCTTCCCCTGTTCCCGCGCAAAGACTCCGACTGCCGTTGTTTCTTCCGTTTCGCTCCACGGCAGGTTCAATGCGCCGCTTGCAAACTCTCCCTTGGCAGCACTGTAGTGAAAGGAGGGGAGCGTCTCGCGGGCATCGATTTCCCCCGGAGCGATGAGCTGGGGGATACGAAATGTTTCCACCGTTCGGGACTCAGAACGGGAATCAACAAAGCAGAGAGCGGAGTTAGTCGTCCCCAGGTCAATTCCGACAACGTAACGACTGGGGTCCGGGCGATCTGAAACAGATGACATATCGGCAACACGAAGAGACTGCAAACGGAAAAGTCGAAAACCTCCTTATTGAGGCCGCCTTCAGGATGCAGTGTCGCAGATGCCGGGATCAATTTGAAATCAGTCCGTAGCCGAGGAGAACTCCCACATCACACATCACCGCTCATCAATTGGTATTTGATGATGTGATTCCCAGGATTTCCGGAGTCAACTTCTGAAACATTTCCAGCCACGCCAGTGTGACCATTTCACCAAGAGTCTTTCCGTTACGAAGATCTTCAGGGGATTTTCCCCAGTAAAAGCCAATCCATCCCGAAGAATACTTGCGGCTTTCGAGAATAAATGTTTCCAGCTGCTCCGGTCCGCACTTGAGCGGAAAGATCTCTTCGATGATGACAGGCTTTCCAGCAACCGCAAATCCCTTGAGGGTCTCCATCGCGTCGTCCGGCTGATCTGCTTCCGGGTAGATATGAACCGCAATGAAGTCGAGATGTTCCGCAATTTTTTCCGGGACAAAACCGGATGTCAGCCCCGGACGATCAAGGCTCCAGGGGACCAGTCCAACAGTGATCAGGTGCTTCTGGTCATGCTTTCGAATGGCGGAAACAAGCGTCCTGATCCATTCCCGCGCAATTTCCGACCGATCCCGACCATTCTGATCCAGAGCAATC
>CALLWY010000324.1 GCA_938015865.1 uncultured Planctomicrobium sp.
TCAAGGAACTCGCGCAGATTGACGGGGCCTTCGTGATCGCCAGCGATGGGACCGTCATGGCTGCGGGCCGCATTCTCGATGCCCCTGCAGAAGATCTGACCCTTTCCAAGGGACTCGGTTCACGTCACTGGGCCGCAGCAGCAATTTCCAAGGCAACAAATGCCATCGCCATTGCTGTTTCGGAATCGACCGGCACGGTTCGGCTGTTCCAGAATGGGACGGTGGTCCTGCGAATTGAACCGATGATGCAGGCAATGAAGTGGCACGACGTCGAGACGGAACCGCCACAGGAATGATGCGTTCTGGGTCGTCATGATCCCTCATTCCCTCTCTCTTGATCGCATCTGCATCACTTGCGCCCGCCTCACGGAACGCATGAAGCAAAGCTCTTCCCGTTTCTTTCCATCGTGGCCCCATTTCCTTTCTGCTGACAGGACAATAAGTGGCCGAAAGGGAGCGTTCAGAGAGGACGGGAGAAAAATGGCTCCGTTCTTCTTACGATACAATCCGTCTTCACTTCAATCCTCAGAAATGAAAGCCCGCCATGAGAACCTTCCTGAGTCTCTTTTCGTATCTCACTGTGGTCAGCATTCTTTTACCCGGAGCCTCGCTCGCTGCTCAGGAATCGGCCAGCGACCGATTTCAGAACGCGCTCATCGAATCCAACGGGAAATTGACCATCCCTGCCGGTCGCTATGAGTTCGACAAGACGATTGAAGTTGATCTGACGAAGCTGGGGGGTGTGGTGATCCGCGCAGATGGCCCGGTGACGATTGTCATGAAAGGTCCCGGCCCGGCATTTCGACTGGTCGGCTCTCACCAAGGGAGCGCCAATCCATCACAGGTCAAGCCGGCAACATGGAACGAGCGGATGCCGCTGATCGAAGGGTTTGAAATTCTCGGAGACCACGAAGAGGCATCCGGTATTGAACTCATCAAAACCATTCAGGCGACGATTCTGAATGTGGCCATCAGAAACGCTCATCACGGTATTCGCCTTGCTGAGCGAAATCGGAATGTCCTTATTTCGGACTGTCACATTTACGGGAACCGGGGAGCAGGAGTCTTTCTGGACAATGTCAACCTGCACCAGATCAACATCACCGGATGTCACATCAGCTATAACGAAGCGGGAGGTGTTGTTGTCCGGGATGGAGAGGTGAGGAATCTGCACATCACTGGTTGCGACATTGAATCCAACATGCCGAATGATGCCTCTGGATCAGGAATCGCGAACATCCTTCTGGACCAGTCATCCGAAACCAAAAGCTCCATTGCTGAAGTCGCCATTACCGGTTGTACGATTCAACACACCGGCCAGTACGGGAGAAAACAGCCGGGAGTGGGAGGGGTCAATATTCGCATTCTCGGAAATGATTCTCACCGGGCGAACATGATCACCATCACCGGAAACATCCTCAGCGAAGTCACGACCAATATTCAGCTCGACAAGGTGATCGATGTCACCGTCACGGGGAACACGTTCTTCACCACTCGAAGAACCGACATGATCGTCGAGAACAGCAGCCGGGTGGTCGTCTCGGGGAATGCGTTTAACCCACGTGATGCCGCTACCGTCGGTCAGCTGATTTTCCGAAACTGTTCCCATTGCCTGCTGACCAATTCGACGCTGCATGACCTGAAGGCAAAAGAGGGAGCGATCGTTCTGGAAAAATGCCAGTTCTTCCGATTGAATAACCTGATCCTCTCCAAACCGGCCACCGGCATTCAGGTTCGTGACTGCAACCACTGCACCATCACCGACCTGACCGTCACCGGATTGCCCGAAGGGACTCCCGCTGTCGTTGTCGATGACGCCAGCAAAGAGATCACTGTTCGCGACGTGATCTCTGTTCCCTGATCCGAGACATCGAACTGGTCGTGAGGGGTTTCTTCCGAACACCTGATCGAACCGTTTTTGAAATGACTCATCCATTCCCAATGGCGAGGAGTGGATGAGTCGTTTTGCTTTCCGGGGACCCTTTCTCAGAAGCTGCGATCAAGCAGACTCAGTTAACGAAAAAATCGTGAAAAGAATTCATCCATCGGCGCTCAATCTCCGTTTTCGGTCTCATCCCCCCCACTGAATCTCAAACCGGCCAGGAGTGCGCCCATGAACCACCACGACAAAGACCTGAAGCATGACCTGGAGACCGAAGGCTTTCTCGAGCAGTTACTGGTGATCGGGGTTTCATGCCTCTTTCCCCCCGTTCTTCTGGCTGGATTTCTTGTGGTCGGTCCACGTGAAGAGGTCGTTGTACTGAGATTCGGAAAGTATGTCCGCACGCTTCGGCGTCAGGGGATATATTGGATCCATCCCGTCGGACGAAGGATTCATCGCGTCTCCACACAGGACACGACTCTTGAGATTCACGGAACGACCGTCGTCGAGAAAAACGGGAATCCGATCCAGATCAGCGCCGTCGTGGTCTATCGTGTCAAAGACACCGTCAAAGCAGCACTGGATGTGGAGAATTATCGGGCCTTTCTGTCCGACCAGGCGGGAGCAGTCGTCAAACGGGTGGCATCCCGCTTCCCCTACGAGTCCGCGGATGAATCGGTTCCCTGCCTGAAAAAGGAATCCGACACTGTCGAAGCGGAATTCGTCCGGGAGCTTCAGCAGGCCGTCGATCCGGCAGGAATTCAGGTCCTGAATGTCCGACTGAACGACCTGACCTATGCTCCGGAGATTGCACAGTCCATGCTCATGCGACAGCAGGCGATTGCCCTGATCGATGCCCGGAAGACCATCGTCGAAGGGGCAGTCGAGATTGTTCAGGATGCTGTGCAGCGGCTTCAGGCAGCCAGTCTGGAAGTAGCCCCAGAGCAAAGGGACCAGCTCGTTTCCAACCTTCTCGTCGTTCTCTGTAGTGGCGAACGGGCACAGCCGGTCCTCGCTGTGCAGTCCTCCCATCGACAGCCCCCCAAGGGCTCCTGATCCTTCCTTCTCATCCCTTCCCACCGGTGCGGAGCCGTCTCAGAACAGGAGACTCCATCTGCACCGGTGCGTGAAGGGGTTCCGAG
>CALLWY010000325.1 GCA_938015865.1 uncultured Planctomicrobium sp.
CGGTGCTGTTCCTCCGGCCACGAATCATCCCAGCGAGGGCGGGAACCGGGACCGTGTCCCGTATTTGTCTGAGAATTCAACGCGTATTGGTTTTGGTTGTACTGCTGGCGTGGCGGTTGCTGCGCTGGGTGATGGAGCGGTTCATTCGGACCACCAGCTGGGGAACGGGGTGGCGGATAGGAATCAGAAAAGTCTGAGCCATAACGAGGAGCCTCGTCCTCGAACCCGGGTGCCCGTTGATCGACGGGCCTTTCTCCCCACTGAAGTGCATCCTGGACACCCCGAATGACAGTATCTCGCGCATTCATCGGCCCGCTGTTGGCGGGAACCAGCTGCGGAATTCCAAACACCGCCATCAATCCGATCGCAGCAAGTGGAATCGAGAGTATCAATGTCGCCAGAAAGCTGGCAATTTTCGCGCCCATGGTGCGGAACCTCCATGTCAAACTGCGGATTCCCGAAACAGAGGGTCACCTCGCATCGTCCACAGGATGCCTCTTTTCATCCCGCAGATTCTGCCGATTGAGGTGCCCATTCCTGGTTCAGACCGGCAGAAACTGCTCGACCTGACAGAAATCCGACGCGAAGAATAAATCAAGTTGGCGAATTGACACAATCTCAATGTTGAGCCCCGAAAAACCGCAGCAAAGTGCTACAGAGCCAAGACTTCCATGAGCTGACACAATGAATCGACCTGAAAAAAGAGCCTCAGTCTGGGAATGCGCACTCAAACGACACTCATCTGTCCAAAGATGAGCAATTCAGAAGAGATACGGTGAATAATCAAAGCATTCAATCGCAATTATCAATGAGATTGGGTACGTTGAATGCCCCTTATCCTGTCGCTCATCCGGAGGGGGAATTGAACTTGACTCCCTGCAATTGAACGACGTCTCCCCGACGTCCGGCCCGGATGTGCGATGGACACAATCCTTCCTGTTCCATGATTTCACGAGAGACTGGAGAAGAGCTTTGAAAAGAATCCTCACATTTTGCCTGGCGCTCACGGCGATATGTCAACTGGCCGTGGCTGAGGACAATGTCCCGCCTGAAGGGTTTATCGCTCTGTTTAATGGAAAAGACTTCAGTGGCTGGCATGGGATGCCCCATTACGATCCGGTCAAGCTGGCCAATCTGCCAGAAGAGGAGCGAGCCAAACTTCTGAAGGCCTGGAACGAAGATCTCCTCAAACACTGGAAAGTGGAAGATGGCGTCATCATCAACGATGGCCACGGCGTCTATCTGACGACCGATCGTTCCTTCAGCGATTTCGAACTCCTCGTGGACTACAAGATGTTCCCCAAAGGGGACAGCGGTCTTTACCTCAAGAACACGCCACAGGTTCAGATTTGGGATTTCACCCAGACCGACGACAAGCTCGGTCCGGAACGTGCGCTGGGGTCTGGCGGTCTCTGGAACAATTCCCCCGGCAAGCCCGGCAAGGACCCTCTGGTCAAGGCGGACAACGCACTGGGCGAATGGAACACGTTCCGGGTTGTTCAGGTCGGTGCACGCACGAGCGTCTGGCTCAACGGCAAGCTCGTCGTCGACAATGCCATCATGGAAAACTACTTCAACAGGAAGCTCCCTCTCCCGAAGAGTGGAGAAATCCAGCTGCAGACCCACGGGTCTGAGATTCAGTGGAAGAATATCTATCTCCGCGAAATCCCCAGCGATGAAGCCAATGAAATTCTCCGCAAGGGAGATTCCGGCTTCACCTCGATCTTCAACGGAAAAGACTTCACCGGCTGGACAGGTGGAATCGATAGCTACGAAGTCGTCGATGGTGTCCTGAAAGGGAAAACCGGAAAAGGGGGCGTTCTCTACACCGAGAAGGAATATGACGACTTCGTTGTCCGCCTCGATTTCAAACTGCCTCCTGCTGGAAACAACGGACTCGCAATTCGCTACCCCGGAAAGGGGAATGCAGCGTATGACGGGATGACTGAGGTGCAGGTCCTCGACTCCGAGCACGAAAAGTACAAGACCATCGATCCCCGTCAGGCTCACGGATCCGTCTATGGCATGATTCCCGCAGTCCGGGGATATCTCCGCCCGACCGGTGAGTGGAACTATCAGGTCGTGACCGTCAAAGGTCCACGGATTACGGTTGAACTCAATGGCAGTATCATTCTGGACGGAGATGTCTCGACAGTGACGGAGTTCATGGGCGGAACACCCCACCCCGGCAAGGATCTGACCAAGGGCCATTTCGGATTCGCTGGCCACAATGATCCCGTTGAGTTCCGCAACATTGAAATCAAGGAACTCAAAGCGGAAGAGGCTTCGAACTGATCGAGCCTCCCATCTGAACCCGCTCAGTTGATCTTGCAGGCTGTCGGCGATGAACCGGCAGCCTGCGTCATTTTCAGCGGGTCTGAACTCCCTTAAGTCGCAGAGGCCACCATCTCTGGTTCGGCCTCCGGAAGCGATCCCATTCGCGCAACCTCATCCCCAACTCTCAAAAACAACTGGGATCATGGGGACGAAATCTTCAGATCGAAGTCAAATCGGTTCCTTCCTGATTTGACTTCGGCACTCAGCATTGAACGGCGGTTGTATTCCTCCGGGATCGAGACCCGTGAAGACCGCGCAACGCCCGCATCCGAAACATCGCCAGAAGAGATTAATACAGTGTGCCGTCCAATCAACGCCCCACTATGTTCCTGCGAATAGCGCAGCTCATACCTCCCGGATTCATCCGTGATCGCCATGGACGGTCTTCCCTTTTCAGGCTGAAAAATGACCGACAGATTGGGAGCGGGCACCTGATTGATCGTGATTGTTCCGGAAACGGGTGCAAGAGGAAGATCAGTCTTCGCCCCACACCCTGCAGGCACAAACAGAACCGCACACTGCAGGATGGATGGAAATGCTTTTCGAGGACGACGAGGAGAAAGATAATCCATTCGCATCTCTCCAGCATTTGCGAGACCGTTGAACTCGAGAAAAGAGACAGGCTCCATGACTGCAGACGGAGTACTTTTCTTTGAGCTGATTCCAAATCAGAACTGTCCGACAACGGCTCCGTCTTCACGACTTAGAAGATATTCATAAGTGCTGTCTGCGATACTGGAGTTACTGTCCCCATCTGTCTTGTAATCGATCGTTTCACTGATGAAACGGACTGATCCATCTGCCAGCAGAAAATGGGCACCTCCGGTATGCTCGCTGCTGAATGACTCGCGCTGAACATCTCCATTGGAAGACATGGTGTTGATCGCCGCACGTCCACTGCAGTTAATGTCATCAACACAGTCCGTGTCTCCCCCTTTTGCACAGCCGGCCCACGCCTTGGCTCCAACAGGATGATTTCCCTGATAGTAGCGAGCCTCCCCGATCGCAATGGTATTGCTGGCGCCGTCGGTGATATCACGGAGCTGCACGCGACTATGTCCCCAGAAGAGGCCGGTTGTCTCCCCGGCCTTTCCCCCGGCCGCATTTTGACTGGCTTCCCCTGTGGTCAGATAACGATGACCATGGCTGGCGGCATAATTTGATGTTGCTGTCCGAAGAAAATGAACATCAGTCCCCCGAACTGCGGGCCCCGTATCCGAAGGACAACGATACAGCGAAATGGGAGTCATGGCGTGCTGTCCCGTCCCTGTAAAATTTTCCAGACGGCGATCCATCCCGATCGTATGTTGATAGATCGCCATCTGCTCAATATAGGGGAGGAGAAATGCTGCCCATCCCCATGCTGGAGAGTAATCAGGATAGATCTGCAGGCCAGTCGGACTGGGATTTACGGTGTAATTGGATGCACTCTTCATTTGAATCCAGCCCGGCATCAGGCACCGATGCACCTCATGATAATTGTGGATTGCCAGACCAATCTGCTTGAGATTGTTTCGACATTGGCTGCGACGGGCCGCTTCCCGAGCCTGTTGAACAGCAGGCAGAAGCAGTGCAACAAGAACTGCGATAATTGCAATTACAACCAGCAGTTCAATCAGCGTGAATCCGGCAGATCGATTCCTGATAATCGGCATAAGACAAACCCCACAGCTGCTGACCAGATCAACAAACTCTCCCCAAAGAAATGGGCCCATTAACTAAATAAACTTTGAAGCAACCCCACCAAACCCGGAACAACGAAGTCCGCAATCGCTAAAGCTCGATCTTCAATCCATTGCCTGCCCCCTTCTGGACTTCAATTTCGAGAGTCGAGTTAGCACAGGGAAATGGAGCTGGCTTGGTCTGGTCGTCCTTCGGAGCAGGCGGAAGGACCTGAACAGTATGCTTCCCGACAATAGCCCCATCGTTGTTTCCATAGGTCGACAGAGTGAAACTTCCATCCTCTGCGATCTCACCTGATGCCGGCTTCCCGGAAATTGCTTTTGAATCCGTATTCAGAGGGACAAACATAATCGTCCCGCCTGAGACTGGAGTTCCACCACAAGTCACAACGCCACTGACGGGAGTTGTCTGAAACTGATTCCCCCCTCCGCAGCCCGCAGCAATAACCGGGACGCAGACAAGTAAGGGAGCGATCGATCGAATGAAACGGCTCACAGAATTAATCCCTTATAAACAAATAGAACTCGGAAAAAGAGGTTTAGCTGCACACGTTGTGTGTGCAGCTAAACAGGCAATCTGAATCACCCCAAGTCCCCCCGGAAGAGGACGGGCAACAGCAATCAGAACTGAACCGGAGGCATGCCGTCGCTCATGTTATGCAACAGCTGATAAGCCCCCATCTGAGTTCCATCATCAGCATGGTGGCGCCACTGAATGTTCTCACTGATAAAATGAACCGAGCCATCGCAGAACAGGAAGTGAGCTCCCCCTGTATGCATACTGCTGAACCCCTTGTACAGATGAGAACTGCTGGCAGTATTTGTCGAATTCAACGGTATGTATGCGAGCCCCATTGCTGCGTTGACGCCATTGGCTGGAGTCTGGTCCGGACCAGTCGCATACAGGGTTGCCGCACTCTGATAGGACTGTCCAGATACGGCTGCCAGCCCCCGAAGGTTGTCTGAGCTACGTTCTCCAACTGCGATCGTATTGCTCAAACCGTCTGTCACGTCACGAAATCTGCGAATGTGATCCCGTTCGAAGACACCCGAGTTCAGCACTCCGCCTCCCATATCGCGGTGTCCGTTGTTCGCCGCATAGTTGGAGCGGGCAATTTCAGAAGTGGCCGTGTTCAACGTTGATGAGACCGCACTCAAGTTCACGCGGCGATCCGAGTCACACAGTTCAGCACCAGGATCGCTGGGACACCGGAAGAGTGAAAGGGGGGTTCTCAGAAGCCCTTCTTTCCCTGCAATATTATTTGCCTGTGCCGGAGAGCGTTTCCCCACTTCCAATGTCTGAAACAAGGCAGCCTGATCAGCGTATGGCAGGATCATCGAAGACCATGACCAGTGCCCGTGGTTGACAGCCCCACCTCCTGGATTGGTACCGATCTGCTCGTTGGCATTGAGACGGAAAAAGACAGAGCCAAACGGAAGAGACTGATACGTGTCATGATAATTGTGCAGTGCCAGACCAATCTGCTTCAGATTGTTCTTGCACTGACTGCGACGGGCTGCTTCCCGGGCCTGCTGCACCGCGGGCAGAAGCAGCGCGATCAGAACGGCGATGATCGCGATGACCACCAGCAGCTCAATCAATGTAAAGCCACGGTGACAATGAAACTTTTGACGCGTCATGGATTCCCTCTCTCTTTAATTGAAAATGAAGAATGACGACAAACAGGGATGGCACTGACAAAATCATGGCTCATCCCCCCGAGGACTGGCCGGCAAGCACCAGTACCCGGACCTGATCAAGCGGCTCCACGCCGGAGACGCCGAAATAAAAGGACACCGTTCGACGATCGTCCGAAATACGGACCTCGTCTTCGTCCAGTTCCAGTTCCCGCAGAGGCGCTGACTCATACTCCAGATCGTTCAATCCGAACTGGGAGTCGGTCTGCTTCAGTGGATCTGCTTCGACCAGCACAGCGGCAATCTGGCCGTCGAAGGTCACCGCTCCCCGGGGTGCCCTGTTCATGAACATGTCGGGGTCGTAGTGAATCAGATAGCTGCTCAGAACGGCTCCACGGGGAATGGTCACCGAACCATTGAGACTGCTGACCTGAAGCTCCTGTTGAAGGGTCACCTGTTGCTGTTCAGGAATGACCAGCATGTGATTGGGAGTCGAACACTTCTTGCTCGCCACCGATCGGGGGATGTCTTCAACAGTCCGCAACATCCCTTCAATGGATTTGATCGATCCACGAAGTCGATCGATCTTTTCAAATTCGCCTGGACGGTAATGAATCTCACGGGCCACATTCTCCGTCCGGGAGAGCAAGGCACTCCGCTCGGTCGTCACGTTCAGCACCTTCTCCGGAACGCGAGCCCAGTTCAGAAGACTCGCCTGCACGCGCCCTTTCCGAACACTCACTTCGGTTCCCTGATCTGGGGCATGCGCCACGATGAACTCGGTCCCCAGATCGACAATCACGCTGTCTCTGGTACGAACAGTGAACCCTCGACCTCCCTCGGAAACGTGTGCATGAAGTCGGCCTGAAATCAGCTCCACATTGCGAACATCTGTCAGCTGGACTGTTGTAGGACCGGTCAGATCCAGGGTGACTCCGGGGAGTTGGAGTGTGGCAACTCCCTTTTGGATATTCAGTTTCTTCCCCTGACGAACGATCTGCCCGAGTTCAATGGGCGTCCGGCTTTCAACTTCCGAAGAGAGGTTAGCAACGGTACCGATGCTCGCGCCCGAAAAAAAGCGGGGACTGAACAGGACACCGATTAGCCCAAGAACCAGGGCGATCGAGGCAACGGTCCCACCTGCCAGCATCCAGTTCAATCGAGACTCCCGAAGGGCTGTCACCCGTTCAATCTGATTCATCAGCGAAGCTGCGAAATTTTCAGGCCGTTCTTCTGCAGCCTGCTCAATCAATTCTCCATGAAAATCAAGCTGCTCGACGTAGGCCTGCAGACTTCCGAGATCCGTCGTTAAAAGCTCGTTGAGTCGCTGAATATCTGCTGAAGTCGCGCAGCGATCGAACATCGCATCGGCAAGCATCCGCGCTTCTTCGCGAGGTGTTGGATACGCTCCCGCCATGATCAGCCCCCCCGCCCCATGGTTCGGCTGATACATTCATTCAACTTACGTCGAATTCGTTTCAGGCGGGTATAAAGTGTGGCAACCGGCTTGCCTTGCGATCGGGCATACTCCACCTGAGAAACAGGACGGCCGTAGTACTCGGAGAGAATTGTGCGATCAGTCGCATTCAGTTTTTGAAGACAGTCCCGAAGCACCTCCCGCCGCAACTCGAGAAGCTCGGCACTGGCGGTGCGGATCTGTTCAATTCGAGAGAGTGCCAGATCCGTCAGACCGCTGGATTGCCTCCGCATTTTGCGGGAATACGACTTGGCAACGTTGTACGCGATACTGCATGCCCATTTCCGAAAGTCTGTTCCCTGCTCGAATTCGTCATATTTCTTCCAGAGAACAATGCAGACTTCCTGCATGACATCATCGGCATCGGGCCGATTTCCCACGATCGCCAAAGCACTCGCATAAGCATCCCGGTATGCACTTGAGAGATCCCTCAGAAACGCAGGTTCCCTCGACGGGTCTGAGCTTGGGGAATCGTGTGCTGAGGACTTGTCAGAAAAATAGCCTGCCGACCGAGACATATGTACACGTCAGTTGCAGAAACGACGAACCTCCATAGTTACATGGTTCGTGCGTGTGTTTTGTGGGACATGGAATTTGGCGAGAAATTCAAAATTCCACGCAGTTCACCTCAAAACCACCCAGAAAGAACACCACAAGCCTTTTCCAACAAAAACTTTGCAACAAACAGTCGCATGAGCAGCAATTTTAGACGTCAGCAAACCGCCGGCAACCCGCCATCTTTTAAAAAAGCAAATCTGGATATGACCATGTCCTTGTCGCCGCGAAGCGACGAGAACGTCCACGAGCCGAAAATCGCTTCGTTGAAGTGCAACGTGAGCCAAGGACGCTGGATGAACACTCCGCTGTTTCCGCTGACATGATGGGGGAAGGCCTGATGGAGACCGAAATCACCCTTCAGCTTCAGATGGGCGGTGCCCCCCACGAGACGAGACAGGGACCGCAAGACTGAAACGAAACGCCACCACCCGTGTGCAATACCGTCCGGAAGTACAAGCCGATTTTCCGGAGTTTTCAACCAACACCGTCAGTGGTGATGAGACATTCCTGAAGAATGATCGGAATGGAGATGGGAGTGTTCGCTGGTCGCTCCGCGTGACCGACGGCGACTGAGTTGCGCTTCTGCCAGCCTGAAACAGGCACGATCCGCCTGCTCCCACTGCAAGTCTCGGGAGAGAGCGATGATCTTTTGAAACTCACGGTGCTCCTGAGCCGACATTTGCTTCTCGTCGAACTGCTGTTGCACAGCCGCTTCGACCTGAGCAACCCACTCCTGATTTCGATTGGAGACCGCCGTTGTGAGCATCTGAATGTATTTCAGATTGTCAAACTCCACTGCCGCCGGACGAATCCACTCTCGAAAGGCGATCCATCCCCCGATCCCCACAAACAGGATCAGGCCGAAGATCAGAATTTGCTGTCGCTGGTGATCAGACATCATTCGGAGCTTTGAACAGAAGGTTAAGAAAACCCATTCAATCCGGAATCCGGCCTTTGACAGGGAACAGTGTCGAAGAGTCGAGGAGACCAGCATCCCCAACGGGTGCCTAAAATTCGCCGATCACTTCCCCTTTTCCGATTGATGCCAGCCCGGCCCACGTGTCGTGATTGACAAACTGAGAAACGAACCGGACGCTCCCGTCCCCCATCGCGACATGGCATCCTCCGACGTGTTCAGAGTACATCTGACAGACATGGCTGAGAGGATTGTTCGGAGGATGTACCGGGGCGAATCCGATATCGGGATCAAACTCCGACTGCGCGGGTCCCGCATGAACATTGACCAGCGTCGCGGCCAGATCACATTGGGTAATCGGGAACCGGTCGGGATTGTTGGTGCAGACTGCAGCACCGGGAACAACACCAACCCAGGTTTTTGAACTGAGTACCGGGGCATGTTCGCCCAGAAAGACGGTGTTACTTAGTCCGTCCGTCACATCGCGTGCACTCGTCCGGGAATTCCGATAAAGCGGCCCGTCAGCAATCCCGGAATAATCCTCGACCTGATAGCCCCACGGCTCATCCTGACCAGCATTACAGACATAGGTGCTTCGCCCCAATCGAGCCAGCTCCGTTGCGGAGTTCCCCTCCCCATCCCGGACAATGACCGGCCCATCAGTCCCTGTGGCACTCGGGCAAAGAAAGACCGGCAGGACCGCCTGAACGAGGGACGCATTCACCGCGTCCCAGCAGGGACGATCCAGGTCCAGACGGACATACAAAGGGCTTGCATCCAAAAATGGGGCGAGCATCACACCCCACCCAAAGCCCCCTGGACCATCGTAGGTCTCGGGATCACGACTGGGATGTCTTGTATCTGCGTAGTACGACGCAGGAAACACCTGATGCGTCTCTTGGTAGTTGTGAAGCGCCAGTCCCAGCTGTTTGAGATTGTTCCTGCACTGACTGCGTCTGGCAGCTTCCCGAGCCTGTTGCACCGCCGGAAGTAGTAGCGACACCAGCACACCGATAATCGCGATCACGACGAGCAATTCAATGAGCGTAAAGCCTCGTTTCGTCGCTGACACGAAGGAAGGGGACGCAATGAAGCGAAGTGGATGGTGTCGGGCCATTTCTGTTGCGCCTTCCGAAGTCCGCACACATATTGTAGCCATTGCTACATTCGATACGCAAAAAGTAGCATTGGCTACAATCTTCGTCAATCCCCTTACCAATCAAATCGTCCTGTACGGAATTGGACAGATGCGGTAGAACGTGCAGCAGAGAATCACACTCTCACCGGAACATGAATCAGAGACGGACTTTGAAGCCCGCAATGTCCCCGACAAATTCAAACAGGATTGCAGCCCGACATCGCCGGACGCGAAAGGACCACTCCACCGAAACTGCGGAGGACTATGTCGAAGCGGTCGCGGAAATTCAGGAACTTCGAGGGAACTGCCGCGTCGTCGATCTGGCCGAACGATTTGCAGTCAGCCATGTTACGGTGACAAAAATCATCAGCCGTCTCAAAAAGGAAGGGTTTGTCGATACCGAGCCATACAGGCCCGTCGTGCTGACAGAAAAGGGGGCCCGCCTTGCTGCTGAGTCCCAGGAACGGCACCAACTGGTGTATCATTTCCTGCTCTCCATCGGCGTCCCGGAGCGAATCGCTGCCATCGACTCCGAGGGAATTGAACATCACGTCAGCCCCGAAACGCTGGAACGATTTCGTGCGCTGGCCGAGGGATACCGTAAAAAAGGTGTCAACATCCCATCTGGCTCTGCGAAGGAGTTGCCACAACCTCAAAGCAGTCGAAAGAATGACAAAAAGCGTCGCGGTTCGTCACGATCGAAGTCAAAGTAGCTGCGAGTGACTTCGACCACAGCCAACAGTTTCCAGGAATGACTTCGCAGGTGAATTCACGAGTTCCATTTCTCAGTTCAGGATCCGATATGACAGTCGAGCCGGCCCTTCTTGAGATCGACCACCTCAAAACGGTGTTTCACACCGATGATGGACTGGTGAAAGCGGTCGACGATCTCTCGATTCGAATCGCGAAGGGGGAGACACTCGGGCTGGTCGGAGAGTCAGGCTCGGGCAAATCGGTGACATCCCTGTCGATCATGCGACTGCTTCCGCAGGCGAGCGCAGAAATTGCGGGAGGAGTCATCAGCTACCTTGGGAAAGATCTGGTCCGAATTCCTGAGCGTCAGATGCGGGACATTCGGGGAAGCCAGATCAGCATGATTTTTCAGGAGCCGGGGACCAGTCTGAATCCGGTTTTTCGTGTCGGATATCAGGTCACGGAAGCGATCATTCGGCACCAGCGAGTGAGCAGCGCAGAAGCCAAAAGGCAGACTCTGGAGCTGTTCCGTGAAGTCGGAATTCCCGAACCGGAGCGACGGTTTTACAGCTACCCGCATGAGATGTCGGGAGGTCAGAAGCAACGCGTGATGATCGCTCTGGCCCTGTCATGCAATCCGGAAATCCTGATCGCGGACGAGCCAACCACAGCGCTCGACGTCACGATTCAGAAGCAGATTCTCGATCTGCTGCGTCGCCTTCGGGACAACCGGGGGATGTCGATCCTGTTTATCACCCATGACCTGGGCGTGATTGCAGACATCGCGGACCGTGTCGCGGTCATGTTTCGAGGGAGACTTGTTGAGCAGGGGCCCGTCAAGGAGATCTTCCGAAACCCGCAACACCCTTACACCAAAGGGTTGTTGGCCTGTCGCCCTCGTTTGAATTCGCCTTTCCGCCGCCTTCCGACGGTGAGCGACTTCATGGAGGCGACGAAAAATCCTGACGGCAGCTACAACATCATTGAAAAAACGGTTGACCCTACGCGCCTCGCAGAACTTGAACGAACGGGACGGGGCCGCCTCCTTCATCCTCGATCAGAACTGGTCCGCCTCGGATACGAAGTGCCGACCGCCCAGAATGCCGGCGATATCAAACTGGTCAACGATTCACAGCGCCCCCTTCTGGCCCTCGAAGACCTGAAGGTGTATTACCCGATTCGCAAAGGCCTGCTCCGCCGCGTGGCCGGACATGTCAAAGCGGTCGATGGGATCAGCCTGAAGGTCTACAAGGGACAGACGCTTGGTCTCGTCGGCGAATCGGGATGTGGGAAAACGACCACCGGAAGAGCCATCGTTAAACTCGCTCCAGTCTTTGGAGGAAAGATTCTGTACGAAGGGGTGGATATCTCCACCTTTCACGGGTCCGATCTCCAGCGGTACCGGAGCAAGGTGCAGATCATCTTTCAGGACCCCTACAGCTCTCTGAACCCACGAATGACCGTTGAAGGAGTCCTGACCGAAGCAATGTCCATTCATGGGATCGGAGCCTCCCGACGAGACCTGCGGGAGCGTGCTGCCCGACTTCTGACGGAAGTGGGGCTGGAACCGTCCCACCTGTTGCGTTATCCCCACGAGTTTTCTGGAGGTCAGCGACAGCGCATCAGCATTGCCCGCGCTCTGGCGGTCGAACCGGAGTTCATCATTTGCGATGAATCGGTCTCTGCACTGGATGTCTCCGTGCAGGCTCAGGTGTTGAACCTCCTGAAGAATCTTCAGGAGCAGCGGAATCTGACCTACATCTTTATCAGCCACGACCTGAGCGTGGTGAAATTCATGTCCGACATGATGGCTGTGATGAACGGAGGGAAGATTGTCGAGTTCGGTCCCTCCGATGCCATCTATGCAGCCCCGAAAGAAGAGTACACCAGAAAGCTGATCGCCTCGATTCCGGATATCTCTCTGGAGTCTCTCAAATAAAGCCCCCACAAGGGCTGAACAGATCCCATGTGACAGAATTCCGGGGGAGCGGCAGCGTCACTCTCTCGATTTTTTCGAGAGACTTGAGGACCAGTGCTGCATTTCGGGCCCTCATATGCCATCATCCCGATTCGTTGCATTTCCACCTGCGATCCTCCGATTCAAGAGAACATTTCATGACGAACGATCCAAAGACGACCCGCGGGCAATGGGCCGCCTTGATTGCCGCCTTTCTCGGATGGCTCTTCGACGGCTTCGAAATGGGTCTGTTCCCTCTCGTTGGGCACCCGGCCCTGCATGATCTTCTTCCAAGTGGAAGTGAGGGGGAAGCAGGACAATGGATGGGGATCATCCACGCCGGCTTTCTCGTAGGGGCAGCGACCGGAGGAGTTGTCTTCGGATGGCTCGGGGACCGACTGGGGCGTGTTCGTGCGATGGCACTGAGCATTTTGACCTATGCCCTGTTCAGTGGTCTGTGTGGCTTTGCCCAGAATCCAACTCAGCTCCTGATTCTTCGCGTGATCGCATCATTAGGGATGGGAGGCGAATGGTCGCTGGGTGTTTCTCTGGTGATGGAGGCATGGCCAAGCAAATCCCGAGGCTGGCTCGCAGGACTGATTGGCGCGGCATCGAATATCGGATTCGTTCTGGTGGCCCTTCTTGGTATGGGGCTGAATCAGGTCGTCGGTGCGATGGATGGACTCCTTCGTTCGACAGGATTACCAGAAAGCACCGTCAGCATGTTAATGGCCAATGGAGGCTGGCGCATTCTGATGATGTGCGGAGCACTCCCGGCAATCCTGACGTTTATCATTCGTATCTTCGTCCCAGAATCGGAGAAATGGGAAGCGGAAAACGAACAGGGGCGAACCTCAAACTGGGCCACTGGTGACCTCGTTGGAGTGTTGCTGGGGACCATGGGCCCCATTGGAATTCTTTATCTCTGGGCAGCCAATATTCAGATAAATCCCTGGGTTCGCATTGGCGGGACTCTTCTTGGACTCATCATTGCCGTCATCGGATATCTCTATCCGGTGACTCGCTATCTTCAGCGGGTGGAAAGTCAGGGTGTCGTTCGTGGAGCCGGAGGGCGCTCCGTTCGCAGCCTGATGCTTTGGGGAGCCGTTCTGAGCGGCGTCGCCCTGTTGGGGACGTGGGGCTCAGTTCAGTGGGCTGCAGCATGGGCCGCCGAATTGACCAAAAACACAGGAGGAACCAACGCGAAAGAGTACACTCAAATCGCACTGGGACTGGGGGCCATCGTCGGGACCATTGCAGCAGCGATGGTCGGACATACCTTTGGACGGCGCATTACATACTTCGGGCTCTGTGTTCTTTCGCTGGCAACGGCACAGCTCTTCTTCCGCACAAATGATGTCTACGGAACATGGTTCCTGTTCACCGGATTTCTTGCAGGAGCCATGACCGCCGCGTTCTACGGATGGTTGCCGCTCTACCTGCCTGAACTTTTCCCCACGAGTGTGCGGGCCACAGGTCAGGGCTTTGCATTTAATTTCGGACGGATTCTGGCAGCGGTCGGAACATTGCAGACCGGCGCACTGATGAAGGACTATTTCAATGGCAGCTATGCTCAGGCATGTGGTGTCATGAGCTTCATCTATGTCGCCGGGATGATCGCCATCTGGTTTGTCCCGGAAACGAAGAACGAAGACATTCTCGCATAAATCTCAGCAAAAGCAGTGGTCCAGTGCGATCAGCATGCACTGCTTTCAAAATCAACCAGCCTGAAATCAGTTGCTCCGAGTCACCAGCACTCGGAGCAACTTTTCTTTTTGCCTGGACCTCCCCTCCCAATTGCTCCCACTACTCGGGTTGTGAAGGAGGCTCTTTCGGTTTGGGATCGTCTTCGAAATTGAAGGGAAAGGGAGGAGGTTGTTTCTGAGAGGTCCCCTCAGGTGAATTCCCGTTCGGAGCTGACGGTGACGTCGAAATTCCTTTCACCAGCCAGTCGACTGTCTCGTCGTCCGTCTTCCCAGCCTGAGGAGCAGACGCTGCAGGACGGGAGCGCAGAAACAGACGGGCGCCCACCAGCAGAACAACAACAATGCCCCCGATCAGCACGGTTTGCCAGAACTGGGAGCGATTTGCGACAGGATCCTTGATCGGAGCGGCTCTGCCCTGAAGTCCGCGAACTTTCCCGATCAACAACGGAGCCCCACGTCGGGCATCAAAAGCATCATATCCGAGGATCTTCAGGAAGTACCCACAGAACACAGCACTCCCCCGGACATCTGCCCCCTCTTTCAGATTCGCAGGGAGCTGATCGGTAATGACGACATACGGATGTCCACGGGACTCGTCAGTGACTCCCCAGATCTCATAAACCCGCTTCACTCCGGCGGAATTCTCAGGGGCTTCATGCGACAGAATCCGACGCACCTGCAACCGCAACGTAACGAGCTTCCCCCGCATTTTTTCGGGTTGCTGCCAGAACTGCGTGAAGAACGGATTCTTCTGGGCACGCGATTCCATGTCCGCCATCGACTGAGCGCGAGCCCATTTGAAGAGACGCCAGTATGATGGCATCTCTTCAAACTGCATTGAGACCTTGTCACGAATGTTTCGGAACTGCTCCTGAGCCAGTTCCCATTCCCCTGCATCCTCATCGGTGGGATGAGGGATCAATTCTTCGACAGGATTGAGGTTTTCATCACGTGCAGTGGCAGAAGAGCCACCCTCTTCACCGGCTCCTTCAGCGCGATTCTCCACCAGCCACGCCCATGTTTGAGGCTTGCTGGTGTGATTGATCATCACCCCAAGCAGGATCAGCATCATCAACATCGAGACGAGTCGTCGACGCTCGCGTCCGGATGGCAGATAGGCTGGCCTGTGTCGAAATGAACGCCGTCGAGTCATGGCCATCCCCTCAATGTTCGTCAATTCACCGCGACTTCAGCTCCACGAAACTCAGCTTCTCCAGCGGTGTCCCTTCAGGAGTCTTCTGCTTTGAACAGGTGACCATCACGGCAAGAAATGTCTCATAACCAAGTGCAGGGTCAACATGGAGCTGAACTGCATCAAACGCCCCTGCGGGTGCGGAAAGGAGATTCTCCAGTTCTGTGTTCAGAATTGCCAGCCCCCGATCATCGATCGGTCCCCTCAATAACGGCCGGGCTCCGAAGATCAGCTCATTCAATGTCCCATCCGGGTTCGCCTTGAGCGTCAGGATCAATGTTCCGGTCCCGGGAGCGATGCTGCCATCTCCTGCTCCGGCTCCCGCCTGAGGGCGGGCCTGCATATTGGTCACAGCAACCGGCGGAGGAAGATTGAGCGCGATCTGACCTTCAATCGGACTGGGACGGAACGTCAGGATGAAGAACGTGAGCAACTGGAACGCCATGTCCAGCATGGCTGCCAGATTGAGTTCAATCCCTTCGGCCCCTTTCTTTCTCCGTCGTCTTCGTCGGCTCATGCTCCCGGCTCCTCAAAGTTGAAGGCCTTCAGCGAGAACTTTCGAAACCCGCGTGCCTGACACTCGGTAAATACCCGGTTGATGTCCTTAAAAGAGACCCCTTTGTCTGCCCGGACCACCACCGTCGTTGGAAGTTCGGCCTCGGGGTTCTTCTGTTCCGCGACCGGGAGTTTCAATCGGGAGGCCTGTGCCTCTCGGGTCAGAAATGGCTCCAGTGGCGTAACATACCCGAACACAATGAGTTGCCCTTTGGCATCAATGTTCAACACCAGCATGTCTTCAACACCTTGGGTATCGACAGGCTGGGCAGATCCGATAATGGGCAACTTCAACGACAAATCCAGCGATGCCGACTTGAAATTGATCACCAGCATGAAAAACGTGATCAACTGAAACACCATGTCCAGCATGGGAGTCAGGTTTGGCTCGGCCTGGTTTTCGCTGCTGACACTGCCGCTCATGAATCCTCTCGGTTTGAACTTTCCCCGCCTGTAACACTGATGACTACAGGCGTCCGACTGTTAAACTTCGGTCTCCTGCTTGAATGTCCGCTGCCCGGAAGCAGCCTGCATTCGCTCCGGGACAGGACCGGATCGCAGGGTGAGGTCTCCTGCCAAAGCGACTTCTCCATCGTTGATCCCCCAACGCAGGGAGATCCGAAATTCACTATTCAGCGGCTTCCTGCCCCTCCCCTTGCCGCCCTCCGCCGCGGTACATCGCATTCATTCGCCGGATGAACACATCAGCTGTATGCATGGCATCCGTGGTGTAGGCAGAGATGCGGTTCTTGAAAAATGCGTAGAAATAAATCGCAGGAACGGAAAGCCCCACCCCTTCAAAGGTGAGCACCAGCGCTTCCGAAATCCCGCCAGCAACCTCACTCGGTTTGAGCTGCGTATCGGAGATGGCAATCACACTAAAGCTGGCGATCATCCCTTTCAGCGTCCCCAGCAGTCCGATCATCGGCCCGAGGGTTCCGAGAACTGCCATCATACTGATGTCTTTTTCAAATTTGGCTTCGTAGACCTCAGCCTGCCGGTCCATAGCCTCCCGGGCTTCTTCAAGTCCATGCTGCAACTCCGTCATTCCTGTTGTGAGAAGTGTTCCCAGCATGGACTGATCGGCCTTGGCCGCCTTGTAGATTCCCTGAAAGTCACGGGCCTTGAGCAATGCCTCACATTCCTCCAGAAGTTCCGGAGGGGAAATATTCTGCTGGCGAAGCTCCATAAACTGACGGAACACCAGCGCCACAAAGTAGATCGACAGAAGGAGAATAACTCCCCCGATCCATCCGGAAGACTCAATCACCCAACTCAGAAAGCTTTGCTCGTGGACTTCGCCCGCAGCCTCTTCCGTCATCGGTGGAGGGGGGGGAGGAACATCCGCTGCAGCGGCGGGAGGAGCATTATCAGCGGCTCCATCTTCCTGGCCATAGGCCGCTGGATTCACATTTCCCAAGACACTCCAGAAGATCGCACAGCAAAAGCAGTAAATCGCGGCCACCTTCATCGGACGTGAGAGCATAGTGGAACCTTCAGAGCTTCAGAACCGCACCAGAAACAGTGTGGAATTGGTCATATCGAGACAGGTCTCTGGAGACAGTCGATCAGGAGGGGCTACCCCCGTGCTCCCCAAAGAACACGGAGCAGTCATGCCGTCATCAGTCTCCATCCAGAAGGCGATTCCCGCAACGGACAGCGGAAAGAAATCCCCTGCGTCTCCTCACATTAGTGAGTTTCTATCAGAGTTCTCAACCGTCTGAACAGATTTCCTGAAACGGATCGCTTCTCTCGACTTCAACCGCTATTCGGCACCGAAGCGTTCGTTGGAAATTTTCGAATTTCAGGCTCCGTCGCTCCCTTCTGGGATCTCATACCAGTTCCGCAGAATCGACAGGGAAGACGTGTCCCGTAGAACTTTCCCAATTTTCCGGTCAGAGTGACTCAATGAGCAGTCACTGAATTGGGGAAAGCAGGGGCAATGGAGAACCGTACTGAAGCAAAGGCCAGTAGCTGTACAATTCTCCCTTTGAGATGGGATATGGCTGGGTGAACTGGGGACGGGGATTCACGATCCGTTGGGGCAGGTCATTGCGATTGATGGTGACAGGACGCAACTGACCAAACAGCATCTCAACAGCTGTGTCATGGCGGTAGCTGGGATTGGCCAGATACTCGGCCCGGCGATAGGGAATTGCGTTGTAAAAGTCCGTGTATCGAGCTGCAATCACAGGTGCCCCCGACTCTTTCCGGGGAGTGATGATCACCGTCCACTCACCAAATTCGACCCGTTCGCTCGACTGGGTTGTCTCTGGAATTGGAGTAGAACTCTCTGCGGAAACAAGAGGTTCCGGTGCAGGAGGAACAAGAACATCACTGACTTGAATCGGACTTGGTGGAAGCGAAGGGATTTCACGAGTTCCCTGAACAACCTGATTTCCAAACGTCAGCCCAGAAACTCCCTGATCAGGGACTGTCAAGGCCGGCCCCCCTGCCCCCACGTTCCGCGCCAGCAACAGGAACAAAGTCCACACACAAAGTCGTTGAAGGGGAGACGGGGAGATCATTGCGATTCCGAATCAGAGTGCCATTGGCTCAGCCACGTTCTGCTGAAGCACATTTGCTCACCCCTCACCGTAAGCAGCCTCCTGGACCGCTGTCAAAATCGATTCACCAGATTTGAAGAAATTGAACGAGGGACAGCAGGACACAGCGTCGGGTCATTTCTCTGCATGCTGATGACGGGATCATTCCTCGCGAATCAAAAAATCAGGGGCCGCCGAATCCGGCGGCCCCTGACAGAAAGGTTCCTGTTTTCCTCACCTCAGAATGCGGGGGTCCGCATCAGACGATTCGTGGGACGGCTGTTGCCAAAGTACCAGTTGAAGTTCAACCGGAATTCACCATCAAAGGCCCGTTGGGTGGTCAGTGGGGTACAGTATGCCAGCGTCAGGGTCGAGGTGTCACGAAGGATAGCCGTCATCCCAACCAGACTATTGAGCTGGGAAACCGCTCCCCCGGACTGAAAATTCCAGTTCACGCCATCAACTCCACCAGCAACGCTGTTCGCCCCTCCTACCGACTGATTCAGATGTAGTTCGGCAATCGGAGCCAGACCGGTCACGAATCGCCCTGATCCGTGGTCCTGAAAAATCCAGTAACCGGCATTAATGTCGAGATACATGTAAGTGTAATCGTAGCCGCGTCCCAGACTTCTCTGGACTCCGGTGAAATCGTTGGAGTCAAATCCCGAAACGGTCACCGGATTTCCGTTTGCATCGACATCAATCTGAACCAACCCCTGCACAAAGAACCGATCGTTCGGAGTATAGACTCCACCGATGAAGGGGAGCAGGTGGACTGACTGGTTTTCAATCCTTGTCAGGGTGATATTCTGGCCCGCTGCATTCTGCCCGCGGACGACAAAGTCATCCGCAGTTGGAACGGCGATCCCCATCCCAGTTGAGAGAGCCCATTGCGAGTCGGTATAGAACAGGTACTTGAAGTACATGGTCATATTTCCGAACTCGGTGTTTGTGTTGTTTGTGACTCCGTTCAGATCGACAGTGCTATCCAACGTCGACGCAAAGGGGGTTCGCAGTTCAAACGACGCATTGCCGTTGAAGAAAGTCTTTTCAAAACCGGGGGTCACCCGGTTCACATCCACACCTCCCGCTGCAAGCGGGGTATTGTGGAAGTAGCTATAGTTCACGAACACACGATCACGCGGAATGGGGCTGGCGTTTTCAGCGAGTTTCTGACGGCCCGTTGTGATGGAGGGAGCAGCCCCGACTCCTCCCCCTGCTGGAATCATGCTCGCTACTTGTGCAGGGACATCAGACGGAATGAACATTGACATGTAATCGTACTGGTAATTCCAGATCCCGATTCCCTGCGTTCCATTCCCGTTGATTCCCACGTTTCCATTCAGGAAGTTCAATGTCCCATCGGTCGGAAGACCAGTAGCACTGATCCCGTTCTGAACAAGATTGTTCACCTGAGTGGAATCCTGCACAGCAATATTCTGAAACTTGCTCAGGTTCTGTTGGATATATGTGGGGTCTGGAGCCCCTGGATCGGAAGGGCTGACCGGATTGGGAAACAGCAGATCAAGGTCAATTCCGGTCGAAGGACTGAAAATGACGTTTTGAGGATTGACGGTGCTGAACTGCAGATTGCTGATACTTTGGGAATATGACGACGGAAGTCCCGAGACAGTAAACTGAGCCGGGGGCGGAGAGGCGAGAGTCGGGCTCCAGGGGGAACCGCTTGTCGGATCAGGAGTCGGGCTGAATGCTGTCAAAAAGTTCGCGATTGGAACCGTCCCTGTCGCAGTCAGATTGCGGGTTACACTGGTCGAGACAGGCCCCCCTCCGTTGAGGGCATCACCGACCATGGCGGGAACGTAGGCACTGGCCAGAAGCGCTGTCCCCTGCACACTCCCCCCAAAGTCAAACGACTGCGCTGGCGAAGAAGGCACAACATTTGAGGGAGACGCTGACAGATCATTCCGTGGAGTCGGCGCCGGCGGTGTTGGAGTATTCAACAGATTGCGGTATTCCGATGGCGTCTCCGGAACAACAAATTCGGGGAGACATGCTTCGGGGGATTTGTGACCCGTCAATTGAATCGGCGCCTTTTCCCCTGCAATCGCGAGCGACGCGGAAGAGACCAGCATCGCAAGCAATGAGCGCCCGATGACTTTCGAGAAACGAGACCCGGAAAACGAGGGAGAGAGTTTCATGACAGCGATTGCTCCTTGTGGCCCCGCTCGAAGCTAATCGGAGATTACGCCCCGCTCCGCAGAGTGCTTCGAGACAAGATGCTTGGTCAATGGAAATCACATTCTCTCAAGACCGCCTCAAACCAGAGGCAGAGATCGGGAAATGCTCCCCTTTCGCACTGTTTAGATCAGTGCGACGAGCGAATTCCGAACTCATCAGAGAAGATTCCTGTATTCCGTATCGGAAGCCCCTCATCGCCAGACAGGAACGACCAGATAAGAGCAGCTCGAATGTCATGATTTTTCACTCGGGGAAGCGCACAGTCCCTACAAATCTCACACTTTGAAGCAACATTCGCTACAAACCGCCCTGAATTTAATGCGGACGCGACAAAATCCCCGCCAAACTCTTGACAAGAGCATCGGCACTTATTGCCGAAGACGCCCCTGAATCGCCAACAGGACAGATGCAGGGGCAGGAAGCAGCATCATTGTTGACGTCGACTCTTCAGAACCGAGCGGACAATTCCATCACAGACGACTCCATCAAACACTCCCGCCCTCCGTATACAAATGGCGCCACGGTGTTCACCACAGGGCAAATCTCAACCAGATTTGCACAGGGAAGTCCCGCAGACAGAGACCGCCTTACTCAGCAGAGCATTTTCTTACGAACCGCGCTCAATCAGCGTTCCCCTGCCGAATCGACTTCGCGATTCATCGAACCTCGTCGTGATGTGTCGAACATCAGCAAGTGCCGACCTGCAGCACCTGATCCCTGTGCAACGCAGTTGCTGCGGATTGCTCCGGGCCACATCAGGGTTCCTCAAAACCCTATTGACTTCAAAGTCAATGTTTGCCGATAGTAAGCAACGAGGAGCGACAAGCTGATTTCAACGAAGAATCGACTGAAGGGCCCCACTTCAGGACTCAACGAATAACGGATGAAATCCGAAAACCTTTCAGATCAGCATCGATCCATCACGAGTCACGATTGACACCCGTCGAGTAGAGGCTAACATTGTTATCAGTGGCATTGATTCATACGATGTCACTGTTGCTGGTTCCTGAAATTGAGTGAATTTCGGAACTTTCAGGGCGTCTTCCCAGTCGCGGCACTTGCTATGTCCGCTTTGGTGCGAATTCAATTCATCGCCAGGAAAAACAGCCATACCAGCAAAGTGGAAGAAACGGTTTCCTCTGCGCTGAGCTGAATTTCCAAGATTTATTAATACAAGCATCATGCCAGCGCTGAATCGTCGTTGTCAGCACATTGCCCCGCTCGGGATCTGATTGTGAGTTTGGACGGCTCATTGCTGAGCAGGAATCTCCAGTTGGAATCAGTGCAAATGCGTCACAGGAAGACAGTTTTTGACTGTTCGCGATTGAATTTCACGAATTCATCATCAAAATCACAAGACAAGTGAGAGTTCAGATTTGGCCGGAAACATTTCTGGCTTCAAATTCCTCAAGGCAAGCGTCGCCTGTACCACCAATGTGAAATCCGCCAGGACCGACAGTCAGGTTGGAATGTCAGTTGCAGCAGATTCAATGGTCGTCAGTGGCGTTGTCAAACACCCCTGTTTGTTGTGCCGTTCCGGAGGTTTCCGGATTCTGACCGCCCTTCTATTTGGGCAGCTGCTTGATTGGTCCTCCTGTAGTGAGCCGTTCAATCAGCAAGTCAGGTAATACACGCAGAGCAATAGATTGGTGAGTCTGGACTGCAACCAGATTTTTGGCAGTTTGGTGCCCAGGTGGGCCGCTGCCGGACCAGCAAGATGCGGCAACCATCAGGGGAGTCGGCGATTTCATCGCCATTGGGCAACGACAATTCTGTCGTAATTCGCAAGTGCGTCTTACGGCATGAAGATGAGTGATTCCCGAAAATTCGCCTTCCTGGCAATCGCGGGAGCTCACTTGATGTCATGCAGTTCGGGAAAACTCTTTCTTCCAGCTGCAACCCGTTCAGGAGAGATGAAAGACAGGTCAATCTTTCATCTCCATGTGACCAGGACCGGATCGCCTTTTGCAGAGGACCTGACCCCGGTTTTTGTCATCCTTCAGGCATCGTTCACAGGATTGTTTTGCATCAGGGACAGGCTTCACTTCCAGAAAACGGATTCTGGGAGGACGCTGTCTTCAGACTTCTCAAACTGAAATCAAGGATGAGTGCATTCTGTTGATGCCGTTCCTGGCTGACCGCTCCGCACAGGATGTCAAAGGAAAATTGTTCCTGTGTTGCGGTCGCAATTCGTGTTTCTCAACTTTCAGTGATCAGTCAGGTTTTGTATGGCTCCGAAAAGTTCATCATCTTCCGGTTCCCGCCGTTCTTCTTCTTCGCGGAAGCCCCGGAAGAAAGAGGACACACTCTTTGATGCAGAGGTCGCTGCTTCAGACGATCTCGACTTCGGCGCAGGAATCGTGGAAGACGAGCCTGCTCCGCCCAAACCGAAATCAACCCGTTCGCGGACGCGGTCAGCAAGTCGGGAGGAATCCTCAACTCAGGAGCCGGAACCTGTCGCTTCTGCCGATGAAGCGAATGTGGAAACACCGTCCCATGAAGGCTCCCGTCCATCGCGAGGACGTCGGACACGCTCCACCAGCGAACGCCCACGAGCTGAGGAGCGACAGTCTGGTCCTGTCGTAGAACGATTTGAAGACGATGACGATGATCGACTCGCCCGAGCGGAGATTGTCGATCTGGATCTGGATGACATCGATCTTGGCGATGATTTTGACGATTCCTCTGACTCCTCTGATGAACCTGAAGCCTCGCATCAGGAAGGTGAAGGAGAGGAGCGTCGCCCGCGTCGTCGTCGCCGACGTCGTGGACGCCGCAACGAGGGAAGCGGTCAGCAGGGAGGTCAACAAGGGCAGTACCGAAATAGCGGGAACCGCCAGGGGGGACAGAATCAGTCCCGTGATTACAACAATCGTCGCCGCGACCAGCAGGGACGCGGTGGACGACAGAACTCGGGATCCGGTTCCTCGAATCGTGGTCGTCGTGTTTCGAAGTTCGAACAGAACGCAGCTCCTCCGGAACCAGTGGCCATGTCAGGCACCATTACCGGTGTCCTGGAATTGCACCCGAAGGGGTATGGATTCCTTCGCTCGGCAGACAACGATTACGGAGCTCGTGAGACGGATGCCTTCGTTTCCAGCTCGTTCGTTGAAAAGCACAACTTGCGTGAAGGGATCATGCTGACCGGGGAAATTGGCCCGGGAACCCGAGGACAGGGACCGCGTCTGCTTTCGATCACTTCGATCGACGGGGGAACGGTTGAAGAGTACGAAAAGCGCAAGCACTTCGACACGCTCACAGCGATCAACCCCTTCGAGCAAATCAAGCTGGAAACGGGACCACGTCCTCTGACAATGCGGGTCATGGACCTCCTCACCCCGATCGGAAAAGGTCAGCGGGCACTCATCGTTGCTCCTCCCCGGACCGGAAAAACGATGCTCCTGCAGGACATCGCCAATGCAGTGAGCATTAATCATCCCGAGATTCACCTCATCGTGCTGCTGATTGACGAGCGGCCCGAGGAAGTGACCGAAATGCGCCGGACCGTGAAGGGCGAAGTGATCGCCTCTTCCATGGATCAGGATGTCGAAAGCCACGTCCGTATCAGCCAGTTGATCGTCGAACGAGGCAAGCGACTTGCCGAAGCAGGCAAGGACTGCTTCATCCTGATGGACAGTATCACCCGAACGGCACGGGCCTTCAACAAGTGGGTCCGCGGTGGACGCGACTCCAAGATTCAGACCGGTGGTCTCGACGTCCGGGCGATGGACATTCCTCGCAAGATGTTTGGAACAGCCCGTCGGTTTGATGAAGGTGGGTCTCTGACTGTCTGTGCGACCGCCTTGATTGACACAGGCAGCCGGATGGACGACGCCATCTTCCAGGAATTCAAGGGAACTGGAAATATGGAACTTGTCCTCAGCCGCGAGCTGGCTGAGCGTCGCATCTGGCCCGCAATTGATATCAGCAAGTCAGGAACACGTCGGGAAGAAAAGATTCTCGATCCAGAATTGCTGGAAGGGATCATCATGCTGCGACGAAGCCTGGTCTCCATGTCTCCTGTGGAAGCCATGGACCAGCTGATTCGGACGCTG
>CALLWY010000326.1 GCA_938015865.1 uncultured Planctomicrobium sp.
CGTCTTTGCAATTGCTTCCCAGAAATTGGCCTGAGCCTGCCAGCGTCCCTGCTCATCCAGTTCATCGTACCACTCAGGGACATCCTTTTTGAGATAACACCCCAGCCCCGTGATATCGAGGTAGATCCCCGTTTCCTCAGCGAGACGAACGAGACGTTTCAGTTGACCAAGAGAGTGGGAATTCACCTCCTCCGGACTCGTCATGAACTTCGCAAACTGAAGATGAATCCGGACGACATTCGCCCCTAATCGCTTCATCTCGCGAAAGGCCTTCTCCACATCGTCCCATTGGTTGTCCCAGTAATCTTCGATCAGGGTCCCTTCAGGAGCGTGGTCGTAATTGAACCCCCAGGCGATAAAAGGGCGATTCGACTCCGCCAGCACAAACCCTTTGCCGTCATCAGAAACCCTGATCAGTTCCAGCTCGGCTCCGGTCACTCCGCTGCCAAGTAAAAATACCAAGAACAGCGTGACGAACAGTCTCATGTCAGCCCTCCCACACAACCGCAATCAAAGAAGTGAAGTCGCCATCATCCGGGCAACTTGCATCAAACGCAGCTTATCCTTCGCATGGAGAATGACGCAACCTGCGAATAAGTCAAACGGGGAAGGCGAACGGCGGCATCATCCTCCGATGCTGCGGGCAAGGACCGCCACGCAGACCTGAGAGGCTCCTGCCTCCAGCAAGGCCGCGGCGCACTGATCCGCAGTGCTCCCGGTGGTGAGAACATCATCCGCCAGCAACACCCGTTTCCCAGCGATGCTTCGGCTGTGACGGGCCCGAAATGCTCCGCGAACATTTTTCAGCCGACGACTGGCGGGAAGGCCCTGCTGCCTGGGCGTCCAGCGGATTTTTCGAAGCGTCGTCAGCCGACAGCGGATTCCAAGCTCGTGCCCCAGACGTTCGGCAATGGTATTCGCAACGTGCGACGACCGGAAACGGTCCACCCAGTGATGTGGAACCGGCAGTACGATATCAGGCTGAAATTCATCGAAGAAAGGACGTGAACGCTCCACCAGTAACCGGACGAGGGCAATCGTCAAGGAGGGTTCATACCGATGCTTGCACGACAAGCAAGCCCGACGCAACTCTCCATCATAGGCCCCCAGACTGATGACGCGCTCGTAACGTCGCTGATCTCGTGAGCAATGAATGCACCCCTTCTGCGACTGAAGATGCGGCCCGATGGGGGCAGAACAACGTTGACATCGATTCTTCACCTCTGGAGCCACACGATCCAGACATGTCGAACACAGCCCCGGCGCGAGAGTCCATCGTGAAGGCAACAGGCACTTGCACCACAAGCAGGCGGGAGGATAAAGAAAATCGATTCCTGCCTTCAGAAGGGAGCCGGCAAGTTGTCGAGCTCTCATCAGTGGTCCCCTTCATACCACGGTTCGACATGAACAATGACATCACGGACAAACGGCCAGTCACTCTGAATGCGTGCGCGGACATGTTGAGCGATCAGATGAGATGCCGCGACAGAGATTTCCGGATCGACTTCAATGTCGACATTCACATGAGCATCCGGCCCCGCGTGCTGAATCTGAAGCTTTTCAACGTCGAGAACCCCCTCGACTGACAGGGCAGAGGCCCGAACCCGCTCGAAATCTTCCTGACTGGGAATCCGATCCAGCAGCTGATGGACATTTTCCCACGCAGCACTGACTCCGAGCACCACCATAATGAGTCCCAGAAGGATCGCCCCGATGTGGTCGACCAACATTCCCTGCTGAGGATTCAGCGCCGCCACAATCAGCGTCACCGTCGTCAGCAAGCTGGTCAATGCATCGACCTGAAAGTGATTTGCTTCCGCGCGCAGGGCGGTGCTTCGGGACTCGTTTCCAACCCGCAGAATTCGATTCCGGGTCAACCATAACAGCACCATGGCAGTCAGCGGAATTGTCCAGATCCATCCCCGTTCCGAAGCAATGGGAGTCCGGTCTCCGAGCGTCATGAAATTCTGTGCAGTCAGCCAGCCACCTGTCACACAGAGTATGATTCCCAGCTGAAATCCGACCAGCGGCTCAACACGACCATAGCCAAAGGGATGCTTTTGATCCGGAGGACGGGCAGCAAACCGGATCGCCAGGAGAAGAACGATACTGGAGAGCACATCGAACAGACTGGAGACCGCATCGGCGAAGAGAACCGACGACCGGCTGAGCCAGACTCCTGTTAACTCCGCGACAATGATCAGCAGGCGAACAGAGATCCCCGCAGTCGTGACAAAAGTCAATTCCTTTTGCCGGACAAGCCGGGCCGCTTCCGTTCCCTCATCAGGAACGACCGGGGCCGGAAACGACTCTTCAGGAGAGGGAGTCTTCACATCGGGAATTCAGTTGGCCATTCAAAAGACTGATCCAGACAATCAAGCAGACCAGCGAATGACAGGATTTTACCCGCCACCAGAAATAAGACAAACCCCGCCTCCTGCTGGGAGACGGGGTCTGGAAACTGATTCATCAAAGTGAGAACTCAGATAGAGGCAACAGAGGCAGCAGGATCACACTGCCATTTCATTTTTTCTCGTCGGGAGATGCTTGTTGTTCCTGATCTTTTGTTTCTACTTCACCAGGGGCTGGGTCGGATTTCTTCTCTTTCGAGTCCGACGACTCCTCTTCTTTCTGGACAGACTCGGATGGGGAATCCTCCGACTTCTTCGATTCTTCCGAGGTGGATTCTGGCGCAGCCTCGCCTTCGCCCGTTTTCTTCTTGGTCGGTTGAGTCCGGGTGGCAGAGCGTTTCAGGATTGGCATTCCCCCTTTCACCGGGGTTAAGCTCTCGGCGCTGATCGCCTCAGATTCCTTCGATTCAGCAACCGTATCTGCCGAGACAGGCTTCACACCTTCTGGTTCAGATGTTTTTGGTTCCATCGTGCCGGGGACAGTTTCCGGGTTCGAGGCCGGCTTCAGAGCAGGGGCCTGAAGAACAGGGGGTGCCAACAGAGTCGGGGCTGATGCCGCTGTTGCCGGTTTGAGCGACTGTGGCCCCTCAGGCGCCTTCGGCGGAGTCGCTTCTGGAGCCATTGACACTGATCGCGGCTCTTCAGCGATCTGCACAGGGGCCTTCTCCTCCACTTTCTCAGCGGGAGACTCGCTCCCCGGTTGTGGGACCGGGACATTGATTTGATTCGGGTTGGCCGGTGTCTGAACCGGGGCGGGTTGAGCAGGAGTCGCCGAGACCTTCGAACTCGGCACCCAGTTTCCTTGCGGTCCGCTTCCACTTTGATCTCCGCCAGAGGGAGTCTGAGCAGTCCGCGGTGCCTGACTTCCATCCGGGGTCCCCACCTGCAACGGTCCGGCAGCCAGACCGGGCTTGAGGGCCAGTTCCGGTGCAGCGGTTGGATTCTGATTGGGCTGAATCCGCTGCTTGTAAAGAATCAATGCATGAAGCGAGTGATAGAGCGGACCGCAATCAGCTGGCTGGGTTGCATTACGGATCAGGTCCTGAGCCAAAGTCTGGACCCCCAGACGGAGCCAGGGCTCATCCAGTCGCTTTCGGGGAAGAGCCAGCATCAACCATTCGATCATGTGACCGGATGAAGCAATGCGCTCGTTGAAGTCAGTACTGTAACCGCGAGCCCGGAAGTACTGGGTGGCAAAGGAACCATCGCGGTTCATCATCGCCTGGGCCGCATAGATGTATTGCTGCAACTTCTGGTCTGCTTCCAGCCAGGCTCCCTGCAGTTTCCCATGTTTCTGCAGATACGCATTGCGGGCGTAGGCCATTGCAAACAGGCCATGGCATCCACCACACGGGGCGTTGAGCAGATTGGCATTCGTCTGCATTCGGACCAGCCGCTCCATGCTCCATTGCTCCCCGGCAGAATTCACCCATTGGGCATCCTGATCGAGGTAGTGCGTGAGGAACCAGAGCGTCCACGTGATCTCTTCACGAGAATTCACATTCCATTGTGCGTGACGAACCATATCTGCCATGGTGACAGTGCTTCCGTCCGCCAGAACAAATGTGTGCGTCAGCGGCAGGTTGCACATCGCGATGATGGCGAGGGTCTGGTTGACGTGCCCCTCAAAATCATAGGGGGTGCCGTTGTAGGGCTGTGCCCGAGCCCCGGACGGGGTCCGCTCAAACCAGCGAAGCCCTTTGTACGTCGCCGATGTGGAGATGTAATCAATGGCATTGACGAACTCGTTGCCATTCTTGAGCGTATAATTATTCCGCAGCGCCAGCAGCCCGTGGAGAATCTGCCACGGGGTATGGACCTGAAAATCGAGATTACGCTGACGTGTCACTGCGATTGCCTGATCGACCGTCAGCATCAATGGATCGGTGGAGACCTCAGCCCCGGGTGCCTTCACAGGGTCGGCAGCCGCCGCAGGACGGGTAACAGAGAACATCGTCAATGCGGCCAAGGCCACGCAAATTGTGCGCACCATTGTGATTCTCGAGTGGGAAAATTTGCCATCACCCACGCGAGCGGCACGGTGATGTTGAGGAGCAGTCACTTGGATGAGTTGCATCGTATTACCAAAACGAAACAAGGCAGTTGCCCGAAGCAACATGGATCAATCCATCGCCATTCTTCAGAATGCCGCGACCCGCTGGACCAAAACCATTCAGCCCAACCACTCTAAAACCTCCAGGCAACGGGAATTACCCCACTTGCCATTTACCAAGCTGCCTTGGTACCACTCCTCCATGTTGAGATTCATTCAATAAGGAACATCGGAATCTTGAGATCGACAGGCAAACGGATTTTTGCGAAGTCCGTTTATGACCGCCAGACTGCCCGACTGGGCGAAAATTCTCACTTTGGTGTATCTGCACTCAAGTTCATCTGGCACAGGCATCACCTTCGCGAAAGTCAACCGACATATCCTGCCGAATTATCGTCCTCCGAATCAGCCTCGCTCCAATACTGGTCTTGACCAATTTTTTTCAATCGAATTATGGTTGCTGAGGTTACGTCACGTGGTCGAGTTGACCGAGGGACCTTTGCACTTTCTTCAATCGGAAGTCAGTCAGACTGAGGAGCTTCTCTCAAAAATCCCCCTCCTCCCACTCTTCCCCATGGCTAACATTTAGGAATAGAAGAACAGAACCTGTTTTCTGCAGGCGATTTGCAGGCAGATGCATTTGGACATGGCCGATTTGTGAGCCGTCCAGTTCCCAGCAAGGTAAAAAAACATGTGTGGAATTGTGGGATACGTCGGTTACAGAGACGTCTGCAATTTTTTGCTGGAAGGGCTCCATCGTCTGGAATATCGCGGATATGACAGTGCCGGGATCGCTGTCGCTGCAGAAGATGGAATTGGAATCCGGAAAAAATCAGGCCGTGTCGATGAATTGGCTCAAGTTGTCGACAACCATCCGATTTTTGGAACAACCGGAATCGGCCATACCCGTTGGGCAACGCACGGTGCTCCCAGCGACATGAATTCTCACCCACATGTTGGGGGACGTGGTGAGGTTGTTCTTGTTCATAACGGCGTGATTGAAAACTACGCCTCTCTGCGGGTTCAGCTGCAGGGGCTGGGTTACGAATTCCGGACAGAGACGGACACCGAGGTCGTCGCCCATCTGATTGCTCATCATCTGGAGGAACAGGTCAAACTGGGAGCAGATCCAACCGACTCCAAGACCTGTCTGCTGGCAATGGAGATTTCCCTGCGGAAGCTGAAGGGAACATACGGGCTGGCAGTGATGTTCCGCGATTGTCCCGACATGCTGATTGCTGCCCGGAACGGGAGTCCTCTTGTCGTCGGGATCGGCGACCACGAATATTTCATTGCCAGCGATTCCACCCCCCTGATCGGCTACACGGATCAAGTGGTCTATCTGGCAGACCACGAACTTGCCGTCCTGACTCCGGACGGAATGGACCTTCTTCATCGGGACACCGGTCGACAGGCCCCATCGATCAAGACTCTCAATCAGGTTTCCGCTGATATTGAGCTGGGGGACTTCCCCCACTACATGCTCAAGGAGATTTTTGAGCAACCGCATACCATTGAAAATGCCCTGCGAGGGCGGCTCGATGACGACGAAGCGACAGCCCGTTTCGGGGGGTTGAACCTGACCTCCGCCCAGTTGCGCCATATTGACCGCATTGTTCTGACCGCCTGCGGGACGAGCTGGCATGCAGGACTGGTCGGGGAATACCTCATCGAAGAGTTTGCCCGGATTCCAGTGGAAGTCGAGTATGCGAGCGAGCTGCGCTATCGCAATCCTCCGCTCAGCGACCGCACCATGGTTTTTGCGATTACTCAAAGTGGAGAGACCGCTGACACCCTCGCAGCGATGAGGGAATGCAAACGCAAAGGGCATCCCACACTCGCAATCTGCAATGTCGTCGGATCGACCATCGCCCGGGAAGCTGATGGGGGGGTCTACCTCCATGCCGGGGCCGAGATCGGGGTCGCATCGACCAAAGCATTTACGTCTCAAGTAACGGTGCTGATGCTGCTGGCACTGTACTTCGGTCGCATGCGGCACATGTCCTATCAGGCAGGGAAGAATATCATCCGTGCCTTGCGATCCATGCCCGCCAAGGTCGAGCAGGCCCTGACCTGCCATGATGCGGTCAAGGAAATTGCTGCCAAGTACTATGACTGCTCCAATTTCCTGTACATGGGACGGCTCTACAACTTCCCGGTGGCTCTCGAAGGGGCATTGAAGCTGAAGGAGATCAGCTACATCCACGCAGAGGGATATCCCGCGGCGGAGATGAAGCACGGCCCCATTGCACTGGTCGATGAAAATACCCCCAGCGTCTTTATCGTTCCCAAAGGGGGAATCTATCCGAAGGTCCTCAGCAACATCGAGGAAGTCAAAGCTCGCAAAGGTCCGGTCATTGCGATCGCCTGCGAAGGGGATACCCGCGTGGCGGAACTTGCGGACGACGTCATCTACGTTCCAGAAACTGACGAATGCATGAGCCCGCTCGTCACATGCATTCCGCTTCAGTTACTCGCTTATCACATTGCTGTGATGCGGGGCTGCAATGTGGACCGTCCGAGGAACCTCGCCAAGAGCGTCACTGTGGAATAGCTCCGCGAGAAAAGTGCTTCGTCGCGCCGCGGCTGTCCTTCGTCACTCGTCACTGAGATGAAGAGGGCGCCGATGGCGGCGTCCCGGACGGCGAATCATAAAAGCGATTAGCGACCAGTAATTCACCACAGAAGAGGACGATGACCAGCACCAGCAGAACGGGATAAATCTCCTGCCCCAGGTCTGCAGTGTTGATGTGGTCCTTTAATCGCTCCAGGCTGTCCGCCATCTGATAGCGGCCTTTTCCGAGCCGGTCATCCAGATCGGACAACGTCATCCGGGTCAGGTCGCTTTCCGCCGGTTGAGGGTTGATACTGAACGCCCCGACAATCTCCCGGGTCTCTGCATCAGACACGTCATAATGACCGGGAGAATCGACATCCTTAAAGAGAAGCAGGGATTCATTCGCCGGGAGGAAATGCCTCGTCTGGCGAAGATCTGGCATTCTCAGAAGAAAGGACCGATCAACAGGCCGAGGTTCAACACGGACCATGGGAGTCTGCCCCGACAGAAACATGTGATCGACATTTCCGAAGCGGGAAACATACTCGGTGGCCTGTTCCACAAAGGCGAGAAACAACCACGCATCCAGCAGCGGACTCGGGAGATTATTCCATCGATCATTCGGGTTATCTGGGAGGCTGGCATCGGTGGTGAGCATCAGTGTTCGCCCTTTGCCATGGCTCCGTTCGATGAAGGCAGGCCATTGTTCGGTGTCCGTATAGGAAGCCAAAACCGTGGCCCCCTGTGCTGGGGTCACTTTCCAGAACCGGGTGACGTAGACAAGACTCTCGAACATCGAAAACGCCCCGTAACTTTCCAATCGCCGATAGACTGAAAAGAGGGGATGATTCCGCGATGGAATGGTGATGCTCCATTCCCCCAGCGGGTGCCAGGAATCAAGTGTCGCGGGAAGAAAGGACTGCGCCGAGGCACGGTTGTAGCTGGCAGCGGAAATCCGCGAAGACCCGAGAATGACGATCAGCCCGCCCCCGTCTTCGACATACTTTCCGAGCTGGAGCCACACCTCATCGGAGAGCTGCGGGCAGTTAATCAATGTGATATTGGGATACTTTGAAAGAGTCAGATTTCGCAGCTGGTCCACCCGTGCAAAAACCGGCTTGAACTTGTTCAACGAAACCCCACCCCGTTCATACGGAGCCAGTGCCGTCATCCATGCCTGTGCGACGTTCTCTTCGGGAGCGACAACCAGAATTTCGGGAGGGTTACTGACCTCCACGGTAAAATAGCGGGTGTTATCAAAGGCAAGCGGATCGGTCCCAATCAACCGGGCCTCTCCATGCAGCCAAGGTTGAGTCACCCCACTTAATAATGGGAAGGGGATCGAGGCAGGGAGATTCGCATCCAGCTTCGCTTCGACCTGTCCCTGCTTAAGGATTTCTCCCCCTTGCCCCTCCAGAAACAGTTCGATCCCCTGTTGCGGGAAGTCTTTCCCTTGTGATTGAGCACTCACCGAGACCATTAATTCTCCCCCTAGCGGAATACGCTGGCTGGAGAGATCGATCGAGGTAATGGCCCGATTCTCCCCCTGAGTCTGGCCGACATCGATCACATAGAGATTGACGTTCCTGTACTTCTCCAGATCCGCTAACAACAACGAACTTCCACTCGGGCGCCATGCCGATTTCGCGAGGTCCGTTAACAGGTAAATCCGTCTAATGTAACGATCCCGTTGATCCTGCTCGGCCTGTCCAGACAGATCCTCAATGATCCGTCGACGATCATCCGCCTGCGACTTCAACGCTTCCCGCAAACGATCTTCCATGGGAATCGCTGTGGGAACCAGACTGAGGGAATCAATCCGCGAGACGGCGGAATTCATCGTCGATTGAAACGGCATTGGCCGGTCACTTCCGGTATCACCGACCGCAATTCGACTCCCCGTTGGAAGTGTCTGGAGGTGGGCCTTGGCAATTGCCTTGGCCCGATCAAGCGAGTCCTCTCCCGCCTGCAGGTAGGACATGCTCAGGCTCGTGTCAAAAAGCATGACCCCCGCCACCGGGAGGTTCAGGTCGGCTGTCGCGGGGGGGCCTTCGATTTCACCAGCCACGCGCCGCTGGTAGGGCCATCCCACAAACAGCAGCACCGCCGCCAGAGTGGCCAGAGTGATGCGATTTCGGAGAGCACTCGTCTGTTCCTGCAACTGGTGGGACGAAACTGGACGTTTTTTGAGCCGCCCTTTCGCGACTAGAAATGTGGTCACTCCCCCCGCAACCAGAGCGAGAAAAATTCCCCATTCCCACGGAGTCAGGCTGTAGTTCGCGGGGGGAAGAGACGGCCGGGCCAGTGCAAAGACAATCAGGGCAATGGCCAGAATCCGCAGGAGCATCAATGCAACGTGACGCATCCGCAACCGACGGACGCTCTGCCGCTGAACCTGCTGGAGAAGGCGGAGGGCTGGAAAGACCAGCTTTTTGGGCTTCTGCCGCATCAGCAGGTGGAGCGCTACCGGAATCGCCGCCAGCATCAACCCCCACAGCAATGCCGAATTCAGAAACGTCATGGGGTCAACACAATCAGAAGCAGTGAAATACGGTGCAGCTCACATTACAGAATAATCAACACAGAATAAACAACTTCCTCGACAGACGACACTTTCCCGGAGGATCAGCTGTCGCCCTCACATGCGACCTGCATTTCATCAGACCGCGACGAATCGTCAATCAACTGCGGGCCTGTTTCATCATCGTCGCGAAGTCAAAACTTGCAACTCGAGTCCGATTGCCAACGCACTGGGCCGAGAGACGAGAGAGGTTCGGATGCGACGAAGTCGCTTTTCGTGCTGAACGCCGATAACGCACGTGACGATCTCCATTTTCCTGCACATTTGCCCCCTATCAACCGTTCCAGAACCGTTCCCAAATGAGACCGGCGCTGCTACGATCGCGACAGCGTGACTGTGCTTTCCATCCGGAGGAGACACTCACGCTGGAGATGGAATGACGCCGCCTCAAAGCCGAAACAGGTGCGGATTCATCTCTCCCGGCCACAATTGCAGCCCGAGGAGACGCTTATGGATTGCGCGCCGTCTGGATGGAGTAAGGATATTCACATGTTTCTCCGTGCCGCTTGTCTAGTGACTGCAGGGATGCTGCTGATGACTGCTGTGAGCCAAGGTGCCGACCCGAAGCCTGTGACCGAGGTGGAAGGGATTTCTGAATATGTTCTTGATAATGGAGTCCGGATTCTCCTCTTTCCGGACCCCTCCAAACCCCAGGTGACCGTAAACATGACGGTCTTCGTCGGCTCCCGTCACGAGGGGTATGGCGAAGCTGGGATGGCTCACCTGCTGGAGCACATGCTCTTCAAGGGAACTCCGACCCATCCCAATATTCCGAAGCTCCTCAAGGACCACGGAGCAGAGTTCAACGGAACGACCTGGCTGGACCGGACAAACTATTACGAAACACTTCCGGCGAGTCCGGAAAATCTCGAATTCGCGATCAAGCTGGAAGCAGACCGGATGGTCAACAGCTTCATCAAGCAGGAAGACCTCGATTATGAAATGTCGGTCGTCCGCAGCGAATTCGAACGGGGCGAAAATTCTCCCTCGTCCGTGCTCGGACAACGCATTATGTCCGCCGCCTTCGAGTGGCACAATTATGGTAAATCAACCATTGGAAACCGTGCCGATATCGAACGGGTTCCCGCCACAACACTGCGACGTTTCTATGAGAAGTACTATCAGCCGGACAATGTCATGGTCATTGTGGCTGGGGCCTTCGATCCGGAACTGGCACTGTCGCTTCTGAACAAGTATTTCGGAGCTATTCCCAAACCGGAACGAGTTCTTGAAGCGACCTATACCGAAGAACCGGCGCAGGACGGGGAACGGCTGGTCACACTCCGTCGAGTGGGGGACGTTGGTTTTGCTGGCACGCTCTATCACATTCCTGCCGGGGCACATCCTGATTACGTTTCCATTGATGTCCTCGAGCATATTTTGACGTCGTCCCCCTCCGGGCGGCTCTACAAGGCTCTTGTTGAAACCAAGCTGGCCTCAAGCATCTCCGGAGCAGCCTATTCCCTTCACGATCCCGGCGTCCTTCGATTCATGGCGGCATGCAGCCCCGGTGTCGATCCGAAAGATGTTCTTTCCAAGATGATTGAAGTCGTGGAAGGAATTGGAGAAGAAGGGGTCACCGAAGAAGAAGTGGATCGCGCCAAACGTTATTGGCTGAAGATCTGGGAGATGTCGCTGGCAGACAGCAGCCGACTGGCGATTCAATTGAGTGAGTGGGCCTCGCAAGGGGACTGGCGCCTGATGTTCATCTACCGGGACCGACTGGAACAGGTCACCCCGGAAAGTGTCGACGCGGTTGCGAAAAAATACCTTCAGCGAAACAACCGGACTGCTGGCGTGTTCATTCCGACCCAGCAGGCGGAGCGGGTCAACATCCCGGCGACGCCTGATCTCGCGGAAATGATCGGCGACTACAAGGGACGCGAATCCGTCGCGATGGGAGAAGCGTTTGACGTCTCTCCGGAAAACATCGAACAGCGAACCACACGGGTGGTCCTCCCCAGCGGAGTCAAGGCGGCCTTCCTCCCCAAGAAGAATCGTGGCGAATCCGTCGTTGTTCGCCTGAACCTTCGCTACGGAACAGCGGAATCGCTCGCCGGCCTGAAGTCTGCCTGCGAAGTCCTTCCTGCACTGATGATGCGAGGGACGAAGACGTTAGACCGGCAGCAGATTCAGGACATTCTGGACGAGAACAAGGCTCACATCACTCCGGAAGGCTCTCCGGGAGAAGTGACCTTCGAACTCGAAACCCGCAGGGAACATCTCGCAGCGAGCCTCGACCTGCTTGGCAAGATTCTGCGAGAAGCCAGCTTGCCGGAAGATGAACTGGAAATCATCCGTAACAAGCGTCTCACGGACTGCGAACAGAAACTGACCGATCCCACTGAACTGGCTCGTGTGGCAGTTTCCCGCGCCATCGGGGGGACGTATCCGAGGAACGATGTCCGGTATGTCGCCACTGTGGAAGAACAGATTGAGGACTGGAAAGACCTCAAGCGCGAGCAGCTGGTTGATCTCTACACTAATTACCTCAACGGGACAGTTGGCGAGGTTGCCGTTGTCGGGGATTTCGACATCGACGAGATTCGTCCGATTCTTGAGAAGAGTCTGGACAACTGGAAGGTCTCCAAGCCATTCGCTCACATTCCGCGAAGCGGCGATGTGAAGATCGCTCCATTGCACACAGTGATCAACACGCCGGATAAAGAGAACGCAACCTATCTGGCGGGGACAGTCTTCCCAATGGATGACATGAACCCGGATTACCCGGCTTTGCTGATCGGGAACTTCGTTTACGGAAGCAGCGGTCTCTCATCCCGACTTGGCGACCGGGTGCGTCAGAAGGAAGGACTGTCATACGGCGTCGGCTCATACATTCGCCCGTCGAGCCTGGATGAGCGGACAACCTTCCTGACCTATGCAATTGCGAATCCGTCGAACATGCCCAAGGTCGAATCCTCAATCCGTGAGGAACTGGATCGACTCCTGAAAGAGGGAATTACCGAAGAGGAACTGAAGGCTGCCCAGCGGGGCTATCTGGAAAGCCAGATCGTTGGCCGTTCGGATGATAAACAGATCGCCGCTCTTCTCACGGCAACGTCGTATCTCGGCCGTACGATGGAATATTACGCCAACCGGGAGAAGGAAGTCAGCGAGCTGGGCACCGCTCAGGTGAATGCAGCTCTGAAGAAGTGGATCCATCCTGATCGCATCGCTGTCGTGGTCGCGGGCGATTTCAACAGGGATAAAAAAGACCAGACCGACGATGCAGAAAAGAAAGCTGACAAAAAGATGTCTTCTCCAGAAGCAGGGAAAGAAGAGTTCAAGCAGACCGCTTCCGGCCTGAAATACCGGATTATCAAGGAAGGGACCGGGAAGCAGCCAACAGCGGACAGCACGGTCACCTGCCATTACCGCGGTTGGCTGGATAATGGAAAAGAGTTT
>CALLWY010000327.1 GCA_938015865.1 uncultured Planctomicrobium sp.
TGGATCCATCTCGCCTGCGCTCTTATCACACCCAGACGGTTATGAAAGGCGCTCTAGGTAATACGAACATTCGGTCTGGTGCGTAAAGCTCAATTCCTTGAGACTGGTGTGGTCTCAAGGAGGAGTGCTTGATGAGCCGTCGCCGCCACGAACTGACAGATGCGCAGTGGGAAAAGATCAAGGACTTGTTGCCGGGGAAAAAGGGGGATCCCGGTCGCACAGCGGCTGACAATCGCCTGTTTCTCGATGCGATCGTGTACGTCTTGAAGACAGGAATCGCCTGGTCCGATCTGCCAGAGCGGTACGGGAAACCCAATACGGTCTGGAAGCGGTTTGACCGGTGGTGTGCCAACGGCATTTGGGAGAAGATCGCCAAAGCCTTGTTCGATCCGGATTTGGAGGAGATTCATCTGGATTCCAGCAGTGTAAAGGCCCATCCGGTCTCATCGACGGGTCGGCGGAAACCAGCCGAAAAAAAGAAGACGCACACAGGCGGCGCTGCCTGGGACGCAGCCGAGGAGGACTGACAACGAAACTACACTGTGTCGTGAGCAGATGCGGGCAGCTGGTGCATCTGCTTCTGACCGCCGGTCAAAAGGGAGATGCTCCGCAGGCCAAGGTGCTGCTCAATCAAGTCGAGCCCGGGACAGCCCGGCACATCGTGGCAGATGCCGCCTATGACAGTGATGCCATCCGGGAGCAATCCCGGAAGCTCAAAGCCAAAGCCTGCATTCGTTGCAATTCGATCCGCAAGAGAAAGAAACAATATGACAAAGAGCGCTACAAACACCGCAATGTCATCGAACGCTTCTTCTGCCGAATTAAACGGTGCCGGAGAGTGGCCACCCGTTACGAGAAAAAAGCCTGCAATTTTTCAGGCTTCGTCTGGTTCGCGGCACTCGTGACCAGCACCTTTTGAATGTCCGTACTACCTAGTGCGGCGTCTTGGACAGAGTACATCCACTGGGCAAAGCCAGTCGTGGCATTGAGGGGCTTTGCCAGGAGGATGATTCGGACATTCGTTCCCAGTGGAATCACTGAGAATTTTGACATTGATGTGGGATTTCGTATCAACCGGACGGATGAATCAGCAGACCGGCACCCCATTTTTTGATAGACCTCGGGAGAGGCAAATCGCTTTATTTGATGAAGAATTCGCAAATGCCCCAACAATCATTTGCCACATAATGGCGATTCCTTTCTATCCCTGATGAGCACCTAATGACCTAGGACTTTGAATGCCCCAGCACATTGGCCAGCAGGTCCTGCTGTGTTCAGGTTTCCGGGCTTTAGAACGACACACGGTGGCAGGGTGTTGAAGATGTCGTGGTCGTTGTGGAGGGCCAGACCGATCTGTTTGAGATTGTTCTTATACTGAGATTGCCGGGCCGCTTCTCGGGCCTGCTGCACAGTGGGCTTGATGACATTAAAGTCTGGAACGCCGCTCCTGTTCGATAATCCCCCGCCGCATCCACAGCGATGTCCCACTTGGGGCGGGCTAATGTCTTGCACGACCCCATTGAATCCACGTTCAATTCCTTTCTCGGCGGTCTACACCGACTGACACGATGAGGATTTCTGCAGGTTAAGCGCCCCAGATCGCATCGAGCAGGAGATTCTGCAATACCTGACGAACCTCAGTCGCCGACACCAGTCGATTGGCGGAAATGAAATCGTCGCATTTGACGTTAAGGCTAGGGCCTACAGCACAGGTTGCGACAATCGCCGAATGACGTCCGTTTTCACCGGCTCCTCGTCCTGATCGTCTCCGCTACAGAACGGGTGCTTGTCGAAGTTCATCCTCTTTGGCTGCTGACATCAGGATTATCTCGCCGTAAAGTCCAGAGAGGCTTACAACCAGCATCGTAGTCCGATGTGCCGTGGACACCTGCCGACGGTGAGAAAAGAACCAGACGAGAATGAGACTCTGCAGCTGAGCGAAATTGAAGTGAAATCGTTCGAGGGTGGCCTTGTGAAGAGCTTCGAAAGTAAGGCTGGTTGAAGTAAACACGCTTCTTTTATTCACGACACGGTAACATCATTCCCGCCTGCATGAAGTTGATCAGCAGATCCATTAATGAGCGGGTTCGGTGGCGGCAATCCCGTGTACACCGGTTCGTCATATCGAACGAACTGCCCATTTCACCGTGTTAATCTTTGATCTCGTCTGACTGACAGCAACAAACTTTTCTTCGCCCACTTCATGTGAATCGCAGGGATGTGACGCAAAAGTGGAGTCTGAATTCGTAAAATCGAATGGACAGATTCTTTCTGACCCAGAAAATTCATGTCTGCCAACTTATCGGTTTGGGGAGTCAATCAAGACATTCATTTCGAATGTCGCAGCAGTTGATTTTTTGATCAACTTCAATGTCGGGGGCAAGACGTGATTCAAAGTGTGCTCAGAAATTGGATCCTTCCCGGACTGCTACTGCTTTAGCCGATGGTGAGCCTCGCTGAGGACATTCGCCTTCCAGAAGCCGAGAATTTTCATCTGTATCTTCTGGTCGGTCAGTCGAACATGTCGGGCCGCGCAGCTGTCGAGAAGCCGAAGCCGGCTGTGAATCCTCGCGTTCTGATGCTGACGGAGGTGATCCGAGCCGTACAGTCTTCGTGATTGCATGGCCGAAGACGACCGCCAGCGAGATGGTCTGGTTCCCGTGTCACACCGAGCCAAATTCGCCCCGGATAATATGTCGTCCGAAGGTTACAAGCTCCACCTGCATTCTATCACGACAACTCGGGATGGAGGTGTCGTTGCCATCAATAACCACGGTGTGTTTCGCTCTGATGATGCGGGACGGACGTGGAAGCACTTTCCCAAGGCCTTCCGTGATGATTCGTTCCCTCACGAGATTTTCGCGATGGGGCCCCGCCTGATCGATCATCCCGAACATGGCCTGATGGCATTTGGCAACTGGTTTGGTGAAATGGATCAATTCAAAAAAATGTCAAACCAGTTTGTGGTCTGCCGATCCAAAGACGGCGGTGCCACTTGGGATGTGGTCGAATTTGATGTCGGGATTCCTCAATACGAACCTTCGTTCTTATGGCAGGATGGAGCATTCATCGGGGTGACTCGGGATCAGAACCGGCCGATGACACACAAACACATTTCCTGGATCCCCGGGTCAGACTCCAAAAGTTTTTCCAACGACTCTTAGAGATCCACGAAGCCTGTACACGATCGATACGATACGCGCAATGGGGGAAGAGGTCATTTGGGAGGGCCGCATTCCGTGCAGATTGTCGGCTTCAAGGCTCCCTCAGCCGAGGCGCATCCCGATGATCCGCCGACCTCCCAGTTTCCTCCTTATGTACTGACCGTGAACCTCGAAGCAAAATCGACGACGATGGATTTCGATGTTCCCTCCACGAATGCCAACAAATAATGATGTTGCAGTCCGCCCCGGAACTCATTTCCCGGAATATGGGACGTGTTCGATCGCATTGTTTTCTCAATGCACTCTTAAAACTCGAAGACCACGTTGAAATTGGCGATCCCTGGTAATTGAACTGGGAACGTGACTGCTCCGCATTAAGTCATTAAAAACGGTCAACGGCCAGCGAATTCAGGAGTGTTTCCGTGATCGCTCCGCTGTCATCTCGGCATCGCATTCCAAATAGCGGTCTCCCGCAGTCGACCATCTTTGCGAACCACCTGATAGGTGAGCAGCCATGATCAGTCGCGTCTGTCGCTGATGACATCACCTGTCGTGGGATCGACGTAGAGTTCGTGCTTCCCGTCCTCGCGGTAGGCTTCGATTTCCCAATACCGTCGCTCAAAAGAAACATCTTCAATGTCCGCGTAGCCGCTCTGCATGAGTTTGCGAAGGATCTGCGAGAGAGGTTTGGCGTCACGAGGGGGGCGTTGCTCTGCATCGTCACGATGTGATGAGAGGATTTTCCCTGTGCGACGATCAATGTTGAGCTCATAGGCAACTTCGTTCTTGTAGGCTTCGACCTCCCATTGACCGTCGTCGAACTCGACTTCGATGAAAGGTCCATAGCCTTGCATCTCCAACAGTTCGACAATCTCGACGGCGGGCTTGGAATCAGCAGGCGGTCGTTCTGCGAAGGCGGTCCCCAGGGACAGGGTTGAAACAGTTGCGAGGGCAGCAAACTTCTGAAACAGGTTCATTGTGAAATTCCTTCTGAATGTGTCAGTCCGGTGATGGGAATGTTCAATCACGGACTCTATTTTAATGGATACTCTTAAGAGAGGCGTGAAGCGAAAATAAAATCGTCTTCATCTTCAGTCTTTTGGTTCGGAACTTTTTTTGCCGCCGCCGGAGCATTCGCAAGTGACTCTTCCGATCGGCTCCATTGCGAGTGAGCCACGCATCAATGTGTTCGCTTGGCCGTCAGGGGCTCTGAGGGGCTCTGAGGGGCTCATCTCCAGCCAGCCTAACGAACGCAAAAGATCCCTGATGAAAGGCTGACTTCCACAGGTGTGCTCAGGACCTCGACATGGTTACCTGTCATTACATCGTCGATTCCATGACTCGCGGCAACCGCACAGTGAATCGGCTGCCGCGAGTTCCGGGGCTGACGTAGTCGATACTCCCTCGGAAGGCAGAGGCAATTCGCGAGGCGATGGCAAGTCCCAATCCGGTTCCAGCAATTCCAGATTCCCGCGCAGACCGGGAGCGAAAGAACGGCTTGAAGATATTGTCTCGTTCCTCTGGGGGAATGCCCGCTCCCTGATCCTCGACTTCCAGGTGAACTTCGGCGTCATTGTGTCTGACACGGACGGTGACTTTTTCGCCGGTCGAGCTGTATTTCAACGCATTTTCGATCAGATTGTTCAATAGACGTGACAACAATGCAGGCGAGGCATGAATGTCAGTCCCCTCTCCGCTTTCCATCTCCAGATGAATGTCCTTCCAGCGGGGGTGTTCCTTCCATTGATTCATCAATTCGGGGAGCCAGCAATTCAGGCAAAACACTTCGGAATCTGGCAAGACGGCATCCTCATCCGCCCGGGCCAGAAACAGAAGTGATTCTACGATCGTCTGCAACTGGGTCGTCTGGCTTCGAAGAATCTGAAGCGTGTCAACATACTCTTCGGGCGAGCGCAGTCGGCGCAGCGCGACATCAATATGCCCCCGGAGCACTGTTATAGGCGTCCGCAATTCATGTGCTGCATTCCCTGTGAAGCGTCTTTGCTGCTCGAAAGCACGATGTTGATGATCGAGTAACGTATTGAAGGCAAGCGCAAGTTCCGTCAATTCATCTCCCGCTTTGGAAACTGGCAGTCGAGTGTCGGAATCGATGACGGTCATGGAGCGGGCCTGCTTCGACATCTCCAGAACAGGTTGCAATGCTCTACGGCAGAACCAGTGACCGACAGCTGCTGCCAGAAGCCAAATCGCAACAGGAAGCGAACAGACCAGCACCAGCAGCCGATTCAGTTCCGCGTTCAAGGGGACAAGCGAACGCGCGACGACAACATCGATTGTGTCGAACTCATCGAGATCGCGATTCGTGCGATTCGGTGCAGTGGCGGCCAAATGTTCATGAAGGAGAAGAAATTCCCCGTCTGCATTCATCTCATCAATAACAGCTTTATCTCCCCCTTTTGCAGCGAGTGTTGTCGCGAGTGCAAGGAGTGCTGAATCAACATTCTGGGACTTTTCGACCACGCGGTTTCCGTCTCCAATGATGATCCACTGCACTTCATCTGGTCCCTGACTGGTTCCCAGAGCGATTGTGTGTTCAAGGGGCTGCCAACTGACATCTTCAGGCTCAACCTCAATGGCAGCAACCAATGAGTTGAATGTGCTCCGCACATCATGTTCGTACTCTTGAATCAGACCGGCACGAACAAATGCATAAAATCCTGCTGAACAGACGAGCAACACAACTGCTAATGCCAACAGGAAGAAGAGGGAAACGCGGCTGACGAGTTTCAATGCCATCACTCCCCGGTCCCTTGAGTATCCAGAACGTATCCTGATCCTCGGCGGGTCTGGATGACGCGAGGTCCGTGCATTTCGAGCTTCCGCCGCAACTCCTTGACGTGAACCTCCAGCGTGTTTGAGAATCCATCAAAGTTTTCATCCCAGACGGTTTCATAGATTCTCGTTCGAGAAAGAACCTTGTGGGGATGTCTCAAAAAGAAGATCAGGAGCTGCAACTCTTTGGCGGTTAAGTCAAGGGGATGGCCCGCACGGCTGGCTCGCTGGGTCTGCAGGTCGACTCGAATGTCTTGAAATTCCAGCGTGACAGCGTCGTTCTGGTTGGGGCGTCGCAAAAGCGCCCGAATGCGAGCCAGCAGTTCTTCAAATGCAAATGGTTTGGTGAGGTAGTCATCGGCGCCACTGTCGAGTCCTGTGACTCGATCAGAAACCGCATCACGTGCTGTCAGAAACAGCACTGGAGTCACACGGTTTTTCTGACGAAATCGCTTCAGGATCTGGAGTCCATCCTCACCTGGCAGCCACCAGTCCAGTAGAACCAGATCCCATTGATCAGTCTGGAGATAGAGCCATGCTGACCGACCGTCGGCGGCACGTTCGACGTGATAGCCTTCCTCCGACAACCCGCGCACGACAAAATCTGCGATCTGTTTTTCGTCTTCGATCACCAGTATTCGACTGCTCATCTCAGGCCTTTTTCGAAACGTGCACGCATTCGCGGGAGGCGGGGCGGCTATCACATACTAGAGCACGGTTCGGTTTCACACGCAAAGATAAAGTCGATTTTAGAAACGGTTCACGTCCGCCTTAGGTTGCCCTGCAAGAATGCCTGCGTTCAGACGGATTATCCGCTCGCATTCTCACACGACATCCTTTCGGAAATATGACAATGAATCGACTCTTTCGCTTTGTGAAAAACCTGTTCACTTTTCCCCTGCCCTCCGAGATTCCATCCAGTTGCTCCGAGATGACATTGCATGATGCCTTGCGACTCTGCTACGGAGAGGAGACGGGCGCTCCAATCAACCCTCGAACACGGCGACCATCGTTCCAAGCCTCAAAGAAAAATTGCTGGGATGAGTTCAACCACAGCCCGCGCGGCATTGCTTGCGAAGGAAGCGTTGCTGACCATCTGAGTCCCTTGCCCTTGGCTGGCGTCTGGACCGGATTCGATCGCTTTGACGATGCGGAATGGACTGCAAACTCAGGGAATGGGAGCGAGATTGAAATCAGCGAAGGCCGTGATATCGCCCGGCATGAGTTCTCCAATCCATACCGAGCCACCAACCGTGTGGCGTTCTTCCTGCCAGTGAACAGGAGAATTCGCGATCGCATGTAAAGGAATCCTGTTGACGGGATGACAATCCATTTTCCGGAGAACAATCCACTGCGAGATCGCAATCAGGCCAAGCTCCTTGACGCCCCCCCGAAAATTACGGACCATAGACATACTTCTCCAGGTCGGCTGGCGCTCGCGCCGGTTTTGCTTGTCCTCCGCGGATTCCAGACTGGC
>CALLWY010000328.1 GCA_938015865.1 uncultured Planctomicrobium sp.
CCGCTCCGATGCAGGCAAGTACTGCCAGCTGATTGTCACTGAGCGATTGCAGGATTTCGATCATTTTCCGGTCCTTCCGTCGATCATTCGACTGCCTGCCCCTCCGGATTTCCCGGCAACATTCGGGGAGTTTGACAGGGCACTGTCCAGAGCGAGTCGCTCCAATGACTTCAGTCCGTCCCCTGCAGACGCACTTCCCCATGTCCAGTTTCGGACGGAAGAGTGGGATTGCTCAAATCGGAGTCCGTTTTGCCGATCAGGTTCTGCCGTCCAGCGCCCGGGAGATCGTTCAAGTGATCACTGACGGTCGTTGTGAATACGCCGGTGGTTCCGATTCTGCCGATTGGACTGTTCTGAGATGTCGTCTCTCATATGCAATATCAGCGAACTGCCTGAGCGGAATTCCCCGCCAGACAGTTCGCTGATCATGTGAGACAGGTCCGGTGCGACTCAGTCGAGTGCAGCACCGCGAAGTTCCAGTTGCTGGAGAACATCTGGAACATTGAAATCCTTGATATAAGGACCGGATTCAGCCCAGGCCTGATCGATCCCGCTCAGCACATCGCCAAGTTGCCGTGCCGTTGCCGGGCTGCGGGCGATGGCAGACATCAGCCGGGGAGTGTCGGCTGCCGTGTTGTTCCAGACAGTCCGAACGATTCCCAGATGCGGATCATCTGGCCACCGGCTCTCCTGCGTGACATTCAGGGACTCCACATCCAGAAGTAACAGGTGGGCACCATACAGCTTGTTGAGGCGAGTTGAGATGACAATGTTTGTCAGGCAGCGGCTCAGATGCTGGGTCGGCTTTTCCCATGTGTCTGCCGTCGCCAGAACGTAGCCTCCCATCTCTCTCACATAGGCTTCACGGCCGTGGTAGTAGACAATCAGGACGACATTTTCGGGGGAATCACTCGCCTGTTGCGAAACACTTAGGTGGTAAGGCAGATTGACAAAGACGGAGTTAATCCCGGCGTAGTCGGCTTCTTCCCCGATCACCAGTGTTGACTGAATTCGAGTGAAGGCATCAGAGACGAGCTGCTGATTTGGACCGAGTTTCGCTCTTAATGCGTCCCGTGCTCGAGCTTCCAGAATCGCTCCATAGTTTTCCGGAGGAGTTGGCAGTGCTCCGATGATCAACAGGTGAAGGACCTGCCTGGACTGGGGCTTCTCGCAATCAACATGGAAGCTTGATGCCTGCACGGACAGTTGCTCAAACGCTACTCCTGGAACGCTCAGCTCGACCCGATTTCCCTTCTCTCGGGAGAACAGCAAGGGGACCTTGAATGCCTTCTTCTGTTTCTCATTCGGAATCTCTTCCAGAGGTACGAGCTTCTGCATGAAGCCATTCACCCAGACCTGTGTCTCTTCCGGCGGACGCGGGAGGTCGGCATCCCATTCAATAATTCCTTCGAGCGTCGCAGCTGCTTCGGGCACGGGGCGTTCGAAACTCAGTTGTTCGTTTTTGCGGACCGGCTGCATATTTGCCAGGTGACTGATCCGCAGGCGAATTGGCTCGGGAATCCGGGAAATCGTGAACTCTTCCGTCTGAGTCCCTCCGTCATTGCTGGCGAGAATTCGGAACTGGTTGGGGCCTTCATCCAGAGAGAGTGTCGTGGTGAACGTAGTCAACCCATCTTCAGCAATTTCCGAAGTGACCTGTCCAACTCCGTTCCCGTCGGTCCCCGCGAGCGGTTCGGAGATTTCCGCAGCATGGATGCGGTCGATTCGCACGATGAACTTGCTGTCGGATCGGACAGTGAAGACAAGCTGCACGGTGGGATAGCGGGTTTGTGCCCCCGGTCCCAGCACGGTAATGACCGGCTTCTCCTTCGGTGGAGTCATAAGCGTCCAGCTGCGAACGGCGGGAACTGCGCTGAATCCATCCTGATTTGGAATCAGGATTCGCGCTGTGTTATCCCCTTCCCGATCGAGAACGAGGTCATGAATGGTGACTCTCCAACGATCGTCCCCGAGCTGATCGACGTGCCCCTGACAAAGAATCGGCTTGCCATTCATCTCGACTTTTAATTGCTCAGCAAGCGGCGGGAGATCGTTTGCAGATTGGACGATCACCTCCACGCTGTCGATCTTCGGAACCATCACCACACTGGGGGGGACTTCCGGAATTTCGACTTGCGGGGGGCGACGGTAGTCCACAATCACTTCGGGAGAATTCGCGACCCGCTGCCACGGATTGGAGATCTGGAACTGGATGCGCTGCCGTCCCGGTTTGACCGGAACTGTTGCGAGAATTCGATCGCCTTGTGTCTGGACTCCGATTTCCGGATGAGGAACATCGTCAATCAGAACGACCGTCTGTACGTCACGGTCTTCGCTATTGTGTTGAAGAACCGCACTGACTCGAACTCGTGGTTCGTGGACTCCACGGATTAACACCATTTCGTGATCTGATGAAGCAGTCTCCTTGTCCGAGCGGCCAGCACGCCCGTCGATCGCAATAGGGGTCACTTCAAAGTTGGTCAGAAGCGGCAGCAACGGGCGATAGTTGACCCGGAGAACCGCGTCCCCTTTCCCGCTCGCATCCGATTCGCCACGGAGTTGAATGATGTTGGGACCCGGCTTGAGGTCCAGCTTCTGCTCAAATTCCAGAGTCCCCTCTTTGCCGATTACCGAATCAATGGTCAGTTCCTTTCCTGATGCGGCCACTTCCACCTTCCGAATGGCACCGGGGCTGACCACCCGGCCTGCGAGTGTGATTTCCGGAGAGTCGACTTCCAGATCGCCAGTCGATGAGAACATGATCGGTTTCTGATCGATAGCGACTGCTTCAATCTCGACCGGAGGAGGTGGTGGTTCCTGAAATTGGACATCCAGCGTCTTTGTGACGCTTTCTCCCCGTTCAAACCCCTTCAGTGCACCGACGTTAACGGCGGTGATTTCGAAGCGGTTCCGTCCCGGCTTCAGTGTCACCTTCTGCTCCAGCGTTGTGGCTGCGGAGATCGGTTCCGACCAGTTTTTCTCTGCGAGAATCTCCCCTTTTTCGTCTCGAACGACCAGATGCGCCAAGGCCGGAACCTGCGACGGGGTGAGAGTGAACTGGAAGGCCAGCTCTGCTGTTTCGACGGGCATCGAGATGGGAGTCAGAGTGATTCCGGGGGGAGGAGGCTGAAACCGGACGCTGACTGCTTCTTCGAAAACCCGTGGCGGAAACTCATTGGTCGTCAGGCGGGCGACAATCCGGTTGGCTCCTCGAACCAGCGGGAACTGATCGAGCGGAACTTCCCATTCTCCGGGGCGGATTTTCTTGGACGGGATCATCTGTTCGACGCCACCGGCGGGTTTGAGAATGAATTCCATCGTCTCAATTCGCTTACTCACCTTTCCATT
>CALLWY010000329.1 GCA_938015865.1 uncultured Planctomicrobium sp.
TACGCACATCCCTTGCCAATCGTGTTCAGTAATTCAAAGGTTGTGAAACTGGCTCATGGAAAATGTCCCCTGCGTTTTGAAAGCGAAGTCAAATCGGCAAGAGGAAACTTGACCGCATACCGATCTTCAATCCTCATGCCTCCATCGGGTCGAAGCTGCCCCCGCACTCCATCGATGAGCAGCCTGCCAATGTGGTCCATGTGCATGTGAGGCCAGGGCGTTGCCGAACGACCAAGCTCACTGGCCTAACTCACTGGCCTGAACGTGACACCCCATCGGTGGCAGAAACAAGCCTGCAAGCACCGTCGAAGACCGTCTTCAACTGCTGAGAAAGTTTCACGCTTGGGAACGGCCGAGCCAGTCGGCAAAACGCGTCGGAGTGGTAATCGATTTGCCAATGGGCACCAGACTCCGATCATTTACCGTCACGCCGAAGTAGCGTGCTTCAGGGTCAGTGACCACTGTCCGTGGATCCTTCCTGGCGCTCAAGAATTGTCGGACGAGGTCATCCATTCGAATGGACTCGGGCCCAGCAATGTCAATGATTCCATTCAATGGCGGACCGACCGCGACCTTGGCCAGGACGGCAGCCACGTCATCGGACACAATGGGTTGCATCAGGGCCGGCGGCAATCGAAGCGTTTGCCCGTCGGCGGTCGATTCGGCAATGGCGCCGACGAACTCGAAAAACTGCGTCGCGCGAACAATCGTGTAGGGACTCGTCCCCGCCTTGATCAATTCTTCCTGAGCCATTTTGGCCCGGAAGTACCCGCTTTCCAGCAGGCGTTCTGTGCCCACCACCGAAAGGGCGATGTGATGTCGAACGCCGGCGCGCGCCTCAGCTGCCAGAAGATTGCGTCCCGATGTCTCGAAGAACTCCAGGACCGCCTTGTCCTCCCATGATGGGGCGTTCGCCACATCGATGACCACTTCTGCACCAGCCAGCGCTTCGGCCACCCCCTCCCCGGTCAGTGTATTAACACCCGAAGAAGGAGACCCCGCCACGACTTCATGGCCCTGTTGTCGCAGGTTCTGCACGAGCTTTGTTCCGATCAGCCCGCTGCCGCCAATAACGACGACTTTCATAGTCTCCGCCCTCTCGATGCTACTTTGTGAAAATGCCTTCTCCACGCCCAACAGGGTCCGATAGGCTTCAGAACTTATCTTGTCGAGGCTGACATGCGCTTCCATTTTGCTTCTCCTGAGTTTTGAGGAACTCCGACCCGAGACACTTAGGGATCGCTTTCATTCCTCAGAGGTTGCTTGACAGTCCTACAACAACAAGGACGAAACGAGGGGCGCGTTTGTGACAAAGTGATTTTCGTGATCGGCCTGTCGACGGATGCCCCACTCTGAATGACACTGCCAAATGCCACATCAGTGCGCAGAGCCGACCGGTGGCAACTCGCCGAACTGACCTCTGGAGCGCTCGACTATTAAGACGATGTCACGCTTTGCGACGTCCGATCGGTCTGGAGCAGGGCAGCCTGATTGAAAATGGCTAACCGGCTCCAGATTGCCAATCAATCAATTTGGACTGCGGACCAACGGGAAAGTTTGTCCGGATTGACTGTCATGTAGACAGCGCGAACACCGCCGTCGATGCGGAAGGAGGCAACGTGGATGACATCGCCTGTAGAGGTGAACACCACGCCCGGCTCACCGTTTACCGTTGCGGCCCGCATCTCGCAGTTCCGACGTTTCTTGTTGAATACCCCCGCAAGGAACCTCGCAACGAGATTTCGCCCTCGGACGATGACGCGTGCCGCCGTCACCTTGCCTCCGCCATCGGAGTGAACTTCGACATCTTCGGTGACCAGCTGCTCAATCAACTTCACATCGCCCGCTCGACAGGCAGCGATAAACCGCTCAGCCAATTTCTCGGCCTCGTGCTCGCTGGGCCTGCATCGAAGTTTGTCCCGCTCCAGCCTCGATTTCGCCCGGCTGACGATTTGCCGCACGTGGACCTCCGTCTTGCCCAGGATCTCAGCGATTGCGGCATACTCGTAGTCGAACACCGTCCGCAGCAAGAAAGCGGCTCGTTCTTCTGGGGTGAGACGTTCCAGCATCAACAGAAAGGCCTGCGTCAGCGAATCTGATAGCACGTTGTGTTGGGCTCCCACCTTGGTGTCGACGGGTTCGGGGACCCACGGTCCGATATACTTCTCACGCCGCTGATCCGCCCGCAGGAGATCGATACACCGGCGCGTGGTCGTTTTGACCAAAAATCCCTCGAGGGAGGAAACTTCCTCGGCCGTCTGCAATCGTAGAAATGCGTCCTGAACGGCGTCTTCAGCATCTACGACGCTCCCGAGCATTCGATATGCGACGGACATCATCCGAGGCCGCAATTCGCTCAAATTGACGTTCATCGCAACCTCCTTCTTTCCGATGCATTGTGGACGATGCGCGTCATTGCGGCTTGCCCTGATTATGCCGCGCCAGTTCGGCTCGACCAGACTATTTATTGATTGATTCCGGGATAACTATCTCCTTTGCATCGCGTGGATGCACAACAAACGCAATCAGTCGTGTCGTTCTGTTTGCGGCGGGGTTCTTCGATACTCGGTGCAGACAGCCGGTCGGCTCATAGAACACTTCGCCCGCTTTGAGCAGCTTCGTCGGCTGGTCATCAATTCCGAGTTCGTACTCACCTTCCAGCACATAGACGAACCCCGCTCCCGGATGGCGATGGGCTAAGCCGGACTGACCGGGACCAATCGTCACTTCCACGGCCGTCACCATTGCGTCCTGGCCGTCCCACGTCTCCTTGATGTCACGAGCAGTGATGAGCTTCACCGACTCGCCATCATCTTGATGATGCGCCGCCACAACTCCGCCCACTCCCATCGCGATCCCAAGCGCCAGAACAAGGAAAGTTCGATGCATGATATTGCTCCGCCCTGAATTGTGCCGATACGTCGAGCGGGCACACCCGCTGTCGTCCAGAATCAAGGACGCCTGAGACAGAGCGTTTGTGACAGACAGTCAGTTTTTCTTGCGGAGGTGCCGTGTCCGCTGAACCAGCGTCCGTATCGAGCAAAGAGAAGAACTCGGAACCGAACCGCCCAAATGGATTTTGAGGCACACAGCTCGGCCCTGTCTTTCACAGAGGAATTATGGAGAAACTGGCGACTGAATTTGGACCAGATTTCGAATGTCAAGATGGGTAGGTCATTCTCTCCGTTCATCGCAATGGAGTGAAAACTCCGTCAAGGAATATCAAGCGCTTGCAGCGGAGGGAACATCCTTCAAACCCTTCTTCGTCAGGGTGCGACTCGCAATAACCTCAGAAGGAGAACTACGATGAAAAAGTACACACTTCAATCCCTTCTTCGTCAGGGTGCGACTCGCAATTCTCAGAACCAAGTCTGGGCATTTTGCGGAAATCACTCTTCAATCCCTTCTTCGTCAGGGTGCGACTCGCAAGCGAGAGGCGACCGGTTCAACGAAGGGAAGCACTACGCTTCAATCCCTTCTTCGTCAGGGTGCGACTCGCAATTCTCCGCGAGTGCGCTTGGGCAGGTGCTTCAGCACACTTCAATCCCTTCTTCGTCAGGGTGCGACTCGCAAGACCGTATTTTGTACTAACAGCGAGTAAACGTAGCGACCTTCAATCCCTTCTTCGTCAGGGTGCGACTCGCAAGGCCGGTTACTCCGACCTCCGCGGTCGGAGCGTTCCCACTTCAATCCCTTCTTCGTCAGGGTGCGACTCGCAAGAAAACAGGGGTGGGCTGTAAGTCCTGTTTTATGCTTCTTCAATCCCTTCTTCGTCAGGGTGCGACTCGCAATCATTCGCGATGAGCACGGCGATTATATCGCCGAAGTGCTTCAATCCCTTCTTCGTCAGGGTGCGACTCGCAAGTTTTCTGGGAACTACGTTTGACGGACCAGCAATCCGGCTTCAATCCCTTCTTCGTCAGGGTGCGACTCGCAACTCGCGCATTGACCTGGATGGTCGTTGGGTTCGAGCCACTTCAATCCCTTCTTCGTCAGGGTGCGACTCGCAATTCTCCGCGAGTGCGCTTGGGCAGGTGCTTCAGCACACTTCAATCCCTTCTTCGTCAGGGTGCGACTCGCAAACTTCCGGGGAGACCCTGTCGCCCTGATCACGCACGGGCTTCAATCCCTTCTTCGTCAGGGTGCGACTCGCAAAGCCCGTTACCCGAATCGGAAATCTTCAGTGATCCGCTTCAATCCCTTCTTCGTCAGGGTGCGACTCGCAAGAGCGTTATCGCTCCGTGTGATGCGGTGGGAGGTCCGGCTTCAATCCCTTCTTCGTCAGGGTGCGACTCGCAATCCTATTCGAAGCCAAGCCACGGATTAAGGGGTGGATGCTTCAATCCCTTCTTCGTCAGGGTGCGACTCGCAAGACCTCTGCACCCAAAACAATCAACGGCGTCACATACCTTCAATCCCTTCTTCGTCAGGGTGCGACTCGCAATGCTCAAATATTAACCGCCTCCGATTTGAGGCAAGGGGCTTCAATCCCTTCTTCGTCAGGGTGCGACTCGCAAGAACCCGCTCCCGGAGAGCGAGATTTTCGCCGATCCGCTTCAATCCCTTCTTCGTCAGGGTGCGACTCGCAAACGCCGTCTGGGCTATGACTGCTGCAACTGCGGGGGGCTTCAATCCCTTCTTCGTCAGGGTGCGACTCGCAAAGGCGGGCGTCTCAACCCCATGGAGGGCCTGATGATCGGAAACCGCTTGCGAGGGCTCTCCACATCCGACTCTCCTGCGGCCCGTTTTCCGCTCTTCGACGCCTGTCTGCGTGTCGTAATCTGAATATAACCATGCGGTTCCAACTTTTCGAGGGCTCCCTGCCTCCCCAGCGTCGCCGGACCTCTCGCTGCCCGATGACCGGAAACAGAACGGCTGCGGGTCAGTTCCCTTCGGGGGTGAATTTCAGCAACGCCCATCCGAGCGGAAGTTTCCCATCGATATAGGTTCGACTTTTTCCCCCGCGACTCTGCTGTGACCACGGTGGTCCGACCGTCACGCATTCCACGTGGCTGTGACGGCCGATTCGTATCAGGCACTGATGGGGCGGCAACGGGCCGCGTCCCGGCTCCAGCGAATCGATGACCACCTTGCTGGTGACAAACTTACTGATCTCCTCGTTCAGACGGGGCTGATAAAATTCATTACATGCCTGACAAATGAACTCAAGGGAGAGCTGCAACGACAGCTCCCGACGGGCCAGCTGATGCTGAAGACGCACTTCCCCATGAAGAGGTGAGGGGCCTCCCAGAAGAGGTCCACTGATCACTTCCCGATGAATCTGAATCTTCCCGGTCGACTCGTTCGCCTGATGCGAACGCCTCCGCGTGACCTGAAACTCGCAGATCACGGTTTCCCGATCCGGAACAGGAAGATCGGTAATCGCCAATTGCCGTAGGGGATCGTAGCCTTGTTCCGGTCGTCTTTTGCCAGCACGGTTTGTTCGCATGTAGCCGAGTGTGATCGCTTCAAAGTCCAACGCAGCCCCGCGTCCCGACGCTGCGATGGCCTTGAGTTCCTGCTGATTCGGGAACTGTTTGGCTGCCTGTGCGAGAATCGCGGTGCGGATGGCCCCTTTGATGGACGATCCGGGGAGAAATGCCTGTGATTGACCGGGGTGTCGAGCTAACAAATCTATTGTCCCGGACCGCTTAGGGTTTTCGAAATTTGCTTCGAGTGATCGCGCGACTTCTCCGTTGACCAGAATTTTACACCGGATCGCATCAGGGGAGTTCCGGGCTTGATCCCGAATCCATTTTCCCAACTCTTTGAGATCAAGCTGGTCCAGCTTTCCACGAAACTCGAGCCGCTGGCGGGGTGTCAGACGACTCAGGAGACGACTGTGATCAATAACGACCGCATAGGAGGCCTGCTGATAATGGTCAAAATAGTACTCCGTGGGATCGATCGTCTCCCCACTGCCGACGTGAATCGCACTGAGAACTTCAACAGAAAGGCGATAACGGGTGAAGTGAGCGTTCATTGAACGTCCTCTTTGTCAGAAACGAAATCCTCCACGACCCGGGCTGGCAGGGTGAGTGTCAGGCCGTACTGGCGAATGGAATCGAGTTCGCGATGGACCCCTCGGACATTCCGACCAATCCAGGGAAC
>CALLWY010000330.1 GCA_938015865.1 uncultured Planctomicrobium sp.
TAGTTTAGAACTGTTTCGGTCGCCATATGACGCAGGGCGCTGCTGACTCCATCCGTCAGCAGCGCCCTGCGTCTGAAATAAAGGGTGTGCCTTTATTTTGATTTGCCGTCGTTCAACAGCTTCAGGCCGGCTTTTTCGTCCGGGATGACGATTCTTGCGATCCCGCCGTAGCCTTTGTCCTTGTCATGGCGGCCTTTTGCCGACAGCAGTTGGCCGTCTGGCAGGCCTTCGATTCCGAGTGAGCAATTGAATTCGTATCGCCCCTTCATCTGGAAATCAGGATCGGTCACCAGAAGCTCAGCGGGACTCCCGTAGCATCCAAACCACCACCGATCATGGGCGAATGTCGCGGTCTGAATGCCCTTATGAGTATGGCCACTTGAAATGATGTGCTTCTTCTGGAATTTGAAATTGGAATCGTATTCGTAGACGTAGTTCTCTTCGATTCCATCCGGCAGTCCCCCGACGACAAAGAAGTGGCCGTTGCGAAATCCAATTCCCCCCGCCCCGTGAAAGACCTCCTGAACCTCATGCCGGGCGACCTCCTCCAGCGACTTCGCATCGTAGACGTACACCCACGAGTTTGCGTTCCCTCTTGGATCGTTGAACTTGCCAAGATTGACTGCCACATAGACCTTCCCATCGTGGAAGCAAAGATCGCCATGATGACTCACGACAGGGATCGCTTTCAGCACCTTGCCATCCAGATCGGTTTTCACCAGCGTCGTGGTGAATGACCAGTAGATCGCTTCATTGTCCACGCAGATTCCCTGCAGGTGATGGCGGTAGAATCCTTCACAGGTGACATCGCGGTACTGAGGCTGCGAAGTCGAATCAACTTTCGCGGCCGATGGTGAGCTGGTCCCGTCAGCAAGGGCCAGCGTTCCGTACGAATGTTGAGGACTCCCCGTTGCATCAGGTGGGAAATCCGCAGCGACGACAGCAGGGGAAACAAGAAGCAGGAGAGCAATGGCGGGAAGACGTTTCATGGCGGGTCCTTTCAGCAAATGTTGATGCGATTATGGCGACAGAGGGGGCGAAAGGCACGCCAGAACAGCAAATGAGAAGCGGATTCACTGAAACCCGGCCCTGCTCTACATACCAACTGAGTCAGCGGGCGTTTCAAGTTGCAGGAGGACTCATCTCGCTGAGGGCTGACGGCATCGTCGGTGAATGATACCGTCAGCCTCAGTGCGAAAACGCATAAACTACCAGGAAGCACGCAGACGACGGGAGATTTCGTCGACGACTTCGCTGACGGGGATTCGGACCTGCTCGAGGGAATCACGGTCCCGAATCGTGACAGTGTCCTTCGCAAGCGTTTCGTTATCGACCGTGATACACCACGGGGTCCCTGCTTCGTCCTGCCGACGATAGCGTTTTCCAATGGCTGCCTGTTCGTCGTAGGTCGTGGCGATTCCTGCCTGCCGGAGTGCCCGGTAGATCTCTTTCGCCTTCTCAGGCTGGCCGTCCTTCTTCACCAGCGGGAACACGGCCGCCTTGATCGGAGCCAATCGGGGATGGAACCGCATGACGATCCGGGTCTGCATCTCCCCTTTGTCATCGGGAGCCTGGTCTTCACAATAGGCTTCGCAGATGAAGGCCAGCGTGGCCCGGTCGGCCCCGGCACTCGGTTCGATGACATGGGGAATGAAGCGGGATTTGGTCTGCTCGTCGAAGTAGGTCAGATCCTTCCCGGACCCGCGCCATTTCGGCTGGCCGTTGGCGTCTTTCTCGACGACCAGCTGGCCATTTTCGTTCTTGAGTTTCCCTTCCATGTGAGAACGCAAGTCGAAGTCGCCGCGGTGAGCGACCCCTTCGAGTTCGCCGTATTCTCCCTCTGCAAGGAACGGGAACTGGTACTCGATATCTGCCGTCCCGCAGGAGTAATGGGAGAGTTCGTCCTGATCGTGATCGCGAAGCCGCAAATGCTTCGGACCGATCCCCAGTTTGGTATACCACGCAAACCGGCGGTCGCGCCAATATTGATACCATGCTGGGGACTCTTCCGGCCGACAGAAGAACTCAATTTCCATCTGCTCGAACTCACGCGACCGGAAGGTGAAGTTCCGGGGGGTGATTTCGTTCCGGAAGCTCTTTCCGATCTGGCAAATCCCGACCGGCAGCTTGACCCGCGTCGAGTCCATCACGTTCTTGAAGTTGACGAAAATCCCCTGCGCCGTCTCCGGGCGGAGGAATGCGGTATCGGTCTCTTCATTCCCCAATGCCCCGATGACGGTCTTGAACATCAGATTGAAGTCACGCGGGGGGGTCAGTGTTCCGGGCTGATTGGCATCCGGAGCAACCACGACGTCGTACTGCTCGACGGGGATGGTAGCCAGACTGACAGGATCGCTGAGCCAATTGAGCTTGTCTGCCTCCTTGTTCTTCATTCCAAAGAGCGCGAGTGCCTTTTTGGTCAGGGTCTCGTCCAGCTCCGACTCTTCGACCAGAGCGGTCACAAAGTACTTCCGGGAGGACGGTGCAGTGCCGGACTCCTTGTCGACAATGGTCCCCTCGATCCAGCGTCCTTTGGTGTGATCAAGACGATAGCGTCCCTTGGAAATCTTGCAGTCGACCATCTTGTCGCAGAAGAGGTCGTAGTGGCCGCTCACTTTCCAGACCTGCGGATGCATGATGATCGAGGTTTCCACTCCCACCATCTGATACGGCCCCGGAGCTCCGGGAGGGGTCTCGAGAGGGTCGTGGTAGGCGATCATGTCGTCCCACCAGGCATTTCGAACATTTCGCTTGAGTTCTGTCCCGAGCGGGCCATAGTCCCAGAACCCGTTCTGTCCGCCATAGATGTCCGAATCCTGAAAGATAAATCCTCGCCGTTTACACAGCGCGACGATTTTCTCCATCAATCCAGAACGGTCTGCATCCGACATGATGACTGCAATTCCTGATCAAGCACTTCTGAGATAAAAAACGTCCTTCACGCGAACTCGCCCCAGTGTAATGAATCGCCACGGTTCCTCATACTCGACAACTTCGCCCCGTGACGCAGCCTCACCCCGGACCTGTGCATCATGTATCGCCATACTCAATTTGCCCCGGTTTTCTGGTTCGCAGCCCCCGTCGGGTGCCTGCTGATGGCCCTTCCGTTCGTCGTTCCGGTGCCCGTGGAAGCCGCGTTTGTGATCTGGGCGGCTGCAATTGTTCAGGCGATTGCGTTCTGGTTCTTCTCGGCTCTGACCACAGAAGACGAAGGAGATGCGCTGGCGGTCTGGTTTGGGCGTATTCGTCTTTTCGTCACACGTATCCCCTACAAACAGGTCATCGATTGTTCGGCAGATCGAAGCCGGTGGTGGGAGGGATGGGGACTCCACTACACCTTCAATGGCTGGCTCTACAATATCTGGGGCTTCGATTGCGTCCGCATCACTCTCGACGGGAGAAGTACGAGAACGATCCGGATTGGAACGGACGATGTCCCGGGGTTATTAGCACTTCTCCACGCAAGGACATCCAGCTACCGAGGCGGGAATCAGGACGACACCTTGGAATGAGTCCTGCGGAATGACTCCCCTCACAAAGAACACGTCTACACGTCTGAAAGTTTCACCGCGATGACTGTTTCACCGCGATAACTGTGCCGCGTTCTCAGCGTTGAATCAGGGGCATTTTCCTGAATCAGGCACACTCTTCCGCGGGAAGCTCGGATTCGAGAGGATTCGTGATCGGCTGTTGAGAGAGACTGCTTCGCAAGGGAAGCAGTTCACTTTCTTCAGCGGGTTCTATGGTTGTGTGATCCGCTTTTGATTGACGTGCCCGTTGAAGTCGTGTCGCGAGTACGTAGATCAGGACGTATGAAATCACCGCGAAGACGGCCGCGAGGACAATCGATCCGACAATCAGCGGCGGTCCGACAGCAAAGAAGATCGTTTTGAGCGTCCCCCACCAGTTCATCAACTCCGCTTCAGTGAAGAGCCGTTTGAACTCCACCCAGGTCATGTGATGTTCAAAAAAACAGGTCCCAATCCGGTAGCTGTACCAGCAGAGCGGAATCCCTGTCACGGGGTTTGAGATATAGACCCCTAACAGTCCTGCGATTCGATTGAAGTGGAAGAACCGACGGGTCAGAAATGCGGTGATCATCACCAGCGCCATCTGGATTCCCCCGGTGGGGGTGACACCGATGAAGACCCCGATCGCGGTCCCCAGAGCGAGCGAATGAGGGGTGTCGTCCAGATGAATGATCGTTCGGATCCAGACACGCGGGTCGAGGCAGCGGAGCGTGCGTTCCCTCCAGCTGATCTTCCCGGCAGGGGCAACTAACTCCTCCGGCAATGCTGGAATCTCCAGGCATTCGCGGATTCGATGCTCCGGGTGATCCGCCTGAGGCGGGGATGTGGATGGGGAACTCATATCACCAAAACGCAGCGGTCCCTGAAACTCCCGGGACCGCAGACAAATCCTCATGAACAATCAGGTTAGATCCCAGCAAGACAATCGGCCGCACGCTCTGCTGGCAGTGATCATGACCGCAAAAGAATTTGTCGGCGTATCAGCGGCAAAAGCTGTTGAAAACCATCACTCTTTCAGGAGCTTGTCCACAAGTGGCAAGATGTGAGACTGATAGGTGAATTCTTCCGGATTGTCCGGGTCGGGGAATTGTCCCCGGAGATTTCCCTGACGATCGTAGACAAAGACGACCGGGAGAGACTGCTGTCGAATCTTTTCCCCAAACAATTTATCTGTACTCACAGACAGCAGTACGTTCTGAAACGTCGCTTCCTGTTTCGTCAGGAATTTCATCACCTTCTCGCGGTAGGAATCAACCGGCTGATCGTCGAGCCCTTCGTAATCGGCGGAAACGGAAATGCAGGCAATCTGATCACCGTGTTCCCGATTCAGACGCACCAGATTGGGGAATTCCTTGATACAGGGGGGGCAGTACGTCGCCCACAGGTCCATCACTACGATTTTGCCCTGATTCTTTGCCACCAGAGCCTGCGTTTCCTCCCAGTTCAGCACATCCAGCGTAATCCCTTCCACCGGAACGGCTGCATTCATTTCCCCTTCTGACTCAGCTTCCGTTTGCCCTGCGGGTGCGGGAGTGACCATTTCGGTTTCCGCAGGAGGCGCCGCCGGTTCCGGTGCCGGGGCCGGCTTGCATCCCAAGACCAGTAACGACGCCATAAGCATTAAGCGGAGCTTCATCATCGGTCTTCTCTCCATCTGGCAAGTCATTTCAGTCATCGGCAGGAACATCAGGCTGACGCTCCCCACTTCGCAGCCACACCGGCCTCCATGAGTTTAGCCCAGTTCTGCGAGCACTTTCTGTCCCATTTCGGTGGTCGACAGAATCTGCGTCCCGGGCGAAGCGATATCGCGTGTGCGATAACCCGCGTCCAGAACACGCTGAACCGCCTGTTCGACCGCAGCCGCTTCCTGTTCCAGTTTCAGCGAGTGACGCAGCAACATCGCAGACGCCAGAATCGTCGCGAGCGGATTGGCAATCCCCTGCCCAGCAATATCGGGAGCGGAGCCGTGAATCGGTTCGTACAGGCCCGGTCCATCGCCACCGATCGATGCACTGGGGAGGAGCCCCATCGATCCGGGCAACATCGACCCTTCATCGGTGAGAATGTCTCCGAACAGGTTTCCGGTCACCACCACATCGAAGGTATTGGGGCGGGAAATCAGATGCATCGCCATCGCATCGATCAGCACGACATCGTATTTGATGTCCGGAAACTCTTCGCGAACCACTCGTTCCGCGACGCGACGCCAGAGCCGGGAGACCTCCAGAACATTTGCCTTGTCAACAGAGGTCAGCCGCCCTTTTCGTCCTCGAGCCGCCTGAGCAGCCAGACGGACGACCCGTTCAATTTCATGGGTGGAATAGGTCATCGTGCTGAAGGCGGTTTCCGAACCATCTTCATTCTTCGTTAACCCCGACTCCCCGAAGTAAATCCCTCCGGTCAGTTCGCGAACAAACAGGATATCGGTTCCCTGAACGATTTCCCGCTTCAGTGGAGAAGAGTCCACCAGACAATCCAGAGCGGTAATCGGACGAAGGTTTGCGAACAGCTTCAGCTCTTTACGAATGCGGAGGAGTCCCGCTTCCGGGCGGGTCTTGGCATTGGGATCATCCCATTTCGGTCCACCAACCGCCCCCAGAAGAACGGCGTCGCTGGCCTTGCAGGCATCGAGGGTCTGCTGTGGGAGTGGATCGCCGAAATCATCGATGGCATTTCCGCCGATGGGATGAGTGGAGAATTCGAAATTGTGCCCAAACCGGGTTGCCACTTTCTCCAGCACCCGACGTGCTTCTGCAACAACTTCCGGTCCGATTCCATCTCCAGGCAGCAAAACAATCCGAGCGTTCACGGGGTTCTCAATCTGTTGATTCGTAGGGAGGCGGGTTGATTGAAACGGGACCGCATGCATTTCGGCTGCGATGCGAAAGAGACCACTCTACTGAACTCGGCAGAACTCCGCAAAGCGATTCCACAGGGAAGCCGGCTCACAAAGTTGTCGGATTCCTTCGGGAGAGACAGAAATTCGTCGACGAAACTCCCTCTGCTGGCTTGCGTTTCATACATCAATTCTCAGAGAATTCGGCCAGACAGACCGATTCATGAAATTTCGGACAATTATCCTGCAATAGCGTCGAACTGCGATAATGTCCGGAGGGGTTGATCTGTCGGCTGGTGAACCAGATTCCTAAGTTCATGACGAGAAGTCCTCAACAACGGAATCGACCACCAGGGCACAATGAAGGACTGCGAGCGTCTCGCAAGGAAGCGAATACGTATTCACCCCTCGTCTCGGTCGCCTGTGCGCAGGTCACCAGGCACAACAGTCAATGTTGCAGGTTCACGCGGCATGAGTAACGAAAATCAGGTCAATCAGGACGAGAACATTCTCGCTTCGACAGACAACACCCCGGTTTCATCCCAACTCGAACAGCCTGTCGATCCGAATGCTGCGGCAGCACCGGAGACCACATCGGCAGCTGCACCGGAAACACCGGCCCAGGAAGCTGCGGTTGAGACACCGAGTCCGGATGCGAATCCAGCGCAAGTGGCCGCTTCCGCAGAGACCACTCCTGCGACGGAAGCCACTGCAGCTGATGCCCCTGCCGCAGCCGCATCTGCTCCAGAATCCGACGAACCCAAACGAAAATTGCAGCTCAAGCCGATCGGGCTGGGTGAAGATGCCAAAGCGGTCCCATCGCTGGGAGATGCTCCCGCAGCTGACGCTGGGGCAAATGAGACACAGTCCAGCAGGCCAGCTCCTTCTCCCCAGCGCACCGCCATTCCTCTTCCCGAGGCCGAAGCAATTGACGAAGCGCTGGCAGCTGACATTGACTCACTGATGGCCGGTGTCGATGCATCGACGGTTCCCGTCCCATCCAGTGCCGCCGAAGCGGTTGTCCTCGAGAATCTTGAGCCGGGACAGCGCCTGAAAGGGCAAATCCTGAGCGTCACCGGGGATACTGTCTTCGTGAACGTTAACCTGCGGTTGGATGCGTCTGTCCCGTTCCGTCAGTTCGATCCGAACAAGCCGCCACAAGTTAACGACGAAGTCGAAATTGTTTTCGACAAGGTTGACGAAGCCGCCGGCTACATTCTGGCCAACCTCCCGCGTGGAACAACCGTCGTCCGGGGTGGGGACTGGTCCTCGGTCGAGAAGGATCAGATTGTCGAGTGCGTCGTAACGAAGACCAACAAGGGGGGACTGGAAGCCACCGTCGGTTCGCTTCGCGGATTCATCCCCGCCAGCCAGGTTGATCTGAGTTACGTCGCCGATCTCGAACAGTTTGTCGGCCAGAAACTGCGAGTCCGGGTGACGGAAGTGAACCCGTCCAAGCGGAAACTGGTCCTTTCGCGTCGCTCTCTGCTCGCCGAAGAACGCGAAGCAGCCAAGGGACAGCTGCTCGAAGAAATCAAACCGGATCAGACACGAACCGGGCGGGTCAAGACCATCAAGGAATACGGGGCATTTATCGACCTCGGAGGGCTGGATGGATTCCTGCCCATCGGCCAGCTCAGCTGGGTCCGAATCGGCCATCCATCCGAAGTCCTGCAGGAAGGTCAGGAGATTGAGGTCAAAGTCCTCTCCGTGGACCGTGAGAAAAATCGCATCAGTCTGGGGATGAGGCAACTGGCCCCCAACCCGTGGCGATCCGCCGATGCCAAATATCCGAAGGGAAGCAATGTCACGGGCCGCGTGACCCGCGTCGAAGCCTTCGGGGCCTTCGTGGAACTGGAGCCCGGAGTCGAAGGACTGGTCCACATCAGCGAGCTGGAACACCGTCGCGTGAAGCGAGTGGAAGAAGTCCTGAACGTTGGGGACATGGTGGAAGTTCAGGTTCTTGAAGTCGATCCCAAGAAGAAACGCATCAGCCTCTCCGCCAAAGCCCTCAAGGCCAAACCGGAACCAGTCACTCCTCCGAAAGACGAGGATCTTGCTCCGGGCAAGGGTGAGCCGTACCAGCGAAAACGCCGGGAAGGACTGAAGGGAGGAACAGGATCTGGATCCTCCGGCGGACTCTTCGGAAATCCGACCGACTACTGATCCGCGATCGATTCGAACCCGATTCCGATCATTCGATCTTGCAGAGCTGCACACCCATCGTGTGCAGCTCTTTTTTTGTGAAAATTGACCAGCCGTGGGCGTGAGCGAGAGAGGATGGCTCATCGCTGCGTGAAATTCTTACTCGCTTTCGCAAAAGAACACTGCGTTCTGTTCACTCCCCTGCTCTCTCCAGACTTAACACGAAAACGTCTCCTACGTTTCTAAAAAGGTGGATGCGAGTGATGCATTCGAACCATTTCTTCGAGGACCGGTGAACGCATCACTGTCGTTAGAACACCTCACCTCTTCGTTTCAGCCGTTTCTATTCAGCAACATTGCTTCGGGAGGATGGAATGAAGATCGATGAACCGACTCCGAGTTCCAGTAAGACCCCAAATCGAACTGGAGTGATTCTCCCTTTGGCGGCAGTCTGCCTGACCATCGTGCTGGGATTTGCCGCCCTGTGCGTGGACCTTGGGGTTCTCTTCAAAGCGAGGGCCGAAGCACAAAACTGCGCTGATGCCGCTGCCATGGCTGCTGCCGGAGAACTCTACCCAAGTATGGAGCCTCAAACGGCCATCAAGCTCTCGCTGCTCTCGCCGATTTACCAGCCTGTGCGTCCCTATCCCAAAGTTGGCCCGGCCATCGAAGCGGCCAAGCGAGTCGCACAGGCCAATCGTTGCGGAGACACCCACCAAATCGTTCTGCTGGATTCAGACATCTCGTTCGGCATCGCAGAAGGGGGAATTCTCGTTGGTCCGACTCCGACTCTCCCTCTGGTGGACGGGCTTCTCTCCCTTCTGAATCTCCGCACCGCCGATGCCACATTCGTGAATGCAGCAACGGTCACCATTCGTCGCGACACTCAAGCGAATACTCCTCTCAAACTGTTTTTCGCCCCGGCGCTGGGAAAGTCCAACCATTCATTTCAGAGCACAGCAACTGCTGCCATCTACCGGGGATACGGCCTGCAGCCAGGCGACAAGATGCTCCCCTTGGCGATGGACATCACCATCTGGAACGCACTGCGATTCACAAATGGAACTTTGAGCGCAGTGACGCTCAAACCACTTGGAGTCGATCTGAACTCCATCACCCTGTCGGGGCTTCTGGGATCGAATTTCCTGACCGGACTTCTGGACAGTCTCCTCCCGTTGGCCCTTTCCGGGTCGCCCATTCACATCCTTGACGGATTTACCCACACCCGTGGGATGGCCTCCGTCGTCCCCGGAGCGGATGGGATCAACGAAGCAGTCCTCCTTGCGGACCAGACCGTCACCATCAAAAAGCCTCTCCTCGACATTCTGGGGATTGTGATTGGCTCGATCTCAGTCACGAAACGGATTCCGAGCCTGATGATCTCGCTGGAGACCGGTCCCTCAGGAAGCGGTGTCCCGAATGCCGCACGGATGAATTCAGTCATCAGGGACGGTCTGACGGCCAGTGACATCCAGAACATTGCCGGACCGGGAGCACGGGAATTGTGGCTTCCATTCACCATGAAAGGATACTTTGAGATCCCGACCGCGTGCGAAGCAGAGCTGATCGCGGCCATCGGCAAGCCACGCATCATGCCTCTGTATGCCACCCTCCCCGGGACCTTGAACAAAGTGACCGATATCCTCGGATTCCCCCATCAGTTCCAGATGGTCGGCTGGGTCGGAGTCGTCATCACGGAAGTGAACCTGAGCGGACCGGTGCGCTACATCAATGTTCAGCCTGCCGTCTATGCCCGTCACACCATTCTTCCGGCGCATCAGGGAGACTCTTCTGTCACGACGAAATACATGAGCGATGGGGTCTTCACTACTCCCCGTCTGATTAAGTAGCCTTCTCAATTTCGGAATCGATCAACTGCGAAACCCCGTTCCACTCATCCCCCCCGATGTCGATTTTCCAAGCCTGAAATCACCACTCCAGCCCCCTCTCTTTGCCTGCCCGCTGAGTGGCATTTACCGACGACGTTGCGGGATTTTCATCTCTTTGTCCCGATTCAACGCCGTCGTCGCATCGGTTCTATACATGTCCCATCCGCTTGACCGGCAAGGAACTTCAGCAAATTCATCCTGGGAAGCCCTCACTTCCGGAAACTGAGAAATCAGTTTTCGCTTGCGCGTTTACCTTGTCTGTCATAGCACGAGACGCCATCATCCACTGATCCATACCGCCCTCCGAGGTCATTTGGGGCGGTTCCGTTGATCCGAAAGCCATCACCACACTTACTGGGACGTTCAAACCTGATTGACAGGTTGGAAGACTTGCCGGGGAGTGGCCAGTACCGTGTCGCGATTGAAGTCAGGGTTAGTCCAATTTACCGTTGCCCGCAGTCGGTGGGTTCCTGCTGAGATAAACCCTGAAAATTAACAGTGACAACGTACGAGTCCACCCGCAGATCATGTTGAGTATCTGTCAAAGCAGGGTGGTTGCATCACTATGACGGAACCGAAAAAGCTCACGACCGCAGAAATTCTGGCATTAGCTCGCCAAAAGAAGGCTGAATCAGACGCTGCTCAATCCAATGAGCCATCAGCCTCGCCCCCGGAATCCCCTCCTGCTCAGGATTCCCCGGTTGCCAGTGAGTCAGCCGCCCCACCTCCATCGCCTCCTCAAGCACCAAAGACGACGGCAGAGATTCTCGCTGCAGCTCGGGCCGCTAAAGGAACGACACCCCCGGCCTCCACTCCAGCGACACCTACTGCGCCCGCTTCGACTCCCAAGAGCACCGCAGAAATTCTTGCCGCTGCCCGCGCTGCGAAAGGATCAGCGCCGGCCGCTCCCGCAGAGCAGCCAAAGTCCACAGCCGACATTCTGGCAGCCGCGCGGGCCGCCAAGGGGGGAACAGCCACTCCGTCCACACCTGCCTCAGAAGCATCGGCAG
>CALLWY010000331.1 GCA_938015865.1 uncultured Planctomicrobium sp.
CCATCAGGTCACCGACAACGAACAGATCGCCTACTGCACCAACTACCTGATGAATGTGATCCTCCATTCTGCAGAGTGACACTTCATTAAAGTTCCCCCAATCACGGCAATCACACCAATCCACACAGCCGCACCTCTCATAATGGGCATGACCCGCGGAGATGAGACCGTCTGCAACGACAGACCGGCTCACGCTCAATCTTTCTTTGTGGCTGATCCGATATCCATTTCATGGAGTCCGATCTGCCCAATTCTGAATCGCATCTGAATGCAGGTGCTCCCGGTAAGCGTTCTCTGAATCCCCATCGGGAGATTCGGGGAGTCTCGATTCGTATCGATCCTCCACACAACGAGATTCCCCATTCCCGCAGGAATCGACGCTGGCGAGTCGCGCTGCTTCAGGGAGGGGATTCCGCAGAACGTCCCATCAGCCTGCAATCCGGAGCTGAGGTGGAAGATGCGCTTCGCTCCGCCGGTCATGTCGTCATTCCGCTCGATCCGGCGAGCGAATCACTGGAAGACTTCGACTGGAGCCGTGTCGATCTTGCTTTTCTGGTTCTCCACGGAACTCACGGAGAAGATGGCCACATCCAGCAGCAGCTGGACGACATTGACATCCCATACACCGGAAGCGGTGTCAGGGCATCACATCTGGCATTTCATAAACAACTTGCCAAGGAACAATTCCTGCAAGCCGGTTTGAGAACACCCGATTTTTACGTTATTGAAATCACCGATCCCATCAGCAGCATTCGGGAATATGCGGACAAGTTAGGATTCCCGCTCGTCGTCAAGCCAAGTGCGCAGGGCTCGAGTCTTGGGGTCATGATCGTCCATGAGGAAAGGGGCCTCGCAGAAGCAGTCCAGCTCGCCCGTGAACTGGACGACACCATCCTTCTTGAGCGGTATATCCCCGGGGAAGAATGGACAGTCCCCATTCTCGATGACAGGGTGCTTCCTCCGATTCAGATCGGAACGTCTCATCACTTTTTCGACTTCGACGCCAAATACATCGATCATCAGACTGACTATCAGGTGGTCGTCGGCTCAGAGAACGAGCTTGCAGCACAAATCCAGCAGGTTTCCCTTCAGGCGTGTCAGGTCCTCGGGTGCCGGGGGATCAGCCGGGTCGACCTGCGGGTTGATGATCAAAAGCGAATCTGGATTCTGGAAGTGAATACCATCCCGGGGATGACAAGCCACAGTCTGGTCCCGAAGTCGGCCGCATCGTATGGGTGGACAATGAGCCGCCTCTGCGAGGAGATCATCCACTCTGCACTACAGAACCACACACGTTCAAAACATCTGACAGTCACCCGATAACGTTCCCTCGCTCGATCTGGACAGGAATCTGAAGCGGGGCACTTTTTCGCTGGAGCCCTTTGGGGATGGCCAGAAAACCGAAATCCACACCTCCCGAACCGGTGGTTGTTGAGCCACCTCCGCCACCCGTGCGCGCCTGGTGGAAGAGTCCGGGACTGTGGGGGACCATTCTGCTTCTGGGGGCATTTATCGGCGGAGGAGTCGCTGTTTATCAGCTGGCACCGGATCTTCGGACCGCTCCGGAATACCAGTTCTCGATGGAGGAGACCCGCATCACTCCTCCGAACTCCTGGGTTCCCAAGACCATCCTTCAGGAGGTCCTGGCGGAGTCGAAATTACCGGAGTCCGTCTCTCTTCTCGATCCCGATCTGACCAAAACCGTCTGGGAAGCCTGGTCGAAGCATCCCTGGGTGAAAGAAGTTCACTCCGTCGAGATTCAACCGGGTATCGGACTGGTGGTGCATGCGGAATACCGAGCCCCGGCCGCGTTTGTTGAAGTACAGACGAATGGCCAGCAGGGGTTCTACCCGGTGGACTCTGAAGGAGTTTTGCTCCCCCCAAGAGACTTCTCGCTGTCTTCGACAGAACTTCTTCCACGCATTCGGAATATCGCCACGCTTCCTCAGGGGCGCGAAGGAGAACCTTGGGGAGATGCCGCGGTGAGTGCGGCAGCGAGCCTTGCCAATGTCCTCGCCCCGGAGCAGGACATTTCCCGCTATTGGACAAAACTCCAGCTCAAGGCCATCCTGGCGCCTAACCTCTCCTCACCGCAAGAAAGCGCGGAGCAATTGAACTTTGAACTGGAAACCGCAGGAGGAAATCGGGTCGTCTGGGGAAAGGCTCCCGGATTCGATGCCCTCGAACCCACCACAGATGTCAAACTGGCCCGACTGCTGGAGTACCAGAATCGCTTCGGCTCACTCGATGGGGTCAATGGACTTCACCGAATCGACATTCGTCTGTTCGATGGAATCTCCCTGCAGCCACTGGGCGAGTCCATTTGCCGTTAGCCCGGCGACGGCATATCAAAAACCCCGAAGAGCCAGTAGAGCATGTGACCTAGGTGGACGACCGGGATGGATAGAGCAGTTCTTCTGTAATTCGCTGAACTTCTCCATCCCGATTGACACATGCAAGAACAGTGCGCCCTGTTGCGACGAGTTCATCCTTGCGGTGAACTTCATATTCATGAATCAGCTTCGCGCCGGTCCATTGAGCAAGCTTCACCTTGATGACCAGCTCGTCGTCATAACGGGCAGGGCGCTTGTATTTACACTCCACGCTGACGACGACAAAGAAGAACCCTCGTTCCTCCATGGCCCGGTAATCCCCTCCAAGTGATCGAAACAGCTCGGTCCGGGCGATCTCAAAGTAGGTGATATAATTCGCGTGATGGAGATACCCCATCGCATCTGTTTCAGAATAACGAACGCGAATAGGGACCTCGTGCCAGCCTCCGGGAGCTTGATCTGTCATCTCAATCTGTCTTGTCAGTTCTTGCTGCGAAACGGCAACCTGTCTGGTTTTTCTAGCCCCTATCTCAGGGGAGTGTAGCGGTCGCTTGTCGCTGAAACACTGTGTTTTTCACCTCTGGGACGCCACACGTTCGTGAGACTCGCTCTAGCCGTTCTTTGGAGCCCCTTGCTTGCGTGCCAGTGCAATCATTTCAGCAACGCTCAGTGGCTTGCCCGCCGCAGGTTTCGATTCAACCGGGCGTTCTTCTGCCGGGGTTTCGCCAGTGGCTTTGGGAGCATCCCCTGCTGGAGCGTCCCCTCCCGAGGACTCGGAGGGAGATGGCGGTGTTTCCGTAGCGGGTTTGGGTTTGGCGGCTCCCTGCTGACGGGCCAGTTCCAATGGGGAGAGCTTCTTTGCCGACCCGGCGGCCCCTTGCATGCGTGCGAGTTCGAGCGGCGAGAGTTTCTTCGTTCCGTCTGCTGCGGGAGCAGCCGCCGGCTTCGGGGCGGGGCCTGCAGCTGGCTTCGCTGCCGTCACTTCGGCGGCTTTCTTTGGTGTCGGAGCGGGAACGATTTTCAGGAAAGAGGGATCGATGTCGTACCAGGAAATGTCGACCGGATGATCGAACTGAACCAGAGCACGACCATTCATGTTGACGGTACGTACCTGGCCCGTGAGTCCGACGAAGCGACGGAGTTCGGGAATTCCCTCTTGCACGACGACATACTTGTCGGTCCATTCCCGCTTCAATTTCTCAGCAAGGGCAATCGACATGGGGGACCTCATTCCGTGGTGCGATGCAACACTCAACCGAATCAAACAGGGCGACCGTCAGGGATACCATGACGCCCTTGGGTCTGATGAAAACCTGCCCTGAGGCCTCGGGCGAGGCATCCTGCAGAACCGCCTGCCCGATTCAACAAACCGCGAACACGAATCTCCGAGTTGTCTTCTTGTCTTCCGAAATGCGAAGGGGGGGGGGGGGAATCAGGTCCCATTCTCAAATACCCCCCGGCGGAATTCAAGGTAGATGCATTCGCTTCCCATCGGCGGGGAACCAGCACGACCGTCCCCGCCCCCAATCTGCTCTCAGGTGGATTCTTCCGGACGATTCGGTTTGGGTTGCGTTGCCTCAGTTGGAGCAGCGTGTCCCGATTCCGTACGAATCCGGACAGGAGAAATTCCCCGACGCAGAGTCGTTCGCATCTCATCCAGCGAGACCTCTCTGCCAGTAAAATACTTGAACTGTGCTGCTGCCTGCCGGACGAACATCTCAATTCCGCTCACCGTGAAGCATCCATGTTCCCGTGCTTCCTTGAGGAAGAGGGTGTTTTCCGGGTTGTAGACGGTGTCAAAGACCACCATCCCATCACGGAACCAGAACTGCTCGAACGGACTGGCATTCATCTCTGGATGCATGCCGATGGGGGTGCAGTTAATGACGATGTCCGCATCCACAGCTCCTCGATTCGCCCAGGTCACAAACTGACATTTCAGCTCTTCGGCCAGCGCCTTTCCTCGGTCTTTGGAGCGATTCGCGAGCATCACCACTGCTCCGGCACGAGACACCCCCAGGCCGATTGCGCGGGCCGCTCCCCCCGCTCCCAGAATCAGGACACGTTTGCCTGACAGGGACGAATCTCCCTTGAGATCGAGCCCCAACTGGAGGCTGTCGAGAGCCGCCTGATAGTCGGTATTGGCAGCACACCATCGCCCTTCGGAATCCTTGAAGAGCGTGTTGGCAGCACCAATCTGTCGGGAGGCTTCATCAGCACGCTGAGCGAACTTGAGTGCCGCCTGCTTATGAGGGATCGTCACGCTGTATCCGCGAATCCCCAGCGATTCATAGGCTTTTAATGTCTCGGCAAATTCCTCCGGGGGAACTCGCAGTGGAAGGTAAACCGCGTTCAGCCCCATTTTCTTGTAAGCGGCATTGTGGAGCAGCGGACTCCAGCTGTGACCAATTGGATCTCCGACAACCCCGAAGACAGCAGTTTTTTCATTGATCTCATCGTACCGGTACAGCTTCTTCATCTCTTCGAACGGCAGCTGCCCCGGAGCCATAATCCGTTCTTTGCTGAAGGTACAATACGTAAACGGTGCTCCAAATTTGCCGCAGAGAATCCGGCTGACGACCCCGTATTCCCCCATGCAGAACGCAACGGTCGGGATTTTGGCTCCCTTGATCAGATTCAGAAGGCGGACGTTATCGAGGGGGGAATTGGCCATCGTGACCACTTTGATCACGTCCGCATCAAGGGTACACATCCGGGCATGAATCTCTTCGATATTGTCCGGAGTCTTCTCAAAGTTGTGGTAGCTGACGATGCGTTTCGTCTTTCCGAAACGAGGGATGCTGCGTGCCAAGTCTTCTTCGATGTCGACGTACTCGACCCCGGCGCCAATCGCCTGACGCAACAGGATCTGACGCGCCTCTTCTGATCCGGGAAAGCGCCCTCCATCCGCTGCGCGACGGCAGGTGACAACAGTGGGGGTCGGTCGATCCTTTAACAGGTCCCCCAGTCGGGGAGCGCGCGCAATCCAGTCCAGACGTAATTCGACCAGCTCCGCTCCTCGCTCAGCGAGTGCCTTGTGGTCCAGAATCATCTGTTTGTTTCGGGTTCGCCCCAGAGTGACGCAGATCATGGTATGTGCAGAAAGAAAAAGCTGCGAAGAACGAAATCCGACGAAGGAAGGCGTCCGACTTCGACTTCCTCGATTGACCTAGAATTCGATCTCGGTGTCCCGGAGAAACTTGGCTGCGTCTTCCGGCGGCACGGGATTGATGTAAAACCCGCTCCCCCACTCAAAACCCGCGACCCGGCTCAGCCGGGGAAAGATCTCAATGTGCCATAAATAGTGTGGAAGGTTCTGAGTCGAGAAGGGGGCTGAATGCAGAACATAATTATACGGAGGATCGTCCAGCCCCACTTCCAGTTTGGATAGGACGGTCTTCATCACCACTCCGAGATCTTCGATCATCGGCTTGCTGATGTTTTCGTAATGACTGGAATGCTGCCGGGGGAGAATCCATGTCTCGAAAGGAAACCGGCTGGCGTAGGGGCAGAAGACAACAAAATGTTCGGTCTCCAGCACAATCCGCTTTTCGTTCGCAAGCTCCTGCTGGATCATGTCCTCATAAATGCAGCGACCACGATAGTCGTAAAACTCACGGGCTCCATCGAGTTCTTCCTGAATCGCAATCGGAACAATGGGAGTGACGATGAGCTGGGAATGGCTGTGATCCAGTGACGCTCCTGCCCGGCTCCCTTTGTTCTTGAAGATCAGTCCATGAACCAGACGGGGATCCCGCTTCAGGTCGACCAGACGATCACGATAAACCCAGAGAATTTCGCGGATATTGTCCACGGAGAGCCGCGACATATTGGACTCGCGGTGCGGGCACTCCACGATCACTTCATGTGCACCAATGGCATTCATCTTGTCATAAATGCCGTCTCCGCGTTTCTCCAATGCCCCTTCAATCTGAACCGCAGGAAATTTGTTGGGAATCACGCGAACACGCCATCCCGGACCATTTGGAACACCCCCGTCGCGATACGCGAGGATTTCCGGAGTGGTCGCATCTTCGTTTCCCGCCAGAAACGGGTCGAACGAGTCGCAGGTCGCTTCGGGTTCATCGTAAAGGGACTGCGGTCGGTTCAGCCGGTCCGGGGCGATAATCACCCAGCGGCCAACAATTGGATCTTTTCGCAATTCCTGTCGGGAGTGACCTGTCGTCATCAATTCTCTCTATTGAATCCAGCGGCAAAATGTTGAGCAGAATTCTGCCAGGGGCTCGCGGTTTCCGTAGGTCCCGGTCTGAAGTCGTACGGAAATCATCACATTAGAGGATTCAGCCCTGATTTCTCAACTGCGCATAAAAAGAACGTGAAGCGATCAACGGGCGTCGCTCCACGTTCTCAGTTTGACGACATCTGTCGCAATCCCGATCGGGACTACTTCGCGGGAGCTGGCAGGGTTCCTGCTTCGAGCAGCTCCTTGTAGGTCTTTCCGTCGCCGGAGTCCTTTGAGCCAGCTTCATCCAGAGCCTTGCTCAGCGCATCCTTTTCCTTGACGTTCTTTTCGCCCAGAGCTTTGCCCAGAGCCTTGCCGTAGTCACTCACGACCTTTTTATTCTTTCCGGCTTCGCCATGGCAGACGCCGCACTTCAATTCAGAAGCACGTTCAGCCACTTTCGGATATTTTTCAGAAAAAGCCTTCAGGTACTGCGGACGGGCAGCGGCTTCCCGGGGAGCGGGCAGACACAGCATTGCACCGAATGCAAAAATGCCCAGCAATACTTTGTAATTCTTCATTCAACTTCCTCCAGGCTCAGCGTTGATGTCCTGACAATCCCATGCTTCCTGATCTCACGCGGGATCAAGGAAGGAATTCCAAATCTTGGCACAGTTTGACTCCACGGTCTTGTCAGCAGAACCACGATTAGAATTTGCCGATATGTCAGTGTCAACACTGTCGTTGCCACACTGTCCAGATCGGCAGCCGCAAGGCTAGCAATTTCAATGCCGCATCCTTGTTTTCCTTGAAGGAATATGAAAATGCGATCATTTCTGCAGGAGCGGAAATGGATCTCTGACGGATTTCAGGGGAGTCGCCCATCGCCTCAGGCGTCGCGCGCCCCTTCCAGATAGGTATACCCCATCAGGCTCTCTTCGTAGGTCTTGACGAACTTTCCGGCCTGAGAGTGATTGATCCGCCCCTGCCGGACAGCGTTCTCCACATGGACCTGCACACGATCAAGAAGGTCTTTCCCCTTGTACTGCACGTAGTCGAGGACTTCGTAGATCGTCTCCCCCTTGATAATGGTCTCGAGGATGACCTCTCCGTCCTTCAGGTCAACGTGAACAGTATTGGTATCCCCAAACAGATTGTGCAGATCCCCCAGAATTTCCTGATATGCCCCGATCAGAAATGCCCCCAGGTAATACGGCTCCCCCCGATATTCATGGAGCATCAATGTCTTTTTGACATCGCGCCGATCGATAAATGTGTCAATTTTACCATCGGAGTCACAGGTAATATCACACAAGACCGCATGCCGCGTCGGGCGTTCGTCGAGTCGGTGAATCGGCATGACCGGAAAGAGCTGCTTAATGGCCCAACTGTCGGGCATCGATTGAAACAGAGAAAAGTTGCAGAAAAACAGATCGGACAGCAGCCGGTCCAACCCGTTCAACTCGTCCGGGATATATTCCAGTTCTTCGGTGATCTTCCGGATCTTATGGCAGATTGCGAAGAAGAGATTTTCTGCAATCACCCGTTGATCCAGCGGCAGATATCCGGTGCTGAACAGGTTCATCGCCATATCGAGCGCCTGTTGAGCATCGTGAAAACTCTCCAGAACATTGCGAGGAGTGACCCCCTGAAAGGTTCCCCACAGGTCGTGAAGCGGTTGCTCGTAGTGATCAGGAATGCTATCGGGAAGTTCGGACAGTTCTCCCTGATGGGTCACTCCGAGCGTTCCGAAGACCAGCACACTGTGAAACGCAGCAACAGCCCGGCCACTCTCAGAGATCAGATGAGGATGCGGGACGCCGGCCTCTTCACACACAGTCAGGGTGTGATAAACAACGTCGTTGGCATACTCCTGCAGCGTGTAGTTCATGCTGGACTGGAAGTTTGTCTGTGAACCGTCGTAGTCGACCCCCAGACCTCCCCCAACGTCCAGATACTCCAGCCCCGCCCCGCGTCGATGCAGATCCACATAAACGCGGACGGCTTCGTTAATGGCCGCTTTCACCTGGCGGATATTGGTGATCTGGCTTCCGAGATGGAAATGGAGGAGCTTGAAGCAATCCGCCATCCCCTCTTTCTCCAGCAGGTCGAGAGCGCGCAGAATTTCGCTGACGGTCAGGCCAAACTTGCTGCGATACCCGCCCGAAGACTGCCAGCGACCCGCCCCTCGTGCTGCCAGCTTCACGCGCATTCCAATTTGCGGACGCACCCCGAGCTTGCGGGCAAACTTCAGGATTCGTTCCAGCTCGGAATACTTTTCAACAACCGGGATGACCGTCCGGCCCAGCTGCTGAGCCATCAGCGCCATCTCGATGAATTCATCATCCTTGAACCCGTTACAGACAATCGGCATGTGAGGTTCAGTCATCGCGATGACCGCGAGTAATTCCGGCTTGCTTCCTGCTTCCAGTCCGAAGCCGTATTCGCTGCCGTACTCGATAATCTTTTCGACGACTTCCCGCTGCTGATTCACCTTGATCGGATAGACACAAATGTATTTGCCCTGGTAATCGTGGTCCTTGATCGCTTTGGCAAAAACATCGTTGAGTTCGCGCAGGCGCTCTTTCAGAATGCCGTTAAACCGGACCAGAACAGGAAGATCGAGACCGCGCTGCTGCAGGCGGTCGACCAGATCCTTCAGGTCAATTGAGCTGTTCGGATCGCGTCCGGGATGGACCTGGACATGGCCATTCTTGCCAATGGTGAAGAAGCCATTCCCCCATCGGTGGATATCGTACTGATCATTCGAATCCGCCAGCGTCCACGTGTTGTTAGGATCCAGCATCGTAGTGAGCCACTTCCCAAGCGTCAGAGTGAAACACCAGTGCCGTCCTCACCTGCTCCAGCGAGAAGGGACCGGACACTGAGGAATCGCGCATTGTTCCCAATGTTGCGACATTCGGAAAGGATGCAATCGCAAAAATTCTGGAAATTCCTGCCGGGGAGAGCACAACGTCCAGTGCGATGAGATGTCGCTCCCCGAAAGGACCGGGAGCAGATAAATTTTCCCTAATTTGTTGACCGATTTGCGCACTCCGGGAAAAATGCCCCACCCACCCCCCGCAATCAGACTGAACACGCCCGGATTTGCCTCGAAACTGCGAGAAATGACTGTCCCTCCCCCACAGGAGGATCGTAGGGACAGAAGAGGAGAAATTGAGCCCCTCCCGGGGCGGCGTCTGAGCAGTATCAGACCGACCCATTCCGTATTTGTGTCCAGTCCCCCGGAAGGAGCCAGCATGTCCGCCGTCCGCCAGATCCTTGGCGATCCCATTTCCAAACACATGCGGAGAGACCCCGCCCGGGTCTGCGTCAATCTGACCGTCGGGGAGACGCTGGAAGCGATCCGCAAGCAGGAGTCGATGGGGCGAATCATCTACTTTTACGTGGTGGATGAAGACAACAAGCTCGTCGGGGTGATTCCAACGCGTCGCCTCCTCCGTTCGAAAACGGACACGCCCATCGCAGACATTCTCATCAAGCCGGTTCAATCCATCCCGGTTTCCGCGACAGTACTGGAAGCCTGTGAGTTCTTCATCCTGCATCGGCTTCTGGCATTTCCGATCGTGGATGCAGACGGAAAGCTGGTCGGTCAGGTCGATGTCGATCTTTACACGGATGAAGTCGAAGATCTGGAACTCCGACAGGCGGGAGCCGACCTCTTTCAGCTGGTTGGAGTCTGCCTGTCTGATGCGGAGCAGAAAAAATCACTGCTGGCCGCGTGGAAGCGAATCCCCTGGCTGATGTGCAATGTCGTCGGAGGGATGATTGCCGCACTCATCTCCGATGCCTACACGATCGCCACACACATCCTCGTCACTCCGTTTATTGCACTGGTGACCGGAATGGCGGAAGGAGTCTCGATGCAGTCCGTCAGTATCTCGCTTCAGGCGATGCATGGTCAGAAGCTGACCTGGCCCCGACTGGTTCAGCAGGTCCTTCGAGAAACGTTTGTGGGACTGTTGCTGGGAGTGATCTGCGGACTGATTGTCGGCGTGGCAGTCTATGCCTGGAAGCAGAATATCGGAGCCGCCATCAGCCTGTGCTTCGGTATTGCGGGAGGAATTACAGGCTCCGCCGCCATTGGAATGGCTCTCCCGTTTCTCCTGCGCCTTCTGAAACGAGACCCTCAGGTCGCCAGCGGTCCCATTGCACTTGTCTCTGCAGATATGGTGACTCTGGTCCTGTACTTCACACTCGCCGGGTGGCTCCTGAAGTGATCGCGACTCTCTGGAAGTCCTTCCGACGGAATGACCGCCGCCCAACTAGACCAGCACAGGACTGACCTGCATCGCACACCAGGTCTGAGCCACTCCTCCCGGAGGAAGAATCTGAAGTCCTGTATTCACATCGCGCGCATGAAGATTGATGGCATCGGTGACACAGGTATACGGCTCAAGACAGATGGCATTTCGGTCAGGAGGAGTGAAGGCGACCATCTCCCGGAAGAATTCGGCATCGCAAACCTGAGTCACCTCGATTCCGCCACGCTCGTCGATAATCGATGTTCGGACGGTTCCTCCATCGGATTGCCACCCCGTGTAGACATTATCGAGTTTCAATGAGCCAAACCGGGCACCGGTCCGAAGAGGGAAGTTGTTCTCCACCGGCAACCGAAGCCCTGTAGGAAGATACTCTTCCAGTTGCCATTCCTCTCCAATCAAAACCGAGCTGACGCAATCTTCCGGGGCACTCTTTTTTGAGAACGGAAGTTTGAAATAAGCGTGTGTACCAAGTCCCCAGGGAAGGGGCTTCGAATCCGGATTCGTGATCCGAAACTGGCTCTCCAGACGGTTCTCTGTCACCCGATAACGGACGTCCAGAATAAAATCGGCCGGCCAGCAGCCCAGCCGGTCCGGGGCATCGACCGAAAGCTGGAACTGCCCCGTCACCGAGTCTCCAGCGTGATTGATCACGCGCCAGGGACGCCCCAGACAGAATCCATGGATGGCATTGGGACCGTTGGGGGGAAGCGGGATTTCGTACTCCACTCCCTCCCATGAAAATTTCCCCGCTCGAATTCGATTGGGGAATGGAAACAGAATGGGAATCCCGTAACTGCTGGGACGAGCTTCCCCCTTCAGTACATCTTCCGGCGAATCCAGTACCTCGACTTGTTCCCCTCGAATCATCGCGGTAAACGCAAAACAGTTAAATCCGAGGTTGGGAGCGATGAGAGCACTCGCCCCGCTGATGGGATCGTGAATCTGGATCGCCTTGTTCATGAGATGCACTCAGACACCAGAAGAGGACAGAGAAGGAGTCGACAGGAATAGCGGTTGCCCCACGTTAAACCAGGAGCATTCACGGATTCAACTCATCGTCATGATATCCCAGACTTCCTCCTGTGCGCCGGGCCGCCTCCGGTAAGCCTTCAATATTCATCAATCTTCTCGCTATCCTGTGAGGTTGAACCCGGTCTTTGACAGAAAGCACGTGTCATGAAATATGCACTCACCCTTCCGATCCTTTCCTGCGTGTTGATCACCGCGCTGCAGGCTGCCGATGCTCCTCCCTACAAGGATCCCAATCCACAACGTTACCACATCACCGCACGCGCCAGCGAAATCGACAAGCGAGCGAAGCCTCACCCTGAAATCAACTTTGTCTTTGAAAAGGACGGAAAACCGTCTGACATTGAGAATGCTGTCGTTGATACTCGTGTCGCTCCTCAGGGCCGTCTCGTCATCTGGCTGATGGGTTACAACGGCGAACTGGCGAATCGCTGCTCCGAATATGGCCTCCATTTCATTCAGGTCCACTACGCCCGGGAATGGTTCAGTCTGCTCAGCCCGAAGCAGGGAGATGATGACCAGTACCTCGGAAACATTCGTCTGGAAGCGGCCATCGGCGAAGACGTCAGCCCGGCGGTCGATATCCCCAAGCCAGACAGCATCGCCCAGCGAGCCCTGATGTTTGTCAAACACCTGCAGAAGGTGAATCCGCAGGGGAACTGGAAACAGTTTCTGACCCGCGATGGCAAGGACCTGGACTGGGAAAAGGTCACACTTGCCGGCGCGTCCCATGGAGCGACCACATCTGCCCGTTTTGCCAAACATCAGAAAGTCGGCCGCGTCGTGATGTTCTGTGGACCACGCGACCAGTTTGACGTCTGGCAGGCCCTCCCCTCCGCAACTCCCAAGAATCGCTACTTTGGATTTTCACACGTGCTGGATGGCGGATGGACCGGAGACCACTACTGCCGATCATGGGAACTCCTCGGGCTGCACGAATTCGGCCCGATTGTGGATGTCGACACAACTCCCGCCCCCTATCACAACAGCCGTCGGCTGATCACTGCAGCCGATGTCGGCGGGAATGCAAACCGTGCTCACAGCTGCGTCACACCGGGGAAAGCTGCCGTCAAAGATGCAGACGGAAAGTATGTCCATGAAGAGGTCTGGAAGTACCTGTTCATGCACCCTGTCGATGAAGTCGGAGAGAAGACCGATGAAGATCCCAGCTGCCTGAAGGATCATCGGAGCAAGCAAAAGAAGTGATGTGACATAAGAACCCCTCTCCCTCATTCTCCTTCACAATCTCAACAGACTCCTCTTTCTGGCAAGGGGAGTCTGTTGCCGTTGAGGGAGCCACCCACAGGTGAACAACCGGGCCGCACAGGCAGCGGGACTCCGGTTGCTCAGCCAAAATTTCTTTTCTGTCCGGGAAAGTTGGAAGTTTTCGCTGTTCAATTGCCCGCCACAGTCACAGAATAAAGAAATCAAACAAACGTTTGATTTAATCGACAGTTTCAGCTGATTGTGCTTTTCTTTTGTATTACAAGTGCAGCGTCGGAAATCCCCGATGGATGATACTCGCCAGCGACTTTTGAACATCGCGGGAAAAGTCTTTGCAGAAAAAGGCTTTACAGCAACAACAATTCGCGAGATCTGCACCGCTGCGGAAGCGAATATCGCTTCCGTCAATTACTACTTCGGGGACAAGGAACGCCTGTACGTCGAGGCGGTCCAATTGGCAGCCTGCCAGGGAACAGCCCCCCAGTTCGACTGGCCGCCGGGGCTTCCCCGGGAACAAAAACTCTTTCAGTTCATCCAGTACATGCTGACACAGATGCTGGACGAACAGCGCCCGGAATGGCAAATCGAACTGATGATGCGTGAACTCGCACGGCCGACGAAGGCCTGCGAAGAACTCGTCCGTAACTTCATTCAGCCAATGTTTGCCCAACTGATTCAGATCGTGTCGGAGTTTTTCCCAGACAAGCCCCCCGAGCGCATCATCCACCTGCAGGCTTTCAGCATCGTGGCACAGTGTCTCCTCTACCGCTACCACAGGCCAATTGGACGACTGCTGATTGGCGAAGAGGAATACCGGCAGATTTCCTCCGTCACGACTCTTTCAGAACAAATCACTGCCTTCAGTCTCGGGGGACTGAATGAGGCGGCCCGCAGGCAGGAGGCGACTCGATGAAGTGGCTCGCCTGGAAAATGCTGACGGGGGACACAGCCAAATACCTGGGGATTGTCTTTGGCGTCGCGTTCGGTTCGCTGCTGATTGCACAGCAGTCTGCGATTTTCGTTGGTCTGATGCGACGGACCTCCAGTCAGATTATCGATGTCACCGAGGCAGACATCTGGGTGATGGACGAGGCCCAGCAGAACGTCGATGAAATTCGACCAATGCCGGAAACCCGACTGCATCAGGTCCGCGGAGTCAGTGGCGTGGATTGGGCCGTCCGGTTGTATAAAGGGCTGGTTCGCTGCCGGACGACAGAAGGAAACTTTCGCCAGTCGATCCTGATCGGCGTGGATGATTCCTCTCTTGTAGGGGCTCCGCGAAAGATGCTTCAGGGGAGTGTGGCGGATCTGCGCCGTCCTGATGGAGTCATCATTGATCAGGCAGGATACCAGCTTCTCTTTCCCAATCAGCCCGTTGAAATTGGCCGGACTCTCGACATGAACGATCGCCGCGCTGTGGTGGTGGGGATCTGCGATGTCACGCCCCCGTTTCAGACCTTTCCGGTGATCTACACCCGCTACAGTCAGGCGACCCTGTTTATTCCCGCTGAGCGAAATACCTTGTCATTTGTTCTGGCCAAGGCCCGTCCGGGAATCAGTCCCGAGGCCCTGTCCAGACGAATCAGTCGTGCGACCGGTCTGAAAGCCATGACATGGGACGAATTCTTCTGGTTCAATGTTGTGTATTACCTGACGAACACCGGCATTCCGGTGAACTTCGGGATCACCGTTTCACTCGGCTTCATCGTGGGTGCTGCGATCGCCGGACAGACATTCTATCTCTTCACGCTGGAGAACCTGAAACAGTTCGGAAGCCTCAAGGCAATGGGAGTCGATAACCTGCATCTGATCGGCATGATTTTGTTTCAGGCGGCATCGGTCGGGGTGATGGGATTTGGAATCGGGATCGGGCTGGCCGCTTCGTTCTTTGAACTCATGGAACTGTCAGGGCAGGCTGATCTGAGAGGGATGTATGTCCCTTGGCAAATCATCGCCATCACGGGAACCGCTGTCGCACTGATCGTGACGATCTCAAGTCTGTTGAGCCTGCGGAAAGTTCTTGTTCTCGAACCGGCGATGGTGTTCAAATGAAACTTTCCAGCCTGTTCTCCAGATCCCGTCCATCCAGCCCGTCTGCATCACCGACGACCAGCGACACTCATGCCGTCATTTGTCGCGGGGTTACGAAAGAGTATGGAAGCGGAGAGACCCGAGTCCGCGCCCTCTCGGGCATCGATCTTGAAATCGACTACGGCTGCATGACGCTGCTTGTCGGTCCGAGTGGATGTGGAAAAACAACGCTCATGTCCATCATGGCTGGGCTTCTGGATCCGACCGCAGGGCAAGTCGTCCTGCTCGGACAGGACCGCGCCTCACTCACAGGGAGGAAGCTGGTCCGGTTTCGTGCCGAAAACATCGGGTTCGTTTTTCAGCAGTACAACCTGCTCCCCTCCCTGACTGCGGCGGAGAACGTGGCGGTTCCCCTGATCATTCGGGGATATCCACGTGCCGAAGCCGTGAAAAAAGGGGCCCAGATGCTCGAAGCAGTTGGAATGGGGGACAAGGTGAACAGTTACTCTCGCCAACTGTCTGGAGGTCAGCAACAGCGGGTTGCCATTGCGCGGGCACTGGTCAATGACCCGCGACTTCTGGTGTGCGACGAACCGACCGCCGCACTCGATGCCCGATCGGGACGGAATGTAATGGAACTGCTGAAGAAGACCACTGTTCACCCGGACCGGGCGGTCATCGTTGTGACACACGATAACCGGGTGTTCGATTTCGGAGACCGGATTGTCTCCATGAGTGACGGCCGTATCGATCAGATTACTCGCACAACGAATCCTTCCTGAGCTCTCAGATTCAGAGACTGTACTGACATGTTTCGGAACTTCCTTCTCCCTGTTGTTGCGATTGGCATGATTTTCTTCGCGACGCATCATGTCCTGTCCCGTCAGCAGCCAGTCGAACAATCTTCACCCCCTTTCCCTCCGGCAGCATCTCTGGGAGCAGATTGCGTTGCGGGAGCCGGAATCGTTGAGCCTTGCACGGAAAACATCCTGATCGGGTCCCACCTTTCCGGAATCGTCGAACGTGTGTTTGTCGTTGTCGGGCAGAAAGTCCATCCGGGAGATCCCCTCTTTCAGCTGGATGTCAGGCAGATCCAGGCGGATATCGACGTGAAACTGGCCGAACTGGAAGCCGCGCAGTCGGAACTGGACCGCCTGAACCAGATGCCGCGACCGGAAGACATCCCCCCAGTCGTCGCACGAAGGCAGCAGGCAGAGGCTGTGGTCGAAGAGATGCGGGACACCTTCGAGCGACAGGAGAAATTGCGGCTGACAGGGGCCTCGACGGATGAGCAGCTTGTCAGCAGCCGGGCCAAGCTGGCCAGTGCCATCGCCACCCTGGAACAGATGAAGGCGGAAGAAGCGCGCTTACGGGCCGGAGCATGGGAGGCCGAGAAAATGGTGGCCCAGGCGCAGGTTCTCCGGGCACAGAGAGAAGTTGAACAGCTTCAGACCCAACTGGAGCGATCCACCATGAGAGCACCGCAGGGAAAATTTGCGGGAATTGAATCAGACGAACTGGAAGTCCTTCAGGTCAATGTGCGCCCCGGGGAATATGTCGCTGCTGTTGCCGGGGCCGAAATCATGGTCCTCGGAGACACCCGACAGAAACATGTCCGGGTTGATATCGATGAGCACGACATCCCCCGATTCCGAACGAGCGCTCCTGCCAATGCCCTTGTCCGCGGAGAGAGTGCGTACCGCTACAATCTCAAGTTTGTTCGACTTGAGCCGTATGTCGTCCCGAAGCGTTCCTTGACCGGAGACAATCGCGAACGGGTCGACACACGGGTCCTGAAGGCCATCTATGTGATTGTCGATGAGCCGAAAGATCATCCGGTTTACGTCGGCCAGCAGATGGATGTCTTTATCGACGTCTCCGACGCAACCAGTCCCACCGCGCCACACGGAGATAACGGGGCAAAAGAAGTAACACCCAATGGCTGAATATGGGTCGAGTGAGGACTGGCGCAGAGTCGCCTCCGATGATGGCCATGTGAGCTGGAACGTCGCAGTCAATTCATCCGGTCACTTCCTGAGTGCGACCGCGAGCGGGCACAGTTCCGGGTCAATCTCCAGTCCCTGACGGTACCGATCGAGAAGTCGTCGCGAATGAGCAGCAAGGATCTGTCGAACCTCCCGGCGACGCCCCTTCACCCGCTCAATCTTCATGTGGTCATAGCCGGTGGTCTGGTGTCTTAACCAGGCAATCACAGCTGCCTCGGCCCGCTTTTCGATCGGAATCCGCTGAGTCCGGGCAACCGTGCCGCTCCCGACAGGAGTGGCATGAGCCACAACGCGCGTAGCCAGATCCTCTGCCTGAGCCTGATAACAGGGAGCGAACGACAGAAACTTCAAAACGGCAGCGCGAAACTCCTCCACATACTGTTCCTGTTCGCGTTGTCGACGAGCTGCTCCCGCTGCCAGCTTACGGGCATATGATGGCCGGGACCGCTCCACCTGCAGGTCTTCGCGAATCCGCTGAATCCGGTCCTCAGGAGCCCAGAGCCCAAGAGAAAAGGTTTTACGTCCCTTCTTCTTCTGGACCATCCAGACAGGTCCGGCTGCTTTCACACGTCGAGTCAGCGCAGCATCTCCGGGAGGCAGCAGGACCCATCCCGAAGGGACCTCCAATGAGGTTCGATCCGGAAGAAGAACAGTCCTTTCCTTCGGTCCGGGGGAAACAGTTCGATTCTGATCAGGCATGACATCCGTGTCTGGGAAACTCTCTGCGGTTCGACCTGTTTTCGGTCAGCCGGAGACCCAGGATGCACAAAAAAGGAACGGGCTGACAAGTTCCTGGGAGAACAGGTTGTGCTCACCTCACCGCCAGAAGGCCCAGCTCGACGAGCCATTCAGCGGTCGGCGTGGAGGTTCACAACCTGTCTTCTCCGCTGAAATTTCCATTCTCCACGTGGAGAGAATTGCCTCACAGAAAGGGCCGGATTGGATAGAAACGGCCTGACGATTCCTCCCTGACCATTTTCACGTCCCTCAGTCCAGATGTTTGGTCAATCCAGATGTTTGAATGTGTCTCCCGGCAGCGGAGCGTCTTTGGAAATCACATCCGGCCCCTTGCCGGCGCGTTTCTCATAGTAGCCATCTCCCGCCTTCACATACTTGGTGAAGCCCAGCCGGTCGAGCTTTTTGTCATCAGACACGCGTTTCTTCATCGAGCTGTCTGACCACATCCCCCCAATGAAGGGAGCCTGAATGACCCGACGCACGGGAACTCCAGTTTCCGGATGATGCGTCAATGGGGGGTCCGAGATCCGCTGAACGAACTCGAAGGTTTCGCCTCCGGAACCATCTTCCTGAACGAATTCGTAGACGTAAGTCGGCATATTTAACAGTTTGACACAGATTCGGAATCTCAAGAAACCAGAAGTCTCTCTATTTTACCCCGAACTCGGAGAGTTGGAACCCCCTCTGAATTCTGCTTGCTGATTCGGATTCGGGAGCAAGTTCGCCTTGGCCACGAAGACATGTTAAAATGAGAAATCCTGAAAAATCTTAACCAACAGGAAAAACTTCCGTTCACAACACATTGGAGGTGAAGAAAATTTCCGTCCAGACCAACCTTGCGAATCGTCGATGGATTTGACGATCAATGTTGATTTTCAGGTCGAAAGGAATTTCCTCAGTCTCAGGAGACGTCGCCGGCAAAGATCAGAAACGCGATGCTGTCTTCATCGGTCGAAGGAAGGTTCCCTGTTCGATCTTTTCGGCACCGCGTCCTGTGAATGCATCGGACGGTGCCCCTGACGTTGGTTGATATCAACGGAATTCCTTGCACAACAATACGTTCTGCCGCATGCAACACTTGAGTCCCCGCCAGCTAGAGAGCCGTCGTCTCCCGTCTCCCACACATTCGGGACGGTGCGGATTGTGTCTGCTGCAGGAGCGGTGTTGCTGACCGGCGGGAGGCCGGATTGCTGCAATCGGAGAGGACCGCATGTCCCCGTTTCCCCGACTCCACATTGCTTCATCGTGGAATCCAGATATGTCAACCGACGATCAACTCAAAGAACAACTGAATATCCTGACTGACCGGATCATCGACAGCTACGTCGAAACGGGGACAGCAAGGCATTTAGGGCATTGCCCACTCCCCAGCACCGGCGTTGTCGTAGAAATCCTTGATGACCTGCAGGAAGTGCTGTTTCCCGGCTACCGACGCCGCCAGAATCTCCACCTCGGGAATATCACGTACTACATCGGGGACCTGATTGACGGCCTGCATGGGAAGCTGACTCAGCAAATCAGCCGGGCGCTGCGGTACGAGTACGACCAGAAGCACGGCCTCACGGGAACGACGCAGGCCTGCCAGCGGGATTTTGAAGCGGAAGGACAACAGGCAGCGGTTGAGTTTCTTGGCACTCTCCCCGAAATCCGCAGGATTCTCCTGACAGATGTTCAGGCGGCCTATGATGGAGACCCGGCCGCCAGCGGTCGGGATGAAATCATCTTCTGCTATCCGGGCATGTTGGCTGTCACCATTCACCGCATTGCCCATCAGCTCTATCGCCAGAAAATCCCACTGATCCCCCGGATGATGTCGGAGTATTCGCACAGCCGGACCGGGATCGACATTCACCCCGGAGCGACCATTGGCCCCTCATTCTTCATCGATCATGGAACCGGAGTCGTGATCGGCGAGACATGTGAGATTGGGACCGGAGTCAAAATCTATCAGGGGGTGACGCTGGGAGCACTGAGCTTCGCGAAGGATGGCGAAGGAAATCTGGTCCGCGGGACCAAACGGCACCCGACGCTTCAGAACAATGTCGTCATTTATGCGAACGCCACAATTCTGGGGGGCCACACCGTCATCGGCGAGAACTCCGTCGTCGGTGCCAACGTCTGGCTCACCAAGAGCGTCCCGGCAAACACGACCGTGACCATCGAAACTCCGACGCTGCGACTTCGGGAAGCCTCCTGATCACAGACGGCCCGACGGACGTTCGAATCGAGTTCATTTCAATTCAAAGCCCAGCTTTGCCCAACTCGCTGGGAGCGGGGCTGTAATCTCGAGTTCGTCATATCGAATCGGGTGCAGCAACGTCAGTCGTCGGGCATGCAGCGCAATTGGCGCGGCGGTCCGGTCCAGATGGGCGGCACCGGGGAAGCTCATTCGGCTCCCATATTGCTCATCTCCCACAATGGGAGCCCCGCGGCTGCCGAACTGGATGCGAATCTGATGCATTCGCCCCGTCCCCAGCTCAATCTCGACGAGTGACTTCCCTTTGTAGTTCGCAAGGGTCCGGTACTTCAGATGGGCCTGCTTCGCTCCCGGTCGGCCTTCGTGGGAGATTTCGACCTGGGCCTGATCCGGGATGCGATAGATCCAGTCGTGCAGTTCCCCTTCCGACTCGGGCATCGGTCGTTCCAGAACAGCAACATACGTCTTTTTGACCTGACGTTGTGCAAATTGCTCGGAAAGCCGGGCAGCGCATTTGGAATTTCGCGAAAAGACCACGACGCCGGAAACCGGCCGGTCCAGTCGATGCGGCACGCCGAGATAGACCGCTCCCGGCTTGTTGTACTTCACCTTGAGGTACTGTTTGACCATCTCGACGAGACAGGGAACTCCATGAGGAGCCCCCTGCGTAATCACCCCGCTCGCCTTGTTGACGGCAATGACCGGGCCGTCTTCACAAATGACATCAATCGGGGGAACGTCAGACACGGATCACAAACGGAAACAGGAGGACGGAGCAACGTAGCCAATCATCTGGCACGTCGAACTTATTCTTCGCCAGAGTACGTCATCAGGCTGAAGACATTATACGGGGCGAGTTTCTCCCGACCGTTCAAAAACGAGAGTTCAACTGCAAATGCACATCCAACCACTTCGGCGCCGCTCTCCTGAACAAGACGGGCACAGGCAATCATTGTCCCACCCGTCGCCAGAAGGTCATCGACCAGCAACACTGTATCACCGGGGCTGAATGCATCCGTATGGATTTCGAGCGAATCGGTTCCATATTCGAGATCGTACTGGAACGTTCGCTTCTCAAACGGCAGCTTCCCTGGCTTGCGGACGGGAACAAACCCGGCATTCAGTTCCAGAGCCAGCGGAGCTGCGAAGATGAACCCGCGTGCTTCCGCCGCAGCGACGGTCTTGATGTTCTGCCCTCGATAGTGATCAGCGAGCTGTTTGATCGCAGCGGAAAATGCGTGCGGAGTCGAAAGCAGGGGGGTAATGTCCCGAAACATGATTCCCGGCTTCGGAAAATCGGGCACATTGCGAATATACTGTTTCAGATCCATGTTGCTGCCATCCTCAGGGAGCAGTAGTTGCGGAAGGTGTCTTTTCGCCCTCCGAAACCGAGGACGCTTTCGGAGCCGCTCCGGTGTCCAGCAAACGTTGTCGAGCCTGCTGAACGAGAGAAGCAGCTTCCGGATCGGAATCATACAGTTCCTGCACGCTGCGCCAAATCGCACGGGCCGCAGCCGTTTTTCCACTCTCCTGTAATGTTTCCGCCCGCTGCAGCGCACTGCGAACATAGTCGAGACGACGAACATTCCTTTCCCGTTCCAGTTCGCTGCGGAACTTCGTGACCAGTTCGAGATGCGGTTCCCACTCTGGATTTCCCAGAATCAGCGTTTCCAGAGCCCCGAGTTTCTGAATGGCTTCCGCAGACCGCCCCTGCCGGCGCAGCTCCATAGCCCGAAGTAATATCGCTTCGGGTTCGGACTGCGGAAGAGGTTCTCGCTTGCGAAAAGGACCGGTCAGCTGGCGTTTGAGTTCGTAACTTCGCAGAGCAGGGAGATAAGGCTCGATCAGCGGCCGCCATTTTTCCTCATCCATCTCCAGCAACGGCTCAAAATACTGTGTCCGGGCAACTTCCCATTGAGCACTTTCAGGTTGCTCCATGATTTTCTGTCCCCGGGCGAACATCTCTTCTGGCGTCACCCTGTTCCATTGCATCAGGAAGTACGCTCCTACAATGAGGAACACCAGCAACCCACCCAAGACCCAAGTATTGTCGAAAAATCGCCCAAGGACGGATGTGTCCTGCTGGGCGTCTGCTTCTGCCCGAAACAGGTCCCGGACGAACGTCCCACCGACAGGGGGTCCCCTGTGCGCCCCCGTCTCCGAAATGGTCTCGCTGTCTGCTTCAAAATTGCCATAGCCGTCTCCCGAATCGCGCAGATCGACTTTTTTCGGAACTTCCTGCAGTCGAAGCGAAAGGACATAGGCATCCGGATATCGATCTTCCGGTTTCTTTGAAAGGCATTTGCAGACGATTTCGTCTAACCAGACCGGAATCTCAGGAACGATTCTGCGAGGAGAATCAAACTGGGAGAACCGATGCTTCTGAATGATGTCGAGGGTTGTTTTCCCGGTAAACGGAGGGCGTCCGGTCAGCATGACATACATGACCGCTCCCAGCGAATAGATATCGCTCTGCCGCGTTGCACGACTCCCTGTTGCCTGCTCGGGGGACATGTATTCAGCGGTCCCTAGAATCCCCCCTGTCGCCGTCAGTTTGGAACTCGCGAAGACCTGTGCAATCCCGAAGTCGGTCAGCTTCACAACGCCATTGCGGTCTATGAGAAGATTGGATGGCTTCAGATCGCGATGAACAATCCCGGTATTGTGAGCGACTTTCAGCGCGCGACAGACCTGTGTCCCGATGTCAACAACCTCGCGCCACGGAATCCGCCGCTCCCGCTTCAGACGGGCCGTCAGCGTTTCCCCGTCCACATATTCCATCGCGTAATAATAGATGCCGTTGTCTTCGCCGCTTTCGTACAGCTCCACGATATTCGGGCTTTTGAGGAGCTGCATGGCGGCAATCTCACGACCAAATCGAGCCACAAATCCGGGCTCTCGCGACATTGATGCCGGGAGAATTTTCACAGCCGCCTGCTGGCCGGTCTCGACGTGTTGCCCGAGATAAACAGTCCCCATCCCTCCGGAACCAATTTCCTGAAGAATCTGATAGTTTCCGATCCGTTCAGGAGGAGACGGAATCGCATCCGGGTTTTCAATCGAATTGTTCACGATAAGATGGCCGTTGAAATGCCCTGAGGACGTGCAGGTCCGTCTTCCGGTGGAAATGACGGGCCAGAATGGATCAGTCCAGTCTATGGAGCAGCGATGTCGCCAGCAATTCTCCTGATCGCCCATGGCAGTCGCAGGTCGACAGCCAACGAGGAGCTGCTTCAGCTGGTGCAGAACTTCCGGAATCGACTTCCGGGAGTTCCGATCGAACCCGCCTTTCTCGAACTTGTCGAACCGGACATTCCCACCGGGCTTGCCAACTGCCTGAAACAGGGGGCGTCAACGATCTGGATGCTCCCCTACTTCCTTTCGCCCGGAGCCCATGTCACTGAGGATCTCGAACAACACCGGAGCGACTTCGTCAGTGCACATCCGGGGATTCTATGCCAGATCTGCCCCCCCTTGGGGCTGCACCCCCTGATTCTCGAAGTCCTGCTCGATCGACTGCAGGAGGGGGGATTTGATTTTTCGCCTAATCATCCAACGAATGAATCACAGGCAAATCAGACATAATGGTCTCCCCGCCAGAAATTCACCATCCAGCTATTTCTCTTCGGGGGCCACATTGTCGATGGACAACGCACGGAGCTTCAATGTTCCAATGCGAACGGTACGAGGGCCGTATCGAGTCTCGTAAGTTCCCAGAATAATTCGCCCCGGACCATACCCTTCAACGGGAAACTCGTTGACCACTCGATGCCGCCCGACCTGCAGATTGAGCTTCTCCGATTGCACCGTTAATCGAAACGGCTGCTCTCCATTCCAGAGGAATTTCTCGAGTTCGACTGTTCCGTCTTCGATCGCCCTGTTCCCACGAAACTGCGAAACAAACCACGGGCTTCCGGAGTCCTTCATCACGACGTTGTGAATGCCGTATCCCCCTCCTTCATTCCAGCCGATCAGAAGAAACCAGCCTCCCAGGCCGGTCATTTCCATCACTCCTTCCAGCTCGAATTCGTCGGCCCAACCGATTTGAAGCGCGGCATTCGTCCCTGCGACTCGTGCGATTAACCCGCGTTCGATTCCCCATCGGCCATCGACATCGAATGTCCCCAGGACAAACGGATGAGACGGTTTCGGACCGACGAAGGACAATTCTTCCAGCGAAACCAGTTTGGATTTTTTCGGAAGCGGAGCCTGTATTGGACCTCCGCGTCTTGGGGTACACAGGATTTGTACCTTTTCTGTCGCAATGGCTCCGGCAAAGTCCTCCTGCTCTCCTCGTACTGTTTGGTTTCCGAAGCAGAGCAGAACCACGAACACAGAAAGCAGGCCCCGGTTGCTCATTCTGTCCACCTCAATTGGAAACGTTGTCGCCATGGAACAGCCCGCGTCTCACCCCTGTCGTGGTTCCGGACTCCTCGGCTGAGTGTGGACTCTGAAATCCAAACGCAAAGAGAAATTCTGGACAACCACCAGAAGCCGTCATCGGCTCATTCGTTGCGACGACTTATGCGATGAGTTCCCGCAACTGATCGAGATGTTTCGGAACAAGTTCGCGCGGGTCCCCTTTCTCTTCAAATTCCAAAACCAGATACCCTCGATAGCCGGCATCCTTGAGGATCTGAACAATGCGTTTGTAATCAGCAGGTTCAGCGGATTTCCCAGCTGGGAACATGCTCGCTTTAATCTGCGCGTTCACAGCATAGGGCGCGATCTTCTCAAGATCCCGATAAGGATCGTCTGTCCGAAAATTCCCGCTGTCGAAATTGATTCCGAACCAAGGACTGGGGGTAACTTGCTCAACAATTCGAAGGAGCTGTTCAGGAGTCGCTGTGATCCCGCCATGATTCTCCAGAGCTAAAACAACGCCCCGCTTCGCTGCGTGTTCGAGCGATTGATTAATTGCGCGAACACATTGATCAAATGCCTCCTTCTCCGTCTGCCCTTTCCCAACAGTCCCGGCAAAAATGCGGATGACGGGAGCATCCATCTCGGCAGCAAAGTCAATCCAGTCGTGGCAAAGCTTGAGTTGCTCGTCCCGTTTTGGACCATCCGGAAGACAGAAGTTATTTCCGATTGCAGTTCCCGAAATTCCCAGCCCCAAACGGAATGCCCGCTCCTTTACGTCCATCAAATAGTCGTGTGGGAGGGGATTCGGGAAGTAATAGCTGGTCAACTCAGCCCCATCGAGATTCTGCTCCGCACAGAAATCGATAAAATCAAAGAGTGTCAGTTCCCCCTGTTTCCCTGATGGAGTCGGCCAGTTTCGTGCCAGTTGATTTCTGAAGGAATATGCTGCCAGAGAGAGCTTGAAATAGGGCTTTCCATTGCGCTGAATTGGATTCGCTGCGTCGGCGAGCGATCCTGATCCAAGAGCCGCAATCCCCGCTGCTGCTGAAGCAAACAGAAACTGCCGACGGTCAATCCCGTGACGGGGCAATCCAAATTCCGCCTTCAATGGATTCATGAGATGATGCTCCCATTTCTCAAGATGTCTGATTCTGGACCATTTGACTTGACCAATACGACTGATTCAAAAGCGTAACTTTGCCACAGAAGAGTTGCCAGCCCTTGGTCTGAACATTAAAAGAGTCCAGGACTGGTGCTCGGCCTCTCTTTCATCTATTCCGCTGCGAATCTCATTGCCCCAAGGAGTTGCTGGTGTCCTGGAAATACATGTTTGAACGTAAGACACTGGAGATGCTCCATGCAGAACTGCAGGACGAGAATCGACTCCATCGAGTGTTGGGACCAGTCTCACTGACCGCGCTGGGGGTCGGAGCCATCATCGGTGCGGGGATCTTCGCAATGACGGGACGAGTCGCGGCCGACGATGCCGGGCCGGCGGTGATCCTCTCGTTCGCCATCGCCGGGGTCGCCTGTATGTTCGCCGCACTCTGTTATGCGGAGTTTGCAGCGATGGCTCCTGTGGCAGGAAGCGCGTACACCTATACCTACGCCACGCTTGGAGAAATTCTTGCGTGGATCATCGGATGGGACCTCATTCTTGAATATGCAATGAGTTGCAGTGTGGTGGCCGCTCACTGGACCCATTACCTTGATGAGGCCCTAAGGACCATCTTCAACGTCTCAATCCCGGCTGTCATCACATCTGATCCTTTTACCAAGGTGATTGTGGACGGACAGGAAATTCAGCCCTGGGTCAATCTCCCCGGCGCACTGGCGGTGCTTTTTATCACCTGGATTCTGGTGATCGGGATCAAGGAGAGTGCGGTCACAAACGCAGTCTTTGTGGTCATCAAACTCGCGGTGATTTTGATCGTGATTGGCGTGGGAGCGGCGTACGTCAATCCGACCAACTGGACTTCCCCCTCAGTGGATGCACGAAAGTCGACTAACCTTCCAGACTACCTGCATCGAAATCCTGACATTGCCCCGGATGTTGATCGCTCGACCATCAATGGTTATATGACTGGCGAAGAGTTTCTGCAGGCTCACCCTGAACTTCAGTCGCAGCTGTCTCCTGTCGAAGTCAACACGATCAGCAAGCTCCCCAACGAAGCCAAAAAATGGGGCATGCTTTCACTTCTCGGGATCAAGCATTACCTCGATCCAATCGATGAAAAAGTCCGCAGCCCATTCATGCCCTATGGCTTTTCCGGAATGATGATCGGAGCCGCTCTCGTCTTCTTTGCCTATATCGGTTTCGATTCCATCTCGACACATGCGGAAGAAGCCACAAAGCCGCAGCGTGATGTCCCTCTGGCGATTCTGATCGCACTAGTGGTCTGCACCATTCTTTACATGCTGGTCTCGGGCGTTATTACCGGAATGGAGCCTTATTATGAGATTGATGGATCCGCGGCTCTCGCTTCGGCATTTCGGAAACAAGCGGAGCGCACATCCAACAGTTGGCTCAATGCCTGTGCCGGTCTGATTGCCGTGGGAGCAGTGGCCGGACTGACCAGCGTGATCCTGGTGAACTTTTTGAGCCAGTCCCGAATCTTCCTGGCCATGGCACGCGACGGTTTGCTACCGCACAATATTTTTGGAGTTGTTCATCCGAAGTACCGGACGCCACACCGCTCGACAATTATGACCGGCGTGTGTATTGCAACGGTGGCCGGGTTCTTCCCGATTCGCAAACTCGAAGAAATGGTCAGTATCGGAACACTGATGGCTTTCGTCCTCGTCTGCGGATCGGTGATGATGTTGCGCTTCACGAATCCAGATGCCCCGCGCCCCTTCCGTTGCCCGGGACTCTTTATCATTGCTCCACTTGGAATCCTCGTGAACCTGTCGCTGATGCTGTTCCTCCCGCTGGACACATGGTTCCGACTGTTCGCATGGCTGGGCCTCGGTATTCTGATTTACTTCTCCTTCGGAATGTGGAACAGTGCCTTGCGGAAGAAGTGGGTCCCCGCAACCGAAGAACAGTAAGCCTTTCCAACGCTGGCGCTTCTCATGTTGACCATGTCGCCGCGCGCGTGATGTGCGCGGCGACATGCATACTGGTGTCATCAAGGGAATCCCTGTCTGCTGAATCTGCCCCCCAGTAAATCGGGTGATGGATTGATCACCACTCGACACTGGATGCGGCCATGTCAATTCCGTTTTCGGTGCCGGAACTTGCTCGTCTCTTCTGCAGAGACAACTCAACTTATTTGCTGGTTCGGAGAATTTCTGAAGCGGGGATGGAATGGACCTGAATCTGGTCCAGGTCAACGATCCCAGGGCCTTTCAGTTCAAAGCGAATGCGGACACTTCCCTCAGCGGGGGCATGCCGGATGAGGCGAAACTGGGTCCAGCCCTCCGTCTTTTCCTTGTAAACAATGGCCCCTTCACGCCCCATAATGGTGTCAAAGATTTCGAAGGCATGATCCGGCCCGCCCAGCGGGTATCGGACATGCACCTGACCGGTGATGACAATCAGGTCATTGGCGTTCACATGAATGGGAGGGCTGATCAGCGTCGCCGTCTCTCCCATCGGTGCATCCGGTTTAACAATCATGGAGACGTAGCCATTAGCGCTGGATTCCTCCCGAACCATTCGCAGAGAGGAGTACCGGCTTTCCGCATTGCCAGTGGACCATCCCAGTTCCTGAGTCGAGGAAGCCGGGCTGAAGAGCGCCTGCTCGTTATCGAACGTCCCCGTCGGGAGCAGGTTTCCCGCCGGATTGGGACGGGAATCAACCCGGGACATTAACTTCCAGTGGTCAGGAAGCGTCTGAAAGCTCGTCGCTTCCATCGTCGTTGTCGGTGACGTGAGTGACGCAACGGCAAGGTTCCAGTGTTGACGCTGAAGCGTCCGTAACAGACGCATACACCGCTGACTCGCAATTCGGGTTTCATCCGCACGTCCAGTCGACAGGTTTCGCTTCGCCTCATCAAGTGCTGCGGCGGCACTTTGAAGGATCGACTCGGCATGAAGAACCGGCGGAGAGCCGACTTCCTCCAGCTGCCGCTGAATCTCACGGACGCGCGCCAGCTTGGATTCAGCAAGAGCGACAAACGATTCAGCAGCCTGCTGGCGCGTCTGCCATGCGAGACGTTGCATCTCTTTCGCTTCTTCCGGATTTCCCGTCACAATAATGGCGGCATACTGGTCGAAGGACTTCAATGTCAGTTCCGTCCCGCCGGAAATCCGCTCCATTGCCAGATTGGACTGCCCCACGCTGGTGGGAGTCACTTCACATGCGGTGACCACGTCTCCAATTCCGCCAATCAGGACCCGGACATTGCTTGCCGTCTGAGGACCGGGGACACACTGAGCCCCCGGTTCGTGCCAGACCAGAAGAATGAGGAGACCGTGATCTGTCTGAAAAACGGTGGCCCGGATTTCCGGGTTCTCTCCCGCAGCCGGCCCCGCCTTCCCCTGTTTATCAACGGGTCGATCCCATCGCGTCGACAAGGGAGAAGAACTTGGCCGCAAGGCCCCTCGACGCGGATCAACCTGAACCTGAACTTCATCCTTCACAATGCGACCGGTCGCGATGTATGGCTCCAGCAATCGGGCATGGATCGAGAAGATTCGAATGGCATCGAGTCGCTCTCGAAATCCCGGCGCATCGGTATCAAATGGGACCTGCTTCCAGAATCCGACCCCCTTGAATCCTGCCGCAATGGCTTCAAACCCCTGATGCAGAATCTGTTCTGGTTCAACGATCGGGATGTTGGTCCGGTCTCCCAGATAATCGAGTAGCGGGCCGGATGCCTCGGTCTGAACGAACGTCATCAGCTGCTTTCCGGGAAGAGCATGAGAGCGACGCCCACGAAGTTCTTCGAAATGATCCAGACTGGAATAAGAAGAATTCATCTGGGTTCGACTGATCGACAGCAGGTCAAGATGTCGGTGGTAATCCCGGATTTCTTCCGCGACATCAGCAATGATCGGACGATGCAATAACCGATCAGCATCGCGTACCTGATTCGCCCATGCCGTGACAAACGGTCGATCCGCTGCGGGGAGATTGATCCCCAGCATCCAGGCCCAGATAGGGGATGTCCATTCGGGAAGAGAGGGAAGAGCAGAACGGTGAAGAATCGCCTCTGCCGGGGGAGGCTGGGGAGGAGAGGCAATCGCACCGATGTCCATCTCTTCCAGTGCTGTCAACAGCGGGCGATCATCGTAGTTGCGAATCCAGAGCATGTTCACGCCAGCTTGGGCGATCAGATCGAGTGCCTCGGCGTGATACAGGGTGATCAGAGGAAAAAACGGCTTCCCGTCCTTATGAATCCGGTCATTTTCAATGGTCAGACGCGAGACCATCTGCGTTTTCTGATCGGATGCCTGGACGACCGTCTCTGGCCGGACGATGGGCCCAAACTCAAGATCATCAATCTGTAAGATCGAATGCCCCACGGGGAGCTGAAACTGCAGGATCAGTTGATCCACATAGGCTTCCCGATCATCCAGTCGGACCGGTGTCAGCCCGTCAGACAATTGCCGGCGTGCCCGAATGAGACGCCCCTGCATTGATTCGTCGGAAGTCTGACAGGTGAGCTGCTGCCAGCTCCGGACATCGGTATAGCTGCTGCCAAAGAAGTCCAATTCCAGCGGAGCTCCCGTCCGCGGATCGATCTGGTGCGGGAACCGCAGGCGAACCCCGATGCGAACTCCGGGGATGTTGGAACGGACCCAAAGTGACGCTGTCAGTTCGTTGAACGTTCTTGCCTGCGGCAGCGGGATAACAATTCGACTTTCTTCCACCTGCTGAGTTGGTGAGTGAAACAGGAACCGCTCACACTTCTCCCCGGAATGAGCATCCTCATTTGTAATCGCGTGCTGAGCGATCGTGGACGCCAGATTCTGACTCGCCGGGAGGGCAACAGGGGGAACTTCCTCAAAGCTGTACCCCAGTACCTGAGGACCTTGGGCGGTCGCGGTGTTTACAAAACACAACAGAACAGCAAAAACGACACAATTCGCCCAAAAGGACCACAACGGGGCCCCTTTTCGCGCTCCAAGCCCGACACAATCGCTAAAAACTCTGTAACCAGACCTGCATTTCCTTCCCAAGAGAGGAAATCCCAGATTTTCCTCAAGACTCTTGCGAGCGGTTGTAGCCATTTGGCAACATGAGTCCCGTTGATCGGTGTTGTTCTTTTTCAACACACCAGTAGCAGTTTGCCCCATTTGACTCTGGCCTGAACTGAATCTCCCGCAGTCGGGATCGCGGCAGGATGGCAAGGTAAATTTCATGCAGAACGCCCTTCGAATTCCTGATTCCTCTTCGGACGAACTGCCTCGTGAATTGATTGAACTGGGCAAACGCATCGCCGCGCTCCCTGAGCAGCACTACCGTGCTCTCGAACAGCCATATGCACAAGTGGTTGACTGCGTCCGCCGACGTCGGCGCATTCTCAATCTGGTCCAGGAAGCCCTGTCCCAGCTGCGGCTGGACGTCAAATATCTGATGTTCGATCTCGAAGTGACCCGGAAGGAACGGGACGAGCTGCGAGCCCAACTGGATGAAAAGGAATTTGGCGATTCCGAATCCGCCTGGTGAGGCGGCACGGAGCCTGAATGATAGGCCTTTGATGCTGTTTGAGGTTTACTCATCGCGGGTCTCCTCGTCCGGGCGTCGAGCCGATGCTGATTCGGCCTGATCCGTCGTTTCTCTTCCCGAATTCTGATGAGTCGCTTCCTTGGGGTGCTGCGGGAGCGAGGTCCCGGACGTCAGCTGGACGCTCTGCGGCTTTCCCTGAAGAAAGACTGGAACGGTCACTAACGGGAAATCAGGATCATCCGTCCGAATCGAGATGACGTTGTGATGCGATCCCGGAGGAACGTCGGCACCGACTTCCACGTGAATGAGAGTAAACGGAATTCCATTTTCATCCGTTTCCCGCTCGCCAACCTTCACTGTGAGATGAGGGCTCCGCGAGGTCGCGCTGACGATGTTCAGGTCTTTTCCCCGAAAGTCCTGAACGCGCAGGGTTTGAGAGATCGGGGATGCAGACAGCTGGTAGAAGTACAGCTCCGGCGGAGAAACCTGAACCGTTCGACTGGGGATTTCGCAGCGAAAGGTCACGACTTCGCTGAGCTGCTGTTCACCATCGGTGTAGTGAACACGAATGCTGTAAGTGTGTGGTCCGGGAGTCTCGCGGGCGGTCTCGACCTGAACCTCGAACAGCCCCTGCACCCCAGGTGGATACTCTTTCCGGTTCCCCAGCAGTCGGGGAGCCAGACAACCACAACTTGGTTCCAGCTTTGTAATTGTGAGTGGAGACTCCCCGCGATTCCAGAAAGCAAAGGGGGCTACAATACGCGCTGTCGGAGCTGTTTCCCGGAGATTGACAGAATATTGCCGGAACGCCAGTGGAGGAAGGACTTTGTGGCTGGCGAGCTTGCGGCCTTCCGGTACTGCTGACGTCCCTGCCAGAGCGAGACAGAGCGGAATCAGGCCCGCGCCAATCAGACAAATTGTCCGAATGCGGCCGGCTCGCACAGTCCCATTCACACCATCCATGACCATTATCCCTCTCGAGAAACCTCCTGTTTCCAGGAGGGTTCTACGAGAATTTGCGTCCCGTTGGCAAGCCGGTTTTCCTTTTCCACCGCATCACGCGGGGATCACGAAAGGCCGGCATACCTCCGTTGTTGGCCACTCCATCGATTCAGGGTTATGGATAGAAGATGTTGTTGATGAGAATCTGGGTTCCACCAGACGCTCCGGCGGGCATGACGAAGTTATTGAAGAATCCTGGGTTATTGTCCAGAAGAACTCCATTGCTGTAGATCAGATTATTCCCGTCTGCGGAGTTGAGGGAAATTGTCCCCTGAACAATCTGGAACAGGATCCCTTGCTCGATGAGAGCATCATTGACGTTCACAACACGGGCAATTGTGTTCCCGCCGATTCCGACAACGGTGTTTCCGCTAGACCCGGCAATTCTCTGGAAGACGATTGCCCGGCTTCCGAAGTCGTTAAACTCCATCAGGTTGTTGTTGATGTTGACAGTATTCCCCGAGGCGGAGAGCGTCAGATCCAGTCCGGTGGAGTTCAAGCCATCGAAGAGGAACCCGGTTCCGGGAATCAGGTTTCCGTTATCGTCAAACACCTGATTGCCGCTGATGGTGACCGTAGAGGCCGAGGCAAAGTTGGTCCGGATTCCGGTCGCTCCGTTTCCGGTCGAGGAGAGTCCGTTGTTGACATAGTTCAGGTTGGACGCCCCGGTGACGGTAAAGTCCAGCCCAATCTGGTTTGCTCCGTTGAGCATAATGAACTGGTTGTTGACGATGTTTGCATTCATCGTTCCTCGCCAGGTGACATCCAGCAGAGCGCTGCCGCCGCTCCGGTTGGAGGTCACGCTGTTCGGATTCGACCCGGCAACCGGTGACCCATTGTTCGTGAAGGTCAGCGTCAGCGGCACATTGGTCGGGAGGGACGCTGCTGTGTGGATATAGATCATATCCGTGGCAGAGATGACACCCGTTCCGTCAGTAATCGTGTTGTTGTCAAACAGAACGTTGTAAGCCACGTTCTGGCCGTTGAATGTCGCGGTTGTTGCGAAGATTTCGATCTGCTCCTCAGCATTCGCCTGTCCATTGGCAACAATCAACGAGTTCCTCAACTGGAAGTTGGCCACATCTTCCGCATAAATTCCTTCGTTTCCAGATCCTGTGATTTCCATGTTCCCCAGGAACAGCCCGTGATTTCCTGTGGTTGGTGGGAGCAAGCCAATAGCGACCACACCGCTCAGGTTTCCGCTCATGTTCATATAGTTCAGGTCAACCACCTGAGTATTCTCAAAGTAGGCCCCTGCCACGGACATTCCAGTGATGGTACCACCGCTCCCGGCGATCTGATTCAGTCCGGTGACGGTGAATCGGCCGTCGCTGTCAACCACAACAATACCGGCATCTGCATCTGTTGCACTGACACTGTTCAGCGTAATCGCATGACGTTGTGTCAGTATGGCAGGATTCGTCGAGAAGACTTCAATTGCGCGGGCATCCGTGGCGTTCAAAGTCCCGCCCCCGATCGTCACCAGCGCGTTATTGACCAGTGAGACTGCTGTGGCGGTGTCACTTTCGACGTTCAGGTTCGCGAAGCTGATCCCGGAGGTATCATTCGAGTTATTGAAGACAAGGACACCGTAATCTCCTCCGTCTTCTCCCAGCTGATTGGTGATATTAACCTGCCCGGTAAAGCTGATCGCTCCCGAGTTGTCAAAGATTTCAATCGCGTTGGCAAACGATCCCTGATCGTTGGTGATGGTGACATTGTTTGTGAACACTGCCACGCCCGCAAAGTCCGAGAAGTGAATCCCCACTCCTCTCAGACCATTACTTTCATCTGTCCCACGGTTGGAGATCTGGATGTTCGATCCGATCACCCGGAATGCGGTCTTGTCGATGTCATGAACGTAGAATGATGCTCCGGTCGTCCCGGGAGGACCACCAACTCCATTCACCCCGTTGATATTGGCCGCAGCGACCTGAAAGAGAGCCACATCAGAGCCCAGAGGACCACTTCCTCCGGTGACTTCGATTCCGTGACCGCGGCTGCCGTTGATGTTCAATGTATTTCCAAAGATCAGGCCTCCGGAATTACTTTCAAACAGGACCGCAGATGCGTCTCCGGTATAGCCGGCCCCCTGTCCATTAATGGAGACCGTCCCGTTGAAGATCACGTTGTTGGGAGCGTTTCCGGCCATGCTTCCGGAGTCGGCACTATCGACAACATAGATCCCGCGGCCGCGTCGATTAGTGATTGTCACAGTGTCGCCCGCAAACACAGAACCGGTTGCCTGCAGATTCCGGACAACAAAAGCGTCTCCTCCAACAGCGGCATCAATCCCATTGATCGCAAGTGCTCCCGTGAAGGAAACCGAACCGCTGTGGTTCAAGATATAAACCGCACCTGTCCCGGGATCAACAACGGTGTCCGTCAAGGTCACAGCGCCGAAGCTGACGTTCGCCCGGGAATCACCCGGGGCCGTCCCAATAACCCGAATCCCTTGCCCACCAGTATCGGCGATGGTCAGGCTTTGCAGGTTGATATTCCCACCAGTGGTGTCTTCGATATTCACCGCGAAGCCATGCGAGGGATGGGAATTTGTGGTGTTATCAATTGCGGAGCCACCGGAGAACTGAATGTTCGCGTTTCCACCAACGACATTCAGTGCATTTTGTTCGATATCGGCGATCGTGACGTTATTGAAGTTAAACGTCCCTGTCACCTGTTGCAGATTGACTCCGTTTCCACCAGTGACGGTCTGGATCATCACATCCTGGAATCCTCCTCCAGAGACACCACTGTTCACGAGAATGGCGTCTCCTCCGGTGACATTGGTGATATTGATCCCACCAAAGAACGTGTTATTCGCATTGATTGTCAGCGCATCTCCGACAACGCCATCAATGACAGGGGTGTTAAATGGAACAGTTGTCAGCGTTGGCAGCAGGACCGCATCGGAAAGACCCTGCACAGGAATTCCGATCGAAGGGTTCATCTGTTCTCCGATGATCCGGACCCCATCATGAACTCCGGCAAACAGCGTGATGTTTTCTGTGATGACACTGTTGCCCTGCACGAACATCACAAAGTCAGACGAGCTGGCTCCAACAAAACTCAATGCATCCTGCAGGCTCTCGAACGGATCTCCCAGGGTCCCGTCTGATCCCCCTGGATTGTTCGTATTCACCTGATAGAAGACATAAGGATTCCCGGTCAGAGGATTGATGGCTGTTTCCGGTGCGGAAAGGAAGCTCCCTTCCAGAGCCACGACGGTCCGGTTTCGCCGAACCCATTCCGCCAGACGATTGTACTGGCTGTGACCAAGTCGTGGTCGGTGATCCAGCTTGTGCCAGAAGTTAATGTCCGCACCAAAGGCAACATTGGTCTTGAATGCCTTGTCGTCATTAATCTCCAGGAACATGTGTGAGAGTCGCTGGAACAGATCAATGTCGAACCGAAGTCGCCATCCATAGGTCTGATCGACGCTTCCATCCTTGGCTTCATAGCCATAGAAACCTGCGGACGTTTCGAGATTCAACTTCCGGGCAAATTCACCGGGCATGGGAATCGTGAACAGGGTATCAAAGCCCTGCAGCGCTGTTGCGGTGAAAATGCGTCTCTGGAATGACAGATACGTCCCCTGTGCTTCGCCCGGTCCGACATCGGCCAGCGGTCGGTCCGAAAAGAATTGAGATCCAGGCTCAAACCGCTGTGCCGTAATCTTGCTGATCTCTCCATAAGGGGCATAAAGGTTCCCGCGGATATCAAGGAACTCGCTCAGGAATTCCGCACCGATACTCCACTGGCGGAAGGTTGGCCCCCGGGTCGCATCAATGTCGATCCAGCCACTCGCTCCAATGATCGAATTAAGTTGTGGAATGAAATAGCGACCGCCGGCTCCCAGAGAGCCCCCGGTCTTGCCGTCGTTCCCAAGTGCAATTCGACCTTCGCCGAACAGGTACAGGTTTTCATGAAAGATGTATGGAGACAGGTCAAAGCTTTGAATCGGCTGACTTTGACCGACTGTCTTTCCAGCTTGACCGGTGATCCGGGCCTTGGTTCCGAATCCCCCGACCACAGGAGGTTCTTCTGGATAAGTCGGGAACAGCGGATTCATCCCCCACCCCCCGCCGGAGTTACCGCCGTAAACTCCACCATAACTGGCAGACCCCGAGGCATCTTCCATCGGCAAAGTGAACGTCGCGTTCGAAGACTCCATCGCGGGGAAACCGTCGGTGGGAGTCTGAGCCTGTACCGAACCGGAATTCATCCAGACTGTCGCTACCGTCAGGCAGCCCAGAAGGCTCCAGCGTCGGCGCCATCGGGCAGATTTCGCATTCGGGACTCGATGCAGCGGGCAAGCGGCCGGGGGGACGCTGGTCATATTCGCATCCTCATTCGGTATTTCAACAGCTTTGACGGGTAACCGCGACAGGGAAAACCATGCGGAAAACCGCCTCAACGACAGGGACGACGTCCGGGGGAGCCTCTCCATGGACTCCCGTGGAGGAGCCAGATTCGGAGCATTCGTGGAAGGAAACGTCTGGAACGGGGTCGCTCGCAGCCCGTTCTGTGAGAACGGTGCGCTGGACTCATGGGAATTCGAGGCCGTGAATTTCATGTTCAAGACTGCGGAGACAGGAGATGGAATCCGCCCCGGGAGGGAGGACGTTTCAGTGCGTTCCACGAACGGACCGCGTTGACGAAGGGAGTTGAGATTGGAGGGGAAGGGGAACAATGAGGGAAAGGATCGTCGGAACCTAATTCAAGGCCGTCACTGCGGGAAGAGCGAGTCTTCAAAGAATGTTCCGGCTGAAAGGGGCTGCTTCCCATGAAATGAGGTCTGGGCTGCCAGAATCGAATCGCCCTAAACCAATGCTTGAATAGCAGATATGTGCTCCGGGGTTGTGCCGCAACACCCACCGACAACTTTCACTCCGGCCGAAATCCAGCATCGAACGTGTTCGGCGTAAACTGCCGGAAACCGGCCCTCAGTTGCTTCCCAACTTCCATTGGCCAATAGTCTTCCGGTGTTCGCATATGCCCCGAGCGGAATACCTGTCGCACGCTTCAAAAGAGGCTCCAGCGACGGAAGGATCTCATTAACAGGGGTGCAATTGACGAGAAATGCCGCCGGATCCCATTTAAGAATCTGGTCAAACGCTTCAATAAGAGACTCACCTGAAAGAAGTGTCCCGGGGGATCTGCAAACGAAGCTGACGGCAACGGGAAGCCCTGTTTCTGATGCAGCCTCGGCAGCAATCGACGCTTCCCGGATGGTGACCTGCGTCTCAATCAGAATCAGATCCACCCCGGAGTCTTTAAGGTGCCGGGCCATTTCCGAATGTTCCCGTCTCAACTCCGACTCGGATGGGGTGAGGTGTGGCGAATAGCAATCTTCCAGAGGAGCCATCGATCCCGCCACGTATCGGTCTTCTCCCGCTGCAAGTCGAGCAATCTCGACCGCCCGCCGGGTCAGCTCGCCTGCGGAAGGCATTGGATTCAATGGCCGAAGATTCCGGGCATGGGTACGGAAGGTATTCGCGGTGATCAGTTCGGCCCCAGCCGCAACATAGTCCGCGTGGACCTGCTGAAGAAGGTCGGGCTGATCGAGAATTACCCCGGCGGTCCATGAGGGAGAATTCAGGTCGACCCCGCGTCTGGAGAGTTCCGTCCCGGTGGCCCCATCGATGAGGATCGGTCGCCCCGTTCGAAGCCGCTCTTTGATGGGAATCTTCACAGAGAACTCTCCTGTGGAGATCGAGCAACAACGTTGCCTTCTCTCACCAGCCGACAAAACACATTCCTGCCAAAAGACTTGTATCCGAAAACACGTCTCGGATCGTGCGATTCCCCCCGTCGAACGTCGCCTTTTCTCAACATCCCCGATCGGGGTGGGGCAGGGGCTTTGCAAAATGTTCAACAAGAAATCAAATGGCGCATCTCATTACCCTAAACAAACTTACAACACAACAACCCCCGCTGGCACGAAAATTTGACAAGAGTTCTTTACGCCAGTGGCACGCCCTCTGCTTTATCGCCTCTCATCAAACATTCACCCCCCAACAAAGGAAAACAACAATGACCTTCGCACTGAACACCACTCTTGCTCATTTCCTCAACGACGAAGCTGGTTTCATCGTCTCCGCAGAACTGGTTCTGATCTCCACAATCGCTGTCCTCGGGCTGGTTGTTGGACTCAGTGAAGTGGCTCTGAATGTCAACAATGAGCTTGAGGATGTTGGATCGGCCTTTGCCAGTGTCCGCCAGACTTACAAGATCCACTGCACTGGTGGTCATGGTGCCGAACGGGCCGGAAGCTACTTCTACGATCACGATGATTATTGCGATGGGCAGTTCGATATCTACTGAGATCGAACGCGAAGCCTTCGCCACGATGATCTGATCACGAAAACAACACACCCCCAGAAAACCGCATCTGCAAGTGAACTGGCAGGCAACGCCGGGGGGTGACAGCCTGTCGAAAAAGCCCTGACTGGAAACGGTCAGGGCTTTTTTTATGCCGTATTCGAGCCAGTTCGGAATGTCGTCGCAGCTGAGCGATGCGTTCTGAAATGAGATGCGATCTCCTCTCTTCGCGGAAGAGTGTCTTCCTTTTCGACCGGTCGACGCGATACGATATCCAGAGGCAATGGAATGAGGAATCTGCCCGTGCAGGTCCTCTGGAGCCGAAGATTTGCCCGGAAGAACCGGATTCCGGTTGGTCGGCAACGATCAGACGGTTGTATTTCTCCGTCATCATTCCGGCTGTCCAACCCGACTGTCGAAAAGGAGTGGGAATTGAGATTGGCCTGCGTTACCGCGATCTGGATTCTGGTCGCCAGCGGCAGTCTTTGGCTGACCGCCTCCAGCCACGCTGGTATCCCCGCAAACGTCACCTTGCTGAATGGTTCCCCCCGCTCTGGTGAACTGAAGTCACTCACCATGGACAGCGTGGTCCTCACGACCGATATCGGCGAGGAGCAGATTGCCGGCGAATCGATTATGGTCGTCGAGTTGAATTCTCCTGCCAGACCGGGAAGTGGTGGACAAATGGAAATCCGCCTCGCGGATCAGTCCTCCATTCGTGTGTCGACATTTGAATCGGATGGAACGACGGTTTCCGTCTCTGGAGGGGATCTGGCTGAAATCAAGATTCCAGTCCGCCAGGTGAGCGACGTCCGCTTTGAAGCACTGGATGACAAGATCCAGACACGCTGGGACGATCTCAGAAGCCGGAATGCTCGGGACGATCTGATCGTTATTCGAAAAGGGGATGTGCTCGACTATGTTGCGGGGAGCATCAGCACCGTCACCCCCACAGCGGTGACGATTCTGGTACGTGACCGGGAGCTGTCCGCCCCGCGAGAAAAGATCTTCGGTCTGGTTTTCGCCTCTCGGTCATCACCCGCATCCATTCGCCGGATTGCGGTCCGGACAATTCATGATGACGTCATTCAGGCTGAGTCAGTGCAACTCTCCGGCCAGCAGTGGCGTCTGACCTCCTCTTCGCTGGGAGAGGTGACATTGCCGCAGGAGAGTGTTCAGTCTCTCGATTTCGGTGGGGGACGAATTCGATATCTGGCGGACATCCCGTTCGATCAATCCGAGTCGAAATCTCCTCAGGAAAACGCACCGGTGGTCTGGTTTGTTTCACGAAATTCCCCGTCTGGAACCGGCGGGCGGGCACCACTGCTGATTGGTCAGCAAGAGTACCGAAAAGGGCTGTGGATGCACTCCGGAGCCTCTTTACGTTTCCGGTTGAATCGTGAGTACACCCAGCTGCGAGCCATGGCGGGTTTCGACCTGACTCATGTGACCCGTATGCCCCGATTCGAGCCGAAAGTCCGGCTGGTCATTCTGGGAGACGGAAAGGAACTCTATTCCAGAGAATTTCTGTGGAGTGACAATCCCGTCCCGTTGGAGATCAATCTGACGGACGTGCGGGAGTTAACTATCCGAGTCGACTCCGCAGGAAAGGGGCATGGGATTCTCGAACACTTCGCACTCGGCGATGCCCAGGTGATTCAGTGAGCGTCAACAAACTCATGGCCCGTTGGGGGTCTCTGTGGAGTCTCTCCTGTCTGGTGATCGCAGCGAGTTGCGTGTCACGGGTGGAGAACTCACTTCATGCAGGACCGGTTGAGGTCCCGGCTGCCGTGCGTGAAGCGGAGCAGAGACGAATCGAAGTCATGCGCTCGGTTGCTCCGAGCGTCGTGGCCATCTTCGCCTCCGGGGGAAACGGTGGCGGATCCGGAGTCCTGATCAATTCTGATGGGCTGACCGTCACGAATTTCCACGTGGTCGACGGACTTGGCGGGTTCATGAAATGCGGACTCAATGATGGCAAAATCTATGACGCGGTCCTGATTGGAATTGATCCCACGGGAGATGTGGCCCTGATCCAGTTGCTCGGCCGCAATGATTTCCCCTATGCGAAAATTGGAGATAGCGATGATGTCCGTCTCGGGGACGAGACCTTCGCGATGGGAAATCCATTCCTTCTGGCGACGGACTTTCAACCGACAGTCACATACGGAATCGTCAGCGGAGTTCATCGCTACCAGTACCCCGCCGGGACGTTTCTGGAATATACGGACTGCATTCAGGTCGATGCGTCGATCAATCCCGGGAACTCCGGGGGTCCCCTGTTCAACATCCGGGGAGAGCTGATCGGGATCAATGGTCGAATCTCGATTCAACAACGTGGACGGGTGAACGTCGGTGCGGGATACGCCATCTCCATCAATCAGGTGATGTACTTCCTCGATCACCTGAAGAGTGGGCGCATTGTCGACCATGCCACGCTTGGGGCCACTGTTGCCGCACACCCCGATGGCTCAGTCGTGGTCGACCAGATTCTGGAAACGTCAGAAGCCTACCGTCGTGGGCTGCGTCAGCATGATGAGATCCTGAGTTTTGCCGGGCGCCCCATTCGCAGCGTCAACCAGTTCAAAAACATTCTCGGGATTTATCCCAAAGGGTGGATCGTTCCGATGACCTGTCGACGCGATGGTCAGCGATTCGACATCGAAGTCCGGCTCGCCGGGCTGCATCGACGGGCGGAACTGTTCGGGAGTGAGGAGGAGGACGAACCGCGTCCCGGTCCGGATCGTTCCCCGCTTCCGGATTTGCACCCTCCTAAGGAAAAGAAGCAGGAGATCCCGGAAGAGTACGCCGGGATGTATATCGAGCGCAAGGAATTCGCGAATTACTATTTCAATCTCCAGCACCAGAAGCGGGTCATTCAGGGACTCAAGGAATGGGGGCCCTATGCCAGCCAGCTTCGCGCGTGGTCATTGACGGGAACCCTCAATGGAAGTTCTCCCGTCGAAATCCGGATGCTTCCGACGGCGATTGCAGGGAAATTCGGGCCCCAGTTTGCGGTTCAGGAGCTGAACCAGGATTTCGCTGACCTGCCGCCCGATTCGGGAGGGTTGCTTGCCGCACTGGAACAGCTCAAACACTTTCTGACGGACCCGGACGATTACTTCACCGAGTTCTATTACCTGGGGAGTGAACCGTTTCGCGGGACCGGAGAAAAGGTCGACGTTTTGATTTCGACAAAGAGTCAGGTCACATGCCGCTGGTACTTTCTTCGTGAGGACGGCCGGTTTGTGGGATTTGACACTTCTCTTTCAGATGATGTCGATCCTTGCGAAATCCGGTTTGGGGCCCTTCGCTCTTTGGGCGAGGTTCAGTTTCCGCAGTCTCTGACCATTCGATATGGCGACCAGCCATTCGGGGAGCTTGTTGTCACAGGGCTGCAATTTTTCGCCCCCCCAGATGCAGGAACAAAACAGCCATGAGATACACACGGACTGCCGGATTCCTGTTGTTCTTCGCCACCGTCTTCTTCTGGACTTCTATCCCTTCTGCGCACGCAGCCAATGCTTCTGAGGCCATTCAGCAAGTCCAGTCAAGGATGGTGAAGCTGTACGGAGCGGGGGGACTTCGCAATCTGGCGGGTTACGGCACCGGCTTTGTCGTCTCCCCCGACGGGCATATCGTCACAGTCTGGAGTCACCTTCTTGATGCCGATACGGTCGCTGTCGTTCTACATGATGGCCGCCGATTCTTCGGGAAAGTGATCGGAACTGATTCCCAGAAAGATCTCGCTGTGGTGAAGATCGATGCGGATGGTCTTCCCTATTTCAACCTTGAAGAAACTGCCTCCGCTGGGCCGGGGACCATGGTTCTCGCCTTCAGCAACATGTTCAAGGTGGCCGTCGGGGATGAACCGGTGACCGTGATGCATGGAGTGATCTCCGCCAGAACCGAACTGAATGCCCGTCGTGGTCGTTATCAGGCTCCTTATCGGGGGCCGGTCTACATACTGGACGCGGTCACAAACAACCCCGGTGCAGAGGGAGGGGCACTCACCGATTATCAGGGGCGACTTCTAGCAATGCTGGGACGACAGGTGAGGGGGGAAGACAACCATGTCTGGATCAACTACGCCGTCCCGATCGATGAACTGAAGACAAGTATTCAGGACATCATTGCGGGGCGCTATCGACGCCCTGACCCGTTACTGGCAGACAGCCCCCAACAGGGACCGGAGTTCAGGCCGATTGACTTCGGACTCGTGCTCGTTCCGGATGTGGTCTATCGGACGCCGGCGTATGTCGAAACCATCGTCGAAGGTTCGCAGGCAGCTCAGCTTGGTCTCAAAACCGATGATCTGATTGTGTTTGCGAATGGAGAACTGGTCCCGTCCATTCGCAGCCTGGAGGGAGTTCTCCGCAAGCTCACCCCCGGAGACGATCTGCAGCTTGTGGTTCGTCGCGGATCAGAGCTAGTCTCCGTCACATTTCGTGTTCCCAGACAGAGGTGATCGGTTCAACGATGAACGTACGTGCGATGACTCCGTTTCACCCCTTGCTGATCACTCCTGAT
>CALLWY010000332.1 GCA_938015865.1 uncultured Planctomicrobium sp.
GAAACAATCGGCTTCTGGTTCAGGCAGGTCCGCTCGTTCAGTCCGGTGAACTTGCGAAGCGGGAATCGTTTTCCTTCCACTTCGACGACATTGGCGTCGACGTAGGTCACCTTCCCGGCGCGGTCGGATCGGACCACCATTCCCGAATACTTGGGGATCTCGGCTTCCATCCCCGTTCCGACGATCGGAGCTTCTGTCACCAGCAGAGGAACCCCCTGCCGTTGCATGTTCGATCCCATCAACGCACGGTTGGCGTCGTCGTGCTCAAGGAACGGAATCAGAGCCGCCGACACACCCACCATCTGCTCGGGAGCGACGTCGATGTACTGAACCTGTTTTGACTCGAGCCAGTGAACGTCGTTCCGGTATCGGGCCAGAACGCGCTCGTCAATGATCTTTCCGTTCTCCACACGCGTATCCGCAGGAGCCACGAAAACGTTGGCCTCTTCGTCCGCACGCAACCACTCAATCTCATCGGTCACGCGTCCCTTATCGACCTTGCGATAAGGGGTGATGAGGAACCCATAGTCATCCACCTTGGCAAAAATACTCAAGCTGGAAATCAGACCGATGTTTGTCCCTTCAGGGGTTTCAATCGGACAGATACGACCATAGTGAGAAATATGGACGTCGCGGACTTCGAAGCCCGCGCGCTTGCGGTTCAATCCCCCCGGTCCCAACGCACTCAAGCGTCGTTCGTGAGTGATCATTGCCAGCGGGTTCGTCTGGTCGACAACCTGTGATAGCTCACTGCGACCAAAGAAGTACTCAATGGCAGCGGAGACACTCTTCGGATTGACGAGCGTCCGCGGAGACATTTCCTCCACGTCCTTGAGGCTCATTCGCTCCTGGACAGTCCGACGGAGCTTCAGAAAGCCCTTCCGGATTTCGTCCATCGCCAGCTCGTCAATCGTTCGGAGACGTCGATTGCCGAGGTTATCGATGTCGTCCACGTATGCAGACTGGTCCCCTTCGCGGAGGCGAACCAGATAGCGAATGGCGTTCACGATATCCTCCGGACGGAGCGTCATCTCATCATCCGGAATGTCCTGGTTGAATTTGCGGTTGATACGGAAACGACCAACACGCCCCAGACGATAGCGGTTCACATCCGAGAACTTCTCTTTGAAAAGTTCCATCGCCTTCTCAAGAGCCGGCGGATTCCCCGGACGCAGCCGCTGGAAGATTTTCAGCAATGCCTCTTCATGGCTGCAGGTCGAATCTTCCACAACGCTGTTCAGCATGAGGTGGTCAGTCACCTCTTCGATCAGCTGAACCTTCTTCACACCAGCTTCTGCGATCTCTGCAGCGAGGTTCGCTGCGATGAGATCCCCGCATTCGCAGATGATTTCGCCGACGCGATCACCGCTTGGGTAGACGATGTCTTCGGCAGCGTACTTCCCGGCAATTGCCGAACCATCAGTCCCAACCTTGACCTCTTTCACGTTGTAAAAGAGCTTCAGCAGACTGGTGTCCGTGCTGTACTCGGGACTCATTGCCCGCAGCAGGGTCATCGCTGAAAATCGACCGCTCTGATCGATTCGAACACCCAAGGTGTCCTTCTTCGAAATCATGAACTCGATCCAGCTTCCCCGCTCTGGAATCACACGGCAGGAAAAGGTCTTCCGCTCACCTGGCTCCGCGGAAACAACAAAATCGACCCCCGGGGATCGGTGCAACTGGCTGACGATCACCCGCTCAGCACCGTTGATGATGAATTCACCCCCACCAATCATGATGGGGATATCACCCAGGTACACTTCTTCCTCAATCGCCTGTTCCTTCATCAGGCGCAACGTAACCCGGAACGGCCGACCATAGGTCAGCCGCAACTGGCGACACTCGGTCGGCGAATATCGCGGCTTCCCGAGCTCGTATTTCACGTATTCCAGCTTGTATTGCCCGTCGTAGCTCTCGATCGGGAACACTTCGCGCAGAATTGACTCGAGACCTTCATCGCGGCGCTCATCGGGCTTTCGGTCAAGCTGCAAAAACCGACGATACGACTCAGTTTGAATTCGAGTCAGATCGGAAAGTTCGTGATCCGCTTCAATCTTTCCAAAATGCCGGATCGAAGTGACGGGAAGAATTCGCTGATTCGGGATTGGCATGCGAGGAATCTTCTTGGTTCGCGCGGGAAAACTGACTCTGAGAGAAACACAAACAGCGGGCTAAGCCGAAAATCGACCTAGGTCACCAGCCTGCGCATCAGGGAAACAACAAAACGGACGCAGGGAGACGCCGATGAAGCAGAAAACACCTCATCCAAAATTGCATCGGGCAGCGAATGATTCACTGCTGGAATCGCACGATCCTGCCCACGGCGGACACACAGCGCATAACATGGCGTACGGACGATTGATGGCATCAGAAAAAGCCCCATCAATCGCACCTCCTTTGGGAGAAAAGCAATTGGGCTGGCGTGCAATGAGCCGGCAGGCCCTGCTCGCAGTCCGTCGCCTGTAAAAAAATGATACAACTGCCCACCGACTCGACGAAAAAAGGACAACTCCTTGTCCCGTCGACAGTTGAATTGTTCAAGACGCCAAACGATCAATGCCGTTTCCCTGAGAACACGACGCAGGATTGCACCTGCTAACGTTAGCAGTCTCCGTCAAAATTGCAACCGTTCGGCACGCATCATGCTGAAAGGAAGCAAATAAACAGGGCGAGGCGACCTAAAAACGACCGCACCGCCCTGGTGGTCTCAACCGGAAACTTCTGGACGTCGAAATTAATGCGGCAATCGCCCCATCTCGCTCTTACCGGATTCACTGCGAATTCGACACAGCAAATCAATTGCAATCGGGGGCGAGTCCCAATCACTTCAGTTCGACAGCACCGCCTGCTTCTTCGATTTCCTTCTTGATCTTCTCGGCGTCTTCCTTGGAAGCACCCTGCTTGAGAGGCTTCGGAGCGCCTTCGACCAGATCCTTGGCCTCCTTGAGCCCCAGACCAGTGATGCTGCGAACAACCTTGATCACGTTGATCTTGTTGTCGCCAACCTTCGTGAGAATGACGTCAAACTCAGTCTTCTCTTCGGCAGCGGGAGCAGCACCCGCACCACCAGCGCCACCCGGAGCAGCGGCCACGACGACTCCACCGCCTGCAGGCTCAATGCCGTGGACTTCCTTCAGGTAATCTGCCAAAGCCTTCGCCTGGAGGAGGGTCAGACCGACGAGCTTGTCACCAATCTCTTTGGTCGCTTCGTCAAATGTTTTTTCTGCAACTTCGGACATTCCAGTTTCTCCAAAATTTAAACGCCGGCGATCACCGACCGGCTCGGTTGAGTGAATCCCCTAAGGAGACAATGACATCGACCGTCTTGCTTCCTCAGGTCCCCCTGCGATGCCGGAAGAACAACCCCGCAGGTACTGATCCTCGGCCGCTTCACTCGGCCGAACCGGGACGCTACGCCGCGTCGCCGCTTTCTTTTCCTTCTGACATCGTCTTGAGTGCGCCGGAAATCCTTCCTCCAGGCCCCAGCAATGCTCCCGCCAGACGAGCCCCCGGGCTGAGAATCAGACCAGAAATCTGGCCAATCAACTCCAGTCGGCTTGGTCCCTTGGAAATCGTTTCGACAGACTCGGCATTGACGCCCTGCCCATCGACGACCCCACCTTTAATGGTCATCTTCTCGTTGGATTTGGCCCACTCCGTAATCTCACGAGCCAGACCAACAATATCCTCGCCACCCCACACCAGCGTTGAGGGGCCATCGAGAAGCTCATCCACCGCGCTGAAGCCCTGAGCCTTCAGCGCCAGCCGGGCCAGTGAATTCTTGACGCCCAGCAGTGTCAGCCCCTTCTTGGCAGCGCTCAGACGAAGCTCATTCTGAGCAAACGCGTTCATCTGGGACACATCCAATACAATCAGATCTTTCCGGTCCGCCAACTTGGCCCGGATGTCCCGAACGATCATTTCCTTGATGGGCTTACTCATGATTCTGCATTCAATTCAACTGAGTGATTCTGCTTGTGACGAAGTGTGTCGTCGACGTCACATCTGAATTCTTTGTCCGCGGCTCGACACCCCTGCAGGACGATGCCCCGCCTCCCGGCACTACGCTGCCGAAATTTGAATTCCAGGCATCTGAGTCGCACTCAACGTCACAGAGCGGACATACTGGCCCTTCGCTGCCTGTGGCTTCAACTGTTGAATCAGCTGAAGAAGCGCCTCAATGTTTTCAGTCAGGCTCTGCTCACTGAAAGACATCTTCCCGACCACGCAATGAACATTCCCACCATCATCGCATCGGAACTCGACCTTACCGGCCTTATATTCCTTAACAGCCGTAGCAACGTCCTGAGTAACAGTTCCGGCCTTCGGAGATGGCATCAATCCACGAGGACCAAGCACTTTACCAAGAGGTCCAACAATCCCCATCATGTCCGGGGTTGCGATTGCAACGTCGAAATCAAGCCAACCATCCTTAACCTTGTCGGCAAGCTCTTTTCCGCCAGCCTGATCCGCACCAGCTTCAAGAGCTTTTGCGACGTTCTGATCCTTGCAGAACACGATCACCCGCTGGGATTTTCCAATGCCGTGAGGAAGCACGATACTCCCACGAACGATCTGGTCAGCATGCTTGGGATCAACTCCCAGACGAACCGCGACAGCGACAGACTGATCGAACTTGCAGGGCTTAATCCCCTGCGGAAGACTCGACTCCAACCCTTTCAGCGCGGAAACAGCAGCAGCAACCGGGAGTGCCCCCAACTTCTGTGCAGCTTCGTTCAGAGCTCTTTTCCGCTTCGAAATTTTCATGACTCAATCTCTTAACTGATTCTCGTTGATCCGCCGACTGACCCGGCTCTGCAGTATCAGCTCATCATTTCAGCGTGATGACGCATCTCCAGCGCCGAAATCTCTATTTTTCTGAACTTCTAGCAACCATCCAGCCCTGACGACTTGCCCGGCAACAGTAACAAGACCTGTCAACCAATCCTGACCCCAGGATCAGTCAACGATAGCAATTCCCATGCTACGTGCGGTCCCTGCGATCACCTTAACGGCCTGATCCAGACTGGACGAGTTCAGGTCAGCGAATTTTCGCTGAGCAATCTCGCGAATCTGAGCCTGCGTCACCGTACCGACTTTCTCCTTACGAGGATTCCCCGCCCCCTTTGCAACCTGAGCGGCCTGTTTCAGCAACACAGCAGCTGGAGGTGACTTCAGAATGAAGTCGAAGGAACGGTCGTTATAAATGGTGATAATCACCGGAACCGTCGTCCCGGCCATATCACGAGTCTTCTCATTAAACTGCTGGACAAACTGTCCAATATTCACCCCGTGGGGTCCCAGCGCAGTACCAACTGGCGGAGCAGGAGTCGCCTGTCCCCCGGTAATCTGAACTTTGACAACCGCGCTGACTACTTTTTTCTTACCCATCACTGCTTCCAATCCGGGATTGACCCCGGCTGAGGAATGACAAACGACTCACGGCAACAATCACGACACCGCGAGCCCGAAGAGATCTTCAGCGATCAAACTTTTTCGACCTGCCAGTGCTCCAGCTCAACTTCCGTTGGCCGACCAAAGATCTCGATGATGACCTTGATCTTCCCAGTCGTCTCATCAATGGTATCAATGACACCTTCGAAACTCTCGAAGGCACCTTCCTTTACCTTGACGTGCTCACCGACTGCAACTTCGAACTTAACGACAGCCTTCTGCGACTTCTCCGGTGCTTCACCTTTGACTTCGGCGTCACCACTGACACCAAGCCAACGACGCACTTCACTGTCCTCCATCGGAATCGGCTTACCGGCCGCCCCGGTGAAATCGCCGACACCGCCCGTTGAACGAACGAGGTGCCAACTCTCGTCCGTCAACTCCATTTGAATCATCACGTACCCAGGAAGGAGCTTCTGCTCACGTACGCGACGACTCCCCCCTTTGGTTTCGACGACTTTCTCCGTAGGGATGAAAATCCGACCGAAGAATTCCTCCATCCCCTCCTTGCGGACACGACGGAGAATCGTATCGCGAATGGAGCGCTCACGATTACTCTGAACCTTGAGCACAAACCAACGCATCCTGCCGTTTTCTGTCCCAGCCATGGAGACGATCCCATCTCCTGCTTTGGTCACACTTTCCGATGTGCCGCTGCGATTTGGGCCGGTAGTCGTTTTTTCATCTTCCATGGGCGAGCCACGCATCTTTGTTGATCACTCGTTTTTTTTCAAGCGACCGGTCCCACAAACGTCCGAAAAGACGCCTGCTTGCCGCTCACCATCCCCCGAACACAGCCTGAATTTCCCTCTTATGAGCCAGAAACCGAGGAGTCGAGAAACCCGATCCACACAAACAACTGCTGCCAGAAGAGATCGCAAACAAACAGGTATGCCCCCATGAAAACCATCAGCACGAGAACCACCGCAGTGGCTCGCTTCAGGTAATCCATGCTGGCCCAGGAAACTTTGTCCATTTCCGCTTCAACGGAAATCAGGAAATTCGCAAATGTCGGCCAATTCACCAGGCGGTAGCTGACCCACGCGCCGACCAATGCAATGACCACCGGAAGGCCGAGTCGAATCAAGTTCCCAGGAACAGTCAGCCCCAAAATATTGGTCGTCGCTCCAATGTCTGAGAGAACCGTCGCATACAACCGCCATGCTGCAATCACAAACACAGAAGCAACGGCAAACCCGGTCACCTGACGGACGACTCGACCCTGACTGGGCTTAAAAAGCCGCAGCTGGAACAATTCGCTCCACAACGATGTTTCCGCCTTTGCCTTTGCCATCCCAGGCAGTCCCCTTCAGATCAACAGGAGCCTCGCGTCCCGAATGAGGCCTTCAATTCACTGAACGACAACAAACACGGGCGGAGGGACTTGAACCCCCAACCTGCGGATTTGGAATCCGCTGCTCTGCCAATTGAGCTACACCCGTAACAACAAGCCAGGTCACCCCAGCAGAAGATCGCAAGACAGAACCTGACGACCCTCCGCCGACACCTTACTTCTTGCGGGACTCCTTATGAAGAGTGTGTCTACGAAGCTTTGGGCAGTACTTCATCAACTCGAGACGCTCTGTTCCTCGCATCTCTTTCGGAACACGGTAGTTCCGTGCGCCACTTTCAGTGCACTCGAGCCAGACATATTCACGAGCCATGATAAAACCTCAATACTAGATGTCGTCACGAAAACGCCATCACCGTGAGAAGCCCAGGCGACAATGCGGTCAGCTTTGTCAGGCGTTCTTAAACAGCAAGAGCCGGCACCGCGAGTTTCGAAGTGCCGGATCCACTGCCTCACAATCCTGAGAGCAGCGTGCCCGAAGCGAACCTCGGGCACGGCGTCTCATCTTAATTACTCAATGATCTTGGTCACAATTCCGGAACCGACAGTTCGGCCCCCTTCGCGAATTGCGAAGCGGCTTCCGTCCACCAGAGCAACCGGCTTGATCAGTTCAACTTCCAGTGCGACGTTGTCACCAGGCATACACATTTCTGCGTCACCCAGCAGCTTGACAGCTCCGGTCACGTCAGTTGTACGGAAGTAGAACTGTGGACGATATCCGCTGAAGAACGGAGTCTTGCGGCCCCCTTCTTCCTTGCTCAACACGTAGACTTCAGCCTGGAACTTGGTGTGCGGCTTGATGCTGTTCGGTGCAGCCAGAACCTGCCCACGCTCAACGTCTTCCTTCTTGGTTCCGCGGAGCAGAATCCCGACGTTATCTCCAGCAACCCCTTCTTCCATGAGCTTGCGGAACATTTCAACGCCGGTGCAGGTGGTTTCCTGAGGATCTCGCAGACCCAGAATCTGAACCTTGTCACCAACCTTGATCTTTCCTCGCTCGATTCGGCCGGTCACCACGGTTCCACGACCTTCGATGGAGAAGACGTCTTCGATCGCCATCAGGAAGGGCTTGTCCACTTCGCGAGCAGGCTCGGGAATGTCATTGTCCAGAGCTTCCATCAGAGCGGTAATGCAAGCGCTCTTTTCCGGATCGCTTGGGTTATCCAGAGCGGGCTTGGCGGAGCCACGAATGATCGTTGCATCGTCTCCGGGGAACCCGTTCTTGTTGAGCAGATCGCGAACTTCCATTTCGACCAGCTCAAGAAGCTCTTCGTCGTCGACAAGGTCACACTTGTTGAGGAAGACCACCAGAGCAGGCACGTTCACCTGGCGAGCGAGAAGAATGTGCTCGCGAGTCTGTGGCATCGGACCGTCAGCAGCGGAAACGACCAGAATCGCACCGTCCATCTGGGCGGCACCGGTGATCATGTTCTTGATGTAATCCGCGTGTCCGGGGCAGTCGATGTGAGCATAGTGACGTTTTTCAGACTCATATTCGACGTGCGAAACAGCGATGGTCACTGTCTTGGTTTCGTCACGGACCGTTCCCCCCTTCGCCACTTCAGAGTAGGCGATAGGCTTGGCCAGACCCTTGGCTCCCTGAACAGCCAGGATCGATGCAGTCAGAGTGGTCTTCCCATGGTCAATGTGACCAATGGTTCCGACGTTCACGTGCGGTTTTGTCCTTTGAAATGTTTCCTTCGCCATGACTAGCGCTCCAAACTCCCAGTGATTTCGACTAAAAAAATCGTGCGGCAGTTTTGAGCCACACACATACCTCGTTCAGGGATCGCGGTACACCCCGCCTTCTCCCTTTGACAAAACCGGACGCGCCGGCCCGGTTCAACCCGGGAAGCTGCTGATGGGACTTGAACCCATGACCTCGTCCTTACCAAGGACGCACTCTACCGACTGAGCTACAGCAGCAGCAGCGCCAGTGCATTGGGGAAGCCGCTTGCTGGCAACTCCGCACCAAGACTCCGGCACCCCTGAAGAGCGGGTGAAGGGAATCGAACCCTCACCACCAGCTTGGAAGGCTGGAGCTCTACCATTGAGCTACACCCGCTGAACCGCTCGAACTGTAGCACAGAGACAATTCCGTGCCGACAATCCGGCCGAGTCAATTTTGCCAAATTTTACCAGATGGGGGCGGAAGGATTCGAACCTTCGAAGGCAGAGCCACCAGATTTACAGTCTGGCCCCATTGGCCGCTCGGGCACACCCCCAGTTGTCCCGGACAGCTTTCGCCAGCCGCAGACTCACACCAGCTCGTCCCAGACAGACTAAACCGCCGCTCCAGAAGACAGGTCAACATTGCCGTTGACCATCAGACTCAACACTGCCCGAGACATAACTGTCGGAGAGGCAGTCGCTTCTGCTCTGTGAGACGACACGCTTAGTTCACTGACCAGAAGCGAGTCATTTGCTCTGAAGAGCTAGCGGAGGGATTTGAACCCACAACCGCCGGTTTACAAAACCGGTGCTCTGCCGTTGAGCTACGCTAGCCTAGTACCGGATTGTAAGCCGCGAAGTATAGCGGAGGACGTCCCGTGTGCAAGTTCAAACGGCACCCCGAGCGCAGACAATCCAGACGAGGACTCTCTGGCAGGCATTTTGGCGCGTCCCGGCAATGAAATCCAGCCAACGGGCGCGCGTTTTCAATGTGAATTTGGTCAATCTCTCGCTGCCCCCTCTTGCTTTGAGCTGTCTCCCAAACTTGGCCTTCGCCAGCCCGCTGAGCGTTGACTTTTCTCACCACGTGTCGCTTCTGACCACCACACGCCCTAACCCTCGCTCCTGAAAGAAGATCGCCCCCAGGAATCCCACCACTGGCCTTGGCCGTGCTGTCATATTTCAACATCAACTCACGTCATTGCCGGTACACTTTACAGCTGTTCGAAATTCTTTTCAGACAACACAACCCGTTATACAAAAACACCTTACACCCACACCCAATCTCCCGATAGCGACGTTGTCTCAAAATCTTGGCATTCCCCCTGCTTTATCCAAATTTACGTCCGGTCGACTCGCACTCTCACGCCGAGCCTCGTCCGACGATCTCCGCCGGATTTTGATGCGCGCTCCAGTCGGACACGACTGAAGCCGCGACCGAGGCCAAATGTCTGGCGGGATCAAGCGACAGCTCCGCCAGTCCGGACGAAACCAGACTCTCACCAGACTCACAAGGACTCTCACACATGGCTCTCTATTCGCAGTTCCTGCACGACGAAGCAGGGTTTATTGTCTCCGCTGAGCTTGTGCTCATCTCCACGATCGTGGTTATCGGAATGATCGTTGGCCTCTCCGAAGTGGCTAACGGGATCAATCAGGAACTGGAAGACGTCGGTTCCGCGTTTGGAAGCATTAATCAGAGCTACTGCTATTCGGGCTTTACGGGACACAAAGGACACGTGACCGGAAGCCGTTTTCATGATGAAGCAGATTACTGCGACGGCCAGAACGACATCACCTGTGATTACGGCCCAACGCCTGAGTCTGGCAAACCGCATTACAAGTACTGATCCGGACAACGACAAGCACACCCGGAATCATGCAAATGCCAGGGGCTTCTCAACGATCTGCAGACAGGCAGAGCGTGAGAAGCCCCTGAACTTTTATTTATTGCCCGTTTTTAACTTTTAATGTCTATGACGGCCTTGGATGCATCACAGGCACTCGGCGATCCAAACAGCTCATGTTGCCCAGAGACTCTCCTACCGGAATGAGTAGTTGGGATTTCTGCGATCGAAATCTGCCGGCGTCAGCCCGATATTCGTCCGCACATTTATGTAAGTATACTCTTCGACGAGGGGAGCAGGCTGATTGGGCTGAGGAGGAAACCCGTAGTTCTCAATGCGAATCGGAAGTCGGGACTTCTTTTCAAAGAACACACGAGTCATGTGATACGGGAATTGCTTTCGAGGGCGAGGATGCGAAGACTCGATCACTTCGCATTCTGCATTTCCCATTCTGGCTCCGGGGTAGAACTTGACATCACACTCGGCATATTTGCTTTCCAATTCCCATTGGGTGATCAACAACTCAAGGAGTCGACGCATTCCCATGTCGGTAATGACATGCCGGTTCTCTGCCATGACCTGCGGGCTGTCGACGGGGAGAGAAACAGTCCCCACTAAGGAGGCGACTCCGGCAGCCTCCCGAACCAGAAGCTGATTCTGATTCTGCCCCATAACGAAAAGCACTTCGCGTCCCGGATTCGGCTCTTCGTAGTACAGATAAATGCTGAACGGGTTCTCCCGGGTTTTCATTCGAATCCGCTGGCTGGTCAAACGCCCGTTAATCAGTTCCCGCTTGATCAGGGTCGCCTCGTAATCCTTCAACTGTTGAACGATTTCATAGGATTGCTTCGCCATTTGAATGGCGGGGACCAAGGGATGTTCCTGAGCAGTCGATTCATTCTGGGCCCGGGCGGTGCCGACAGGAATCAACATTCCCATCGCAGCCAGCCATAACACAGGGACAACGGTTCGTGCAGCCATTCCTCTAATGAGGGACGAACGCATCCCCACTATTTCCCTGCAGGGGAACATGGCCCTTGACAGCTTCGTTAGCAACATCCTCATCTCCCCTGACTCCCGCTTGCGATCAGCACAAGCGCATCTGCTTCGGATAGAACACCCGAAACATGACTCCATCCCTGCTCACCCTACCACAACATTTCGCGTCCCCCCGTCATTAACAAACGTTCAAAGGGGGCTGACGAAGGTCTGATTTCAACTCGCGATGAAGCGCCCTCAAACAAAATCGCCCATGAGACGCTATGGACTGATGAGCTGTCGTACGTCGCGAATCACCGGTTTGGGCAATGTAAACGTTGAAAAACCAGAAACACGAATAGTCAAATCTTCCCCGAAACCGGGAGAGGCATTGTTCCCCGCCCCGGAGTCACGCGTCAATAACAATGACTTGAGTGCCCGCGGAGGAGCAGACTCGCTGGTCCAGACGCGACAGTTCGCAGAGCCCCATTCTCCGTTCACCCGGTACACTCCCGAAGGGAGTCCTTTCACTTCAAAACGACCGTGCGCATCTGTCCTCCCTTTCCAGACCACTTTCTGATTCTGAATCACGGAGACGGGAGCGTTCTTCAGGACATTTCCAAAGGGATCAATCAAATGCCCTTCAAGAATCGCATCCTTGTTCATCGCCACATCCAGAACCCGATCCTGCTGGGGTGACTTCGTTCGGGGAGGACCTGCATGGAGCACCGACACGCTGAGCAGCAGCATCAGCCCCCCATGAGTGAACAACATTTTAACCAAACGCGCTTTCATGAATTCCAATAATCACCATTCCTGCAAGTGATGGAACAGCTGGACCTCCATGTCCGGCATTCTGGCCCGCAGCCGTTCACTCAACGGATACGCTTTCGAGTCTGCGGCCAGATCGATGAGATACTGACGGAATTCTTCACGTGCCGGTGTCGGCCCGTGCATCAGAAAATGCACCCAGGCCCACGCGGAACGATAATCCTCCGGCGTCAACTGGTTCACGTGTTCCAAGGCTTCCAATGCCTCCAGACGCTGGACGGATTGAGAGTTCAATACCGTTTTGAACTCGACGAGATACGGGTGGTTCTCTGCCCAATCTTCCCGACGCACTTCGAAATACTCTGCGAGCCCCTCATCCAGCCAGAGTGGGATCTCCTGAAACGACTGGTGCAGGATGGCATGGGTGCATTCGTGGCGTACATCCTGTTCGATGTCAGGGTGATGCCAGAGATAGATCTGCCCCCCCTCCGGGTCATCGACATAAATGGCAGATCTCCCCTTTGCAGAGGGGATCCGGGGAATCAGAAACGCTTCAAAAGAGTCCTTCGACTTAAACAGATTGACCTGAATCGGGCGTTCCGGGGGTGGAATCAACAATACTTCTTCGACATCCCGACACAGATCCACCATCTGTTCGAGAATCTGACGCCCCCCGATGTCTCCCACCGGGACCTCGGAACGAAGCCGGAAGACAGCAGGACGAGGCTCCTGTGGATTCTCAAACGAAGGAGAACTCCATGCGATGCCGATGACACCGCCGATCACCGCGAAGGCGAAGCTGGCAAGCATCGGCCACCATGAAGTTCGAAAATCCGCCATTGGAGGAGTTGGTCTGTTGGCTCTCTCTTTCCACTTCCAGGGGACAGGCTCCGCTGGAGAGGAAAAGAGCGATTTCAAATCCCTGTCTCCCGCAACGCCCTTCCCTCCGTCCTCGTTCGCCTCCGACCTGCCTGCTGCAAATGCAATCGGAGTCGATTGAGAGAAACGGACCAGCGACCATTGCAACGGCGAGTTTCACAATGGCGCCACGCTGATGAACGTCTCCAGCAAATGCCTGCCATTCAGCAGGAAATCACTGAAAATCGGGCAGAGTTGTGTGGAACTCCTCAGGAACGACGTGTCTGGAACGACAGGAACGAATCTATTTCAATCACTGGAAATGAGCAGTGCGATCGGCCTACAAGAAAAGGAATCCCCATTCTCCTGTGAGGCAGTGATGGGACAAACAGCTGTCGATTCAGGGTGAAGCGACGACTTATCGTCAAATTTCCAGATCAGGTCAACGTCGTTTCCCTGAGGTCGCACCTCTCTCGAGGCGAAGCATGCCTCCACAAACGGGAGAGGTCCCCGCGTCACACCTGACCAATCCCCCCATACCGCCCGGCCTGCCTTCGTTCCATTAGAATTCTTGACAGCGGGTCGCTCACCCCATCAAGCCGACACTCCTCCTTAGTGTTCCCCCCAATAGCACCTTCGGTGGGGATGACAGGGCTGAAAAGAGTCGAGCCGCAACTTCGACGAACTGACGAGCGAGTGGTCAATTCGTGGAAGTCGCGGCATCGAACCGAGGCATCGCCCCCGGCAATTAAATCCCGTTCGCCCCCTGCGTGAGACTAGCGGCGAACTGGCTGTTCAAACTTCGAATCGTTGACTGCTGATCGGACTGGAGTCCCACCAGCCGGCGATGTTGACGTCGTTCCGACTGGAGCTGCGGGGGTTCCGCCCCAGTTTCCGGTGTGCCAGATCGGGTAAGTCTCAACCACACTGCTCCCCAGATCCTGAAGCAGGAGTCGCAGCTTGGCGGAGGTCAGCCCTTCATTGGGAACGGTCCGCTGAAGAACGAATCGACGATTCGCCGGGATGTAGGCGAAGAATTTTCCGTCACCCATCTGATCGTTTTCCGCCAGCAGACGCAGCAATGCGGTGCGGGGAACGTCGTTCGATGCCTTCGGCAGTTCGTCCAGCCACGCCATCAGCCAGATGCTCTCCTGATTTCCACTCAATACAGCAGACATGGAGAGTTCCCAGGACTGATCGTTCAACTGAGCCTGGAACGCGAAGTCATACCGCTTCTCTCGTTTATTCGGCTGGAGTCCGAGGGCTGCGATCAATTGCCCGAGTTGGTCCTCCGTCAGCCGCCCGGCCTGTTCCTGAGCGTGGGCTGAGCCGGCAGCCAAAGCAGCGGGAACAGCTCCCGCAAGTGATCCCAAAAGCAGATTTCGGCGATTGACGGTCGTCATGGCTGACATTCCTTTGTCTGTCAATGACTGATCACTGACACTCCCCACCAACAGACCTCTCCCGGCCTGCAGGCAGTGTCACTATCGATTGCGATGCATTACAGAAATTCGAAACAGATCTGAGACCATGTTTCGAACTGGTCACGATCTTTGACAAGTTGTGCTGGATATTCAAATCCTGTGTTCATGATCGACTTTTCACGTGGAAGAACTTTGGGCACTTCCAGGTCAAAAATGTGAACAATGCCCAAATGGACCTTGCCGACCTCAGTCTGGTCATCGTTGATCAAGGCAACACATTTTTCCGTAAAACCAGATTCCAGAACGACTTCCTCCTGAATTTCCCGTTCCATGGCGACTTTGTAGACGGAACTTCCGGAAAACTGGTCGTCCGCGGAAATATGCCCCCCAATTCCGATAGACCGCTTGCTGTGGAGCCTAGCTTCCCCCTGCTCTTTCCCTCGGGAGTAATAAAAAATCCTTCCTTCGTGACGAAAAATGCAGTACGGAATCAACTGCTTGTAGCTGGGGTCCTCCTCGACTTCATGACGAGGACGATAGCTGATGTAATTTGGATCAAGGAGAGTTTCCAGATAACGCTGGACATCCGTGGTATGGCCCTGAAAGTGTCCCAACTCATGGAACAGAAGCGTCGGGACAACCAGGACATGCTCCACAGCCGCATTTTCAGACGTCATGACGATCGCTTTCTCTCACTTGATCAATTGGCAGCAATACCGAGCAGACTCCGAACACCCGCTCCAATGTCATCCTGACGCATCAGGGATTCCCCCACGAGAATCCCGTGGACTCCCGCAGCCTGGAGCAACTCAACATGCTGCCGGGTGTGAATTCCACTCTCTCCAATGACCAGAACGGCCCCGGGAATTTGCTGCCGAAGCCGCACAGTGTGGTTCAAATCAGTGACAAATGTTCGCAGATCGCGATTGTTCACGCCAATCAATGGAGGATTCAGTGCAAGAACCCGGGCCACATTTTCGGGATCATACACTTCGACCAGAGCCTGCATCCCCAGTTCATGCGCCAGCTGATACAGGGACACCAGCTGCTGATCATCCAGACATTCCGCAATGAGCAGAATGCAGTCGGCCCCACTCGCCCGCGCTTCCCAGACCTGATAGGGATCAATGATGAAGTCTTTACGAAGGACGGGAATCTGCACTTCCTTTCGAATGGCTTCCAGAAACGAGAGGTGCCCCTGAAAGAAGTGCTCATCCGTCAGCACGCTGATGCAGGCGGCCCCATTGGCTTCGTAGGTTCTTGCGATTTCGACTGGGTTGAAATCCGCTCGGATCAGGCCTGCAGAAGGGGAGGCTTTCTTAACCTCCGCAATCAACCCCATCGGATGATGGTCGAGCAAGGACTTCAGAAAGTCACGTGGGGGAGGAGCTGCAGAGACACGCGTCTGTAACTCCGGGAGCGGACAGACACTTTGGGCAGCAGCAATCTCGAGCCGTTTCTGCTCGATAATCTTGTCGAGAATGGTACTCACGGTGCGGTCCAATCCCTCTCGATAGCTGACATTGCGAAACGGGGATTCCCCCTGCATAGAACCGACTGCCAATATTGGAACCGCAGAAACAGAACCTCCAGGTCAACGAAACGCTGACCTGGAGGCAGATTTTCAAATGCAGTCACCTAAAAGCCCCGATCAGCTGTCGTGATCGTGGTCGCAGTCCGGGCCGTGGACATGAGCATCGCCGTCTGTATCGGCAGCAGCCACAGCTCGGCAGACCGACCGATTCAGAGCTTCGACATCACTTTCCACCAGAGGAGGCAGCTGCTCGTCAATGAATTCTGCATTGTCCAGAATCACATCGACTGCCTTTCGCTCACGAATCTGGGCGTAAAGATTGTCGAGCATGCCAGACTTGGCCATACGGGCTCGGACGCGACGTGGGCTTTCCCCTCGCTGCATCGCCATCAGGCCGATTTCGGCATTCAGGTCGGCTTCGGTCACCTCGATCTTCTCTTCTTCGGCGATGCGATCGAGAACGAAGTGCTCCTTCAGGTTCTTCCGGGTCATGGTGAGTGAACGCTGACGCAGTTCGTTCTCGCGAGCCAGAATTTCCTTCGAGGTAAATCCTGCCTGCTGCATTTCCAGAATTTCCCGTCGCAAGGCATTATCAACCTGCTTGCTGACGAGTTCTTCCGGCAGTTCCCAGTTCGCGGAATCGGTAATCTGCTCAAGCACCTGACGACGGCAGGACTGACGCTGTTCGTACTTGACTTGCCGTTCCAGCATTCCCTGAATCTGGTTGTGCAGATCTTCAACAGACGCTGCTCCCAGACGCTGCAGGAACTCTTCGTCCAGTTCCGGAGTTTCCAGCTTTTTGACATCCAGAACTTCGAATTTCACATGAACGGTTTCGTTCCGCATCTCGATGGAGTCTGCTTCTCCCGAGACCGTCAGATCGATTTCGCGGGTCTCTCCCGCCTTTGCTCCACTGATGAAGCCCTCAAAGTCTGCCAGCTCGGCATCCTGGAACCGCAACGACTTACGGACCCGCAGCGAGACTTCTTCAATCTCAGTGAGAGTATTCCCGCCGTGTGTCACAGTAATATTGACAGTCACGTAATCGCCGGGGCGGGCAGCCTCTTCAACGGGAACCAGCTTCCCGTACTGCTGCAGAAACTGATCCAGATAGGCCCGCACGTCCTTTTCCGTGATTTCACGAGAAGGACGCTTGATTTTGAGGCCCTTGTACTGGGGCAGGTCAAATTCCGGCCGGACTTCGACATCGAATTCAAATTCGAAATCCCCTTCATCCGGAATTTCGATGCTTTCCAGATCAAGATTGGGCTCGTTGATCGGATCCAGATCGGATTCTTCGCTGATCTGTTCCAGACTGACCATCAGCACGCGCTGCTTGACCTGCTCTGCCAGCTCGGTCTTGAAACGGCGTTTGACCAGCTCGGCAGGGACGTGCCCGACACGGAAACCGGGGACCGATGCCTTTTCCGTATAGTCTTCCAGGATGGTCTGATAGACTTCGTCAATTGAGCTGCGAGGCACCTTGATCTGGACGTGGCGCTTGCAGGGACCGACCTTCTGAATGTCCACAGTCAGATCCAGCCGGGACTTTTCAGCCCCTTCAGACGCACGGTCCGCAACCGCAGTCGTCTCACCCGTCAGATTTTCCGATTCCGCCATCCCTCATCCCCTCAAAATAACAATCGGCCAGCGATCACCCCGGATCGAAGGCCGGTGAACGGGAGTCCTGTATAGAACATTGAGAACTGCCGCAGCGGTACGACCCATTTCGCTCTGACAGGTTCTCCAGCATTATCCGCAGACGTATCCGCCTGCACTCAGATCGTTCACCGACCTGCCCGCGTTGCTGAAAGGTCGACTCTACTCCCCTGACAGGATAATGCAAGTTACGTGCCACGGGCTCACCAAACGGGCTAGCATGAAATGCCCATTCGACGTCGCCGAACCGGTTCACTTCAGAATTCGCATGGCCGCAACACAAAAGCGGGTGAAGGGACTCGAACCCTCGGCCTCCACGATGGCAACGTGGCGCTCTGCCAATTGAGCTACACCCGCGTCTGTCCAGACCCACCCGCTGAGATGTCTCACAGAAGGTAAGTGTGGAGAGTTTATTGATAGTTTTCCAGTTCAGTCAAGCCAACCCGACTATTGAGGGTTGAGAGCCAATTACTTCGGATGCTGCTCCTCCTTCAATGGAGTGATTTTCCCATGTGAGATCTGTTCTTCAACGAGCGAATTCCGGCAAATTCGTGCTGGATCAGCCCATTGCCTGTCGAATCGAGCGGTGGTACGATCGAGAAACGTCGACCGATGGTTGTCTATCGGAAGGTCGTGTCGAACTGGCGCCAGATGCAATTCGATGGATATTCGTCAGAACCCCTTGTGGCTGAGCATTCCGCTTGGATCGATTTTCCGGACAGACATTCGTCTGAGCATCTGGACGATTGTTGTCGCTCTGGTGCTGTGCCTGAACTTCGGATGGCAACTGGGGTTGGTGCTTTCAGGATTACTTCTCGGAAGTATCCTCGTCCATGAACTGGCCCATATCATGGCGGCCCGTCAGACCGGTGGAAGTGGACACGAGATCTTGCTGTGGCCACTCGGGGGGCTTGCAATGGCCACCCCGGCCCCTGTTCTATTTTCCGAGCTGTGGACTGTTCTTGCGGGACCACTTTCCAACGGATTGATCTGTCTGGCCTGTCTCCCCTTTGCCATGTCGACGCAAATGGTGTCCCAATGCATTGTCCTTTTGGGACTTCCGTCAGTTGACCTTGCCAGGGAACCGGTTGAGTCGGTCATTTTCCTTCTCTTTTCCGTGAACTTCAAACTTCTGGTCCTGAATCTCTGCCTTCCCATTTACCCGCTGGACTGCAGCCAGCTGATTTATGCCGTCGGAAAAATTTACTGGGACCGCCATACCGCACGAATTGGCACGTTATGGATCGGCCTGATTGCCGGACTGGTCCTGATGTTCATCGGGGCGTACTGGCAGGCAATTGAAGTGGTCCTGCTGGCCTCAATCCTGTTCGGCTTCTGCCAGTACGAATTCGTGGTCACCCAACTTGCCCGCCCCTACGATGATTCGTTTATGGGGTACGACTTCTCGCAGGGCTACACCAGCCTGGAGATCGACGACGATCGCGAATCCCGCCGACCCGGCTTTTTCGAACAGTGGCGACTTGATCGTGCTGAGAAAAAACGCCAGAAGGAGTTACTCCAGAAAATCGAAACCGAACGTCGGCTAGATGAACTTCTTGAAAAAGTTCATCTGCATGGAATGGCATCGCTCACCGCAGAGGAGCGGCGATTTCTGGAAAAGGCCAGCACTCGCTACCGAAGTCAGGGGAAAGAGTAACCGCCCTCGTCACCAATAGCGGTCACCCGACTTGTATTGCTGGATAATCGAATAATTGCTGAATGCCAGCATCGCGAAGAGCATCACTGCGTAGCTCTGATGATTTCGAAGAAACCACATGGCAGCCAGCGCTGCAACCGCAACACCGATATAGGCTGCGTACAGAATTCCGCGCCGCGGAGAAATCATCGAACAGACCTCCTGCGAGATCCGTCCCCCGTCCAGCGGCAGGACCGGCAGCAAATTGACCAACCCCCAATACAGGTTGATGAACAACATCTGTAAGACCACATCATCCAGCAATCTGCGAGAGTGCTCAGCCATATCCCAATAGAATTGCGGAAGCACATATCGGGCAAATAGATAGGTCAGACCGAAGAGAAGGAATCCCGCCCCTGGGCCTGCCAGAGAAATCAGAATCGACTTGAGACGGGTATGTCGTGAATCTGGCTGGTAATACGCCAGTCCCCCAAAGTGATACAACAACACACTGGGGGAATACCCGAAGGCCTGAGCGGTCAGCGCATGGCCCATTTCATGAACAAGGATCGATATCAGCAAGACCAGCAGCCATGCCAGCAGATATTGCAACCCTTCACGCAGTGCAGTAAACCCCAACAGCGTTCCCGCAAGCCAGAACCAGACCGAAATGCGCACCGGAATCCGCCCCAGAGTGAATTCCATGTCAAACGGCGTCGGCTGAACGATTCCAAACATTCAAGACTCATTGTTCGGGGAAAGAAACACGGGCAACAGTGCCAACCTCCCGCGATTCTATCGACCGGCACTGGCCTGCAGGCTTCATTGGACGGGCCAAGGCTCCGCTACCTGTTTCATGCTACCTGTTTCATGCTACCTGTTTCATGCTACCTGTTTCACCAGTGCAGACCGGCCCTTGAGTATGAAGAGATTCCTGGCGTCTGTACAGAATGCCTCCTGAATTGACGGCATCGGGGAGAAAATCCCGATAAATGGAGCCAATGCTACATTTTTCGAATGTGAGTCAATAGAATTGATTCACCATGACGCAACCCACTTCGGAGTCGCCCCCCCCTTCCTCACTCCCGGTGTCTGAATCCCCGCTGTCAATTCAGGACATGACGGTGGCCTACCAGCGTCGTCCCGTTGTCTGGGATATTGACTATATCGCCCCCGCTGGAAAACTGGTCGCCATCATCGGCCCGAACGGAGCGGGTAAAAGCACGCTGATTAAAGCCGCTCTCGACCTCATTCCTCGCGTCTCCGGACGAATCAAATTTTTCGGCAAGCCATATCGGTCAGTCCGGGATCGAGTTGCCTACGTCCCCCAACGAACAAGCGTCGACTGGGACTTCCCGGTCAGCGCTCTCGATGTCGCTGCGATGGGACTTTATCGACGGATTGGCTGGTGCCGCTGGGTGACTCGCCCTTACCGGGAACAGGCACTGCAGGCGCTCGACCGGGTGGGAATGGCGGACTACGCGACAAGACAGATTCGACAACTCTCCGGCGGGCAGCAGCAGCGGGTGTTTCTCGCTCGGGCTTTGGCTCAGGATGCCGATCTCTACCTGATGGACGAACCATTCGCTGGCGTCGATGCCGCGACTGAACGGGCGATTGTCTCCCTGCTTCAGGAACTGCGGGCTGCGGGGAAGACCGCACTGGTGGTTCATCACGACCTTCAAACCGTCTCCGAGTACTTTGATGAGGTCTTGCTACTGAATATGAGACTTGTCGCTGCGGGACGCACGAAAGACGTCTTCACCGCCGAAAATCTGAGACGGACCTACGGTGGAAAGCTGTCACTGCTGGATCAGGTTGGAGCAAGGATTGCCGGGCAATGATTCGGAACCTTCGTCCCAATGAATCTGGCAGCGTCTCCGCACTGCGCTCCTGTTCAATTCTTCTGGGCACCCTGCTGCTGTTCCTGTTGTGCCCGAACGCCCTTTTCGCAGCAGAAGCCCCGGCGAGTCCGTCGGCCATCGTTCGTGTCCTGACTCTGCAGGATTACAACACTCGAGTTGTTCTGCTCGGCACGTCGCTGCTGGGAGTCTGCGGGGGAATTGTTGGCGTCTTTATGTTGCTCAGAAAGCGGTCGCTGATCGGAGACGTCATTGGTCATTCCGCACTTCCGGGAATCGCGATTGCCTTCATTGTGACACAGATCATCTCACCCGGGACGGGGAAGAATCTTCCGATCCTGATGTTCGGGGCATTCGTCTTTGGATTGGCGGGAGCCGTCTGTGTGCTCCTGATTGAACGGTATTCCCGCATTCGCGCGGATGCCGCTCTGGCAATCGTCCTGAGCCTGTTTTACGGGTTGGGGACATCCCTGCTGACTGCAATTACACGGATGCCAACCGCGAGTGCCGCCGGCCTGAGTTCATTTCTGAATGGAAAGACTGCGTCACTTCTGGCCGGAGATGTCTGGGTCTTCGCCGGAGCGTCTCTCCTTCTGACGATTGTCACTCTCGCCTTGTTCAAGGAACTCTGCCTGCTCTGTTTTGACAGCAATTATGCAGGCGCCTCCGGCTGGCCTGTCTTCTGGCTGGATGCCCTGTTAATTGGACTTGTGGCTGGGGTCACCATTGTCGGGATGCAGACCGTTGGGCTGATTCTCGTCGTGGCCATTCTTATTATCCCGGCGGCCTCCGCCCGGTTCTGGACGGATGATGTTCGCCACCTCACCTGGATGGCTGCCCTGTTAGGGGCTTTGTCTGCAGGAGTGGGAACGCTCGTCAGCTCCATGGCCCCTCGTCTGGCGGCAGGGGCGGTGATTGTCCTGAGTGGGACACTCGTGTTTCTCGTCAGCCTCTTTGGCGGGACACAACGGGGACTCTTCTGGAAATGGCGGGAGCATCGACGTCGACGCGCACGCATCGGTCGACACGATCTGCTCCGCGCGATGTACGAACTGATCGAAGCAACCCAACCCGACATCGATATCCCGGAACAGCGCCTCATCCTTGCCCGTGTCCCGCAATCCCGGATTCTGGAAAAACGTTCGTGGAGTCCCAGGCGAGTCGACCAACTGATCCGCCGTGCAATTCGAGGTGAACTTCTCGAATCACACAACGACGGGACCTTCTCGCTGACACCCGAAGGAGCCGCACTGGCCCGGCGGGCGGTTCGGAATCATCGACTCTGGGAACTGTATCTGATCACCTATGCCGATGTTGCTCCCAGCCAGGCGGACTATGATGCTGACCAGATTGAGCACGTTCTTGGCCCTGAGATGATTCGCGAGCTGGAAGAGCGACTGACCCGGCAATGCGGGACATCACTCCCTGCCAGCCCCCACACGCTGGACCTTCCCAGCCCGCAAGTGTGATCTGCCAGTTGGACGGAGAGTTGTCCCTCTCTGATCATCCGTCGCGCAAAAAAAAGAGCCGTCCTGTATGGGACGGCTCTGAATCGCGGAACATTGGCCTGCTCCGCAATCTCCTCAGGTCTTCAGCAACATCACGCTGCACGATCCTGAGCCTGAATTCGGTTGGACCCCGGGCCTCCTCGTGGCGGATAGCCGTACTCGCGGAGCTTGCCGGAGAGTGTGCGGATTCCGATCTGCAGGGCCTTGGCGGTCAGTTCGCGATTTCCACCGAAGCGAGTGAAGGTCGCTTCGATCAGCTTGCGCTCCATCTCCCGAAGTGTCAGGCCGGGGAGTTCGGTCGATTCCGTATCCTGCTCCAGCCACGGTTCAATTTCTTCGGCAGTCAGTTCGGGAGCGGTGCTGAGTGAGCAGCAGCGGGCAATGACATTTTCCAGTTCGCGGCAGTTGCCGGGCCAGCGATAATTCAACAGACGCTGCAATGCTCCTTCGGAGAGGCGACGAACTGTCTGCCCTTCCTTGACTGCACACTGCTGCAGGAAGTGCTCTGCCAGCACCGGAAGGTCATCCATTCGGTATCGCAGTGCTTTGACGACAATGGTGTGTCGATCGAGAATCCGGAGCAGCTGCGAGGAGAACTTGTCCTGCTGACAGAGTTCCCGCAGATCAGCAGATGTGGTGGCGATAATCCGGGCCCTCAGGGGGACATAACTTCCCGCATGGGGATAGGCCCCATTGAGAATAATTTCTGCCAGCTGATGCTGCTGGGAGAGGGTCAGCGCTTCAATTTCCTCGAAGACCAGCGTCCCGTCAGCGGCCGCAGAGAATCGTCCTTCGGAGTGCTCATCTCCAAAGAGTTCCCGTTCGATGACCGACGACGTCAGCAAGCTGCAACGCACGGTCAGAAGAGGTTGCCCCGGCCCTGAGCGGGTGAGGTGAATGGCGCGGGCCACTTCACTCTTCCCGGAACCGGACTCGCCGCATACCAGAACAGGGAGGTCATGTTCTGCAGCAGCATGAATCGCTGCCCGGAGTTCGCGAGTCGCTTCACTGACACCAACCAGACCGTCGAACATCCGGCCTTCGAGCTTCTGACGAAGCTGGATGTTTTCGGTGATCAGCTGTGCCCGGGCCACTGCCGAGAACAGAGCACGACCGATTCGTTCAGGAGTCAGAGGGGGATCAAGGACTTCGCAGGAGGCACTTCGAGGAGCAGCGAGCCGTTGCCCGATCGATGGTAACAGAATGAACTGCGTCGGCCGCTCTCCACGTCGGGTCTCTGCATCGAGCATTTCGACATCAGCCAGTGAATCCGGCTCATCGATGACAGCCGCCGCGATGAGGTCATTCATCACCAGAACACGAACTTCCGAGAGCGTTGCGACGGACACGCAATCGTACCCAGCGCGACGAATCGCAAGCTCAAGGTGCTGACGTGATGCCTCACTTTTTGCACAGGCGACAACCTTTCCGTGGGGACGGATCGTAGCGGGAGTTGTTGAGGACATGGGATTCCTGCCGATACCGGACAGACCGCGATCCGCACAATAAACGATGTGAGAGGCATCGTTCACGAATGGCGACTTGCCCGGCTTTTGGTGATGGAGACTGGAAGTGAGGAAGAATGAAACTCAGGAGGGATGAAACGTCTCTTTCCGGAGCGAGTGAGAAGCATGTTGCAGGAAGGATTCCTGCGGAAACATGCATCGCTTTCAGTCAGAGGGGTGTTTCGGAAGGGGTTGAGAAGTGTGGCGGATTGATATCTTCCGCCGTTGGATTGAGTCAATGCGGCTTCGCTCAATTTTTGAAAAACTTGGAATGAGCGATGTAAAAGATTCAAGAACTGGTCACGAAGCTGAGATAACCAGAGAGCTTCGCCACGCATTTTCGTCGCTTCTTATGCACGTATGCTCCATCACACCTCTCCCTGAGCCCGTAGCGAAGCTCTTCCGAAATCCCTTAGCAAACAGTGGACCGTTGTGCAAAAAGCGAATTCGGCGGGAATCTGTTCTGCTTCGGTGACATCTGCAATAATTCATACTTCTCTGGTTTCTCCATTCTCAGGAAAACATCCATGTCTGCCAGGATCGAACCGACCCTTCTGCGCAAGCTGAACGAACGGCGCGTTCTGGAACTCATTCAGAAAGTGGGCCCCAGCTCGCGAGCCAAGGTGACCCGGCTCTCCGGAATGAGTGCTCCGACAGTCTCCAAAGCAATTGCAGCCCTTATCGAGGTCGGGCTTCTGGAAGAAACAGATGCTGTTGTGGGGGCCTTCGGTCGACCAGCGAAGCTCGTCCGGCTGGCTGCGACAAAAGCCTGCGTCATGGGCGTGGTGATCGAACCGGGCCAGTGCTGGGTCGTTGCAACGGGACTCGATGGCAAGTTTGACCCGCTCCGCTCGAAAAACTTTCCGACTCCTCACACCTATCCTGAACTGATGGATCAGATCGTCGGAGAGATTGAAGCACTCCGCTGTGATTTGTCCTGTGAAGTTTATGGAGTCGGAATCTCGGTGCCCGGCCTCATGCACACGCGACAGCAGGAGGTGATGTTCTCGCCCAACCTGCACATGCTGAACGGACATCGTCCCGCAGAAGACCTTGCCGGCAGGACCGGGCTCACCTGCGTCGCACTGCAGGAATCACATGCCTTATGCGTCGGGGAGCGGATGTTCGGCAACGCACGAGATCAGGACGATTTCGCCATGATGGACATCACCTCCGGCCTCGGGCTGGGAGTGATGAGCAGCGGTCGCTATCTCAGCGGACAAAGCGGTATGGCGGGTGAACTGGGACACATCACTATTGATCCAAACGGGAAACTATGCGGATGTGGTAACCGCGGATGTCTGGAAACGGTCGCGACGGATGCAGCACTCGCCCGGGCAATTTCCCAGCGAACCGGAACCACTGTCGAAATTGAACAGGCCGTCGAACTCGTCAAGTCGGGCAAGATTGATCTCACAGAGGAACTCAACCAGATCGTTGATTCACTCGCAATCGCATGCGGGGCGGTGATCAACCTCTTTAATCCCACGACGCTTTTCATTCACGGCACACTCTTCTCCGCAACACCGGACCTGTTTCAAAAGGTGGTTGATCGAACCGCCTCCCATGCCCTCGCCCCATCGCTGGCAGAATGTCGAATCGTTCTCGCCAGAGGAAGCAAGCGGCAAGGTGCTGTTGCGGGGATTATTCAGCATCTGACCCAATCCTGGGCCCCAACGCTCACTTAACCCCTGTCTCAGTGGAGTGTCGCGGTGACTTGTTGCTCAATCACAGGGTAGATCACCGCTGGAACGCCATATGTTCGTGAGATGCGTTCCAGGGATTACCT
>CALLWY010000333.1 GCA_938015865.1 uncultured Planctomicrobium sp.
GGGGCAGGGGACTTCGGTGCTGACGTTGAGGCTGCCTCTTCGCTTGCAAATCCGTTAGCAGACGTTGCCAGATCTGCGGACGCACCAGCGTGTGGCTTTTCTGGTGGGGCCAACAGATTCTGGAGAAACGCAGGCCACTGCGCATTCTCGTCATACTTCACATATCCCACCCCGCGAACACCGGTTTTCACACGCTCGATATACGAAGCGACCAGTTCTTCGGGGACCTGAATTTTCACGCGAAACATCAGTTTGTCCCGCTCACTCTTCGTCTCCACCTGCTTGGGAGTGAACTGAGCTTCTGGTGAAACGAAGCTGACGGTCCCCGCAGCGGCTCGACCGGGAGCATGATCGACCGTGACGCGCGCATCAGCACCGATCTGCAAACGGGCAGCGATCTCTGATGGAAGAAAGATCTCCATATAGACATCTTCCAGATTCACCAGCGTCAGCGCCTTTCCTCCAGCGCCGAGAACTTCCCCTTCTTCTGCCAATCGGTAGAGAACCCGCCCTCGGACTGGCGACTTCAGTGTGGCATCGTCGATACGTGATTGAATTTTGTTAACCTGTGCGTGAGAGACTTCGACTTCCTGCTGAGCGGTGCGCAGCTTGGCTTCGTCCTCAGCCAAAGCTGCTTTCTGGACTGCCAGATTCGCCTCTCGACGATCAAACTCTTCCTGAGTCCCGGCATTTGCTTCCAGCAGTTTCTTGTAGCGGTCAAACTCGATCTGCGCCAGATTCAGCTGGCTCCGGGCTCGGACGACGGTGGAGTTGCAGGCCGCGACTCGCTCCTGATCCGATGCCACCTTCGCTTTTGCTTCTGCCAGCTCGGCTTCCAGCGTCGCAGTGTCCATCTCGACGAGAACATCGCCACGACCGACAATGCTCCCTTCCTTCACAAAGATCTTTTTGACGCGCAGCGGTTCCTTGGCAGCAATATCCACCAGCTTTGCCTCAACGCGACCATTCCCCGACGCAATTCCTGGGGGGAGCGTCGATTGTTGGGACTTCCAAACCTGAATTCCAACGATGGCAACGACAGCTGCGAGCAGCAGGACGGCAATTACATTCTTGATCATCAATTCCTGTCCCTGCACCGGATGTATGAGTGAGTGATTTCTGAGTCTGTCCCAACGGAATTCAGGAATCAATCAAATTTGGATGTAAGTTGTTTCGGTTCAGAAAAGTTAACAGCGAAATCGTGGTCCACTTGCGAGATTCAACAAATTCAAAAACGAATGAACCCTGATTTTGCTGATTATGAGGGGGGTACGGGAAGAACAGAAGAACTCTGGTGAAAATTCTGCTCTACTCGGCAATACCTCACTGGCGAGGATGACCACAGCCTTGCCAGGATTCTCAGACATTGCAACATTCTGAACAGCAGCGTGTCTGTCAGGGGCCACTTGAGCCGTCAAAAAAGCAAGGGCTCTGATCCCAAGCCCTCAAGAAGAAGCTGGAAGCTAAAGAGACTCCCTGATCATCACGGTGTGATCTGACAACGAAAGCCACGAAAGCCACTGGCAATAAACCAGTAAACCCGAAGGGGCCTCCCGACCATGAGTCCGGAGGCCCCTTTCCTGATGGGTTATGATGAATCATTGACCGAACAGGGCCGTTCAAATGAAGATGCTCACGGTGGATCAGCCCCCCTCAGACAGGCCCGAAGGCAGAACATGAATTAGTTCGGCAGGGGACCAAACTGCCAGACGAGGCCCAGGTGCACCCGTTGACGAGAGTCGTACCCCGGTACCGGATTAAAGTTGTATCCGTAATCAAACCGGAACATTAAATCCTGAGCCAGGGAAAACCGCATTCCGAATCCGGCGCTGGACATGAACAGGTCCGAGAATTCGCCCGGCTGGGGGTTCATTGTGAACGCCTGCCCCAAATCGCCGAAGACATAGACCCGCAGACGCCCCTCCTGTCCACAGATCTCCAGAGGCACCGGACGGGGACCGAATTCGAAACTCGTGATCCAGCCATGATCCCCGTTCGCCGTTCGCTGATCGTATCCGCGGATGCTGTCGTAACCACCAAAGCCGAGCATTTCGCTGAAAAGCAGTCGGTCTGAGGTGACCTGACCAACACCACGAAATGTCAGCTGCCAGTCCTCCGTCAGGTTGTGAGCCCGTTCATAGCGTGCACGGGCGTAGACAAAGACCGGATCGGTATCCGGGCGAATCGTGCTGAACGCGGTCGCATTATTGTTCTTTGTGAATCCGGAACCGGGACCGATAATCAGATCGACATCAAAAATCCGGTACTGATCGCAATTGTCCCGGAACAGGTCCTGATACCCCAGGTTAATGGAGGTCAGGTCTGCTTCCGATGCGAAGACATTTGTTCCCCCGAATTCCAGGTTGTTGTTCGTGGCCTTGAAGTCGAACCCGATACTGACGTTCTGGTCGACATACCTGTTTTTCTCCAGAGTCCGCACCAGAGCAAAGCCGCTCATCCAGCTTTCGCCGTCCTGATTAAACCCTCCCCCCACGGTCGGAGAAACACCCGCCCAGCTTCCATACGTCTGAAACGTATAATCGCGGTTAATGGGAAGCGTATACGTCGCAGCGTGGGCATGGAGGCGATAGAGGTCAGAGTCGGTCGTGTATTGATAACTGGCCGTATCTCCCCGACCGGTCAGATTCCCCACCATGAATCCGGCGCTGAGCCGTTCCAGCCCCAGCACCCGAACACCGGTGTCGTCATAGCCCACATAGGCCCGGATCGGAAAGACGTCATCGACAGTAAAGAGGACATCGGTCAACCCGTTTTCCGACCCCGGCTTCAGATCCACACCAACCCGCCGGAATGGATTCTGATTGAGCCAGAAGAGATCATCTTCCAGCCAGGGCTCATAGATCTCTCCTCCGACGCGGGTCGATTCGATCCAGCGAGCTGTGTCATCCCAGGAGAAAAACCGTCCGTCCTGAACCTGAACTTTTCCAACGGTCCCTTCCAGAACGACGATCTGGAGTGTTCCTTCCGTGATCCGCTGCTCGGGAATCAGGACATCGATCACCGGTCGCTTGTTATAGCGGTAGAACCGGATGATATCGTGGGAGAGCTGACTGAGAGTTCGCAGCGAGACTGGCTGATTCAGATATGGTTCCACCGTCGTGCGAAACGCCTGCGAATAGACCAGCGAACGTGGGTTTGCCACATCGAACAGGAGGCCCTCCGCATCCGGGTGAACCCCGTCGGCAACGACTTTGTCCGCACGATCCAGGACAACAATGGCTTCGAGCTTTTGCAGGAGAATCTGATCACTTCCGGTCACGGGAGGAAGTGGCGTCTCCTGCGGGAGACTCGGAGGCGTCTCGACGGGGAGCGGCTGGGGACGATAGCGCTCAAAGTCCTGAGCGAACACCTCCGCTGTAGCGAAGGCCCCCACCAGAGTCATCACAGCAAGAAACCGACAGTAGAAAAACCGACAGTAGAATCGTCCCCCCTCGGTCAGGGAAAATTCCGGCCCACTCATCACACCGCCCTTGTGATCAACTCCCCCTTCCTCCTCACCATTTGGAGGCTTCTGTGGCATTTTCGTCCGCTTCCCGAAGAAGAATTGACACTAAACAATTTGGATGCGATGGAAATTTCAGACCGGAGTCATGCCGTTCCGATTAAATAAAACGCCACATCAACCGCATCGGCACTTTTTGCCGAATAAGTGCGAGGGTAGAGATCCTCATTGGGAATCGTTCTCAACGAACCGGCGGAGACGTTCCAGCGTCGTATCCCACTGGTCGGAGATCCGGTCGAGATCACCACGAATCTCGCGGAGTTGCTGAGTTTCGATCTGCCAGAGCCGATTCCGCCCAACGCGCTGACTCGTGACAATTCCAGTTTCTTCAAGCATCCGCAGATGTTTGGTCACCGCTTGGCGCGAAACGCTCGTCGCCTGCTTCAGGAGGATCGTCGGTAACGACCCATTGGCGGAGAGCAATGCCACCATCGTCAAATGGATTGGATCGCCCAATGCGGCAAACATGGGAGCGGTTTTCGTCAGTAGTGCATCGCGAACATTCATCGTGATGGCCCGACGACAGGTGCTACGACGGAATCGCCAGGTATTTCTCAATAAGTTTTGTCTGGTGTGCCCAGCCGCCATCGTTCGCCTGAAAAGCCTGCGCTCGCCGTTCAAGAGGAATTCGGTCAAATCCTGACTCAGTAATCGTCAGGCATGTTCCCCCCTCTACTTCAGACAACTCGAACGCCACCAGTGTCATCGGCTCCTGGGAATAGTCCACATTCGGGTCGACGGCAAAGGGATGCCAGCGAAACGCGAACCGCGTCATAGGATCGATGCTCTCGACCCAAATCTGAAAAGGGTGTCCCGTATAAGGTTCCTGAAGCCGGGCGACTTCTGGATCGACTTGTGTCGGAACAATCCGGCCTGCCATCAGAGTTCCGACGCTGAAAGGACCGTCGAACTCGACGCCAAACCATTTCCCAAAGGCGACCGAATCGCTGATCGCCTCCCAAACCCGTTCACGAGATGCCTCGAGGACGATCTGCTTTTTGATCTGATCGGTGATCATGTCATTTCCCCAAGGAGCAACCGAAGCGTTGCTTCAATTCTAGTAATCAGCGGGACGAGAAGCTATGAGCCACTGCCTCAGGGGGATGTAGCAGCACCTTGTCACACAAACGGCAGTGCTTTCTCATCTCTGGAACGCCCTACGTTTGTGAGGAATGTTTGAATTTGCCAATCAGGCACCCGGCAAGTCATTCCAGCAGAAACGATGCAATCGCAACACGACGGGAACGTCTATGCAATATCTTTTAAGCGGATAGGGCAAGACAGCAATTGGCCGCTTTATTGCCGTGGTGAGGACAGCTTGTTCACTGAATGCAGAACTGATGGAGCTGATTTCGACTGCGGATCATCTGAGCACGAAACGAATTGCGTCGACATACACAGATTCGGGAAACTCACTGATCGAGTCGCACATCTCAGCACACCAACGAAAAACCCTTCGACGTGCTCGCGCCGAAGGGGTCGTTTCTGAAACGAAGCGGAGAGACCGGGATTCGAACCCGGGGACCACTTTGACATGGTCACAGCATTAGCAATGCTGCGCATTCGGCCACTCTGCCATCTCTCCTGATCTGGATTCGCAAGCGGGTTTTATTGCATTTCCCGCCGTTCGTCAATTGCCCCACGTCATGGATTCTGGAAGACGACTCTCGTCCGCAACCAGCCTTCGCGACGCAGGCAGCTGACACCCTGCGATATCGACTCCTCAACGCGAAATTTCCGGCTACGACATGGCTGCAAGCTGGTCATTCGGTTCAGGAAACCGCCAATGTCTCCGCGAGGGTTGCACGGCGGTGTTGAGCCAGTATTGCGAACAGGGAAACGTTCTTCAAGCGGGAGACGGTCTCATCCCGTCACAGGGCCTCTCCCACAGACGTTTGCCCGGCAAAACATGCAGCATCGCTGTCATCCCGACTATTCGCGGAGAAGATCAATCGGGAGACGCCCCGGATCGTCCCGCCTGACGCGATCACCTGGAGCAGGGCAGGGGATTCCGGTCCTGCCTGCCGACATCCCTGACGTCACACCTTCTCGTCGCTGGCTGCTTCAACCGCATTGATGAACTCATCGTCCATTCCGGCTTCCTTTCGGGCCTCTCGCTGAAAGACCGTCCCACGCGCCTTGCAGGGCCGCAAAGGCCAGTGAAGATGCTGCTCGAATGCCTGAAATGGAGTCAGATGCTCGGGCTTGAGAACCTGCAGCCAGTGGAGTCCAAACCGGACATGTTCGATTTCGTCCAGATGGATCTGCCGCATGATCGCTGCACTCTGAGGGTCCCCCGCAGCTTCGAATGCCTCTGCCATTTCAATGGAGTGATCGAGATTCGCTGCTTCGAAAACCAAAGGGAGGCCAGCGAGATAGTCCAGCACCCCCGTGAAGGACATTGCCTTCTTCCAGATATAACAATTGACTGGTCGACTTCCGAATGGAACGCCCAATGCCCGGGCACGGCTGGCATGCATGCGGGTGTGGCGCTGTTCATCCCTCATGACGCCTGCCAGTCCCGCTCGAAATGAGGGTGGAGCCTCCGGGAACGCCAGCAGGACCCACGCCATTACTTCGAGGGCCTGCAATTCGTGGTTGGCCATGATGTGATGGGCAAGTCCGCGCTTTTCCGGGTGAGAAAACGCCCCAAAGGCCGGCATTTTCGGGGCTGTGCGGCGCGGGGCAAATCGCAGGTCTGGCGTGCGGGCGGGTTCGGTCAGAACCATCGCATCTCCGGGAGAGAGATCGGTCAGACTCTCCGTCGGAGGGGCCAGTTTTCTGTCCAGCTCCGGTTGCAGCAAGATTTGTTCAGCAAAGGCTCGGATTTCCATAACGCTGCAGTGTGCAGACGTCAGAGGGGCGTTGCAAGTGACGAAGCGGACTCTGGATCCTCTCAAGTCCAGAGCCCACTTGCGGCACATTGCAATTGTTTAGCGAAAGGTCAGTTCACCCCCGACCGAGAAGCCTTGTGCGAAGAATGATGCCAGATCCGATCTCAGGCCAATCTGTGGAGGATCGGCAATGTTCGCTGACGAGTTGTAATAGACGTTTCTGTAAGACCGCGAGAAGTTCCCTGCGAGCATGAATTCGTAGGATGCATACAGAGCAAATCGGTCGGAAACATGAAACTTCCCGGACAGCGACAGATCGAACACTGGAGTGAACTCGGTTCGCTGGTCCTTCGATGCCCGTGGATCTTCCGTCGGAGAGTAAATCTCGCGAGTATACACCCCTTCAGAGACTCGATTGATCCCTGCGATGAACTTCGGCTCGACTCCAAGATCCAGACGTCCGACGTGAGTCGTGACCCGAAAACCAAACTGAGGCCCAAAGATATTGTTTCGAGCAATTGAACCGATGTAGTGGTTCAAGATTGTGGGTTCAACCGGTTCATTCGGGTCAACCGGCGGTGGATCGTTGGCATTCGGTGAGTCTGTCCCTCCGATTTCCAGCTTGTCGCCGAAATTGATGTAGCGAAAACCGACGATGGGAGAGACCGTCACGGGGACATTCGGCACAGCAGGCGGAAGAATCCAGTTCATTTCCGCCCCAAAGAAGGTCGCCGTTTCCCGAGCGAAATACGAGTCGCTGTACAGGATCATGTTGTTGCTGGAAATCACTCCATCGGTCAGGAGTGTCGTCGCAGCAATCACCGGAAATGAAGCCCCAAGGTTATTGGAAGCGGTATAGGGATTCACCCGAACCCCGTTATCGAGCTGTTCGAAGTAGAACATCTCCGTTTCCCAGGTTCCTACCCTCGTAGGAACGCCAATCAGGGCATGCAGACCACTGAGAGTGTCGTGATTGCTGGGAAGACTTGGAACGACGGCTGCCGTCGGCACAGGAGCGCGAGGCCCAGCCTGATCACTGGCCAACAACATGTTATTCGGATCTCGCCCGGACAGGTCCGCTCCACTGGAATTCGGCGCTCCGAGCAACGAATTCTTTCCGCCGTCAATCTGCCATTGCAGGTAGTCGAGACGGACATATGTCTGTGAAAACGCCTCTTTGAAGCTCAGATCGCAAGTGGCATCATTGCGGAATCGAAAATGGGACTCAGGGACCAGCTGCTGATACAGATCTCCCCCTCCACCTGGCGGGCAGTATCCATATCCATAATCCTGCGGGACCGCTCCCATCGGGGCTCCGTACCCTGCAGGCTCGACCCAATAATCCTGCGCATAGCCTAAGGCAGGCAGAATCGCTCCCCACGCCAAGACAATGCTGGTTTTCCAAAACTTCATGTCGCCGATCCTGGTCGAGCCTGTCAAATCGGAGTCTTACTTCTTTGTCATGCCATCACGACATGACGCCGGTGAATCCCGGTTTCTCCCATCCGTTCCTCCTGTCGGGTCAGGCCGCCAGAGGTGCATTGAGAGGACCACACCACGCGAATCACGTGTATCGATAAGATCGACAGTTCCGGTTGGTGAAATTAGCGAAAGATTTCCGATTGTTCTGAATTCTCAGCCTTGGCACCAACCAGAAGACATATCCCATTACGATGGAACACGTTACAGCAAAGCCCCTTGATTTTTCTGAAGAGAGACTTCTGTAATGAAGCGGCTTTGAATGGGCACGTCGCCAACAGAAGGATGCGTTTACCCCGCGACCGGAGACTGTCGCTCAGCCTCCAACGACTTATTCCCGAAAGAAACGCCGCGCCTTCATCTCGAAGCGGGGGAGAGATTCCACCAGCTGAATCTCTGCCTGAAAATTGAGACGGTTTTTGATGAGTCGCTCAACTTCAAATACAAGTTGAGCAGCGCGCTCGGGGTTTTCCGCAAATGCAAAGACCGGCTCGATTTCGATCTTCAGATGGGGCATCGATTTTCGAGTGACAACCGTTGTCCGATATTCAGCAATGCTTTGGTGCTCCCGAAGGACCGCATCGAGACTTGATGGGAAAACGTTGTTGCCGCGGATCGTCACCATGTCATCGGTCCGCCCCAGAATCCCCCCCTCCAACCGAAGCAGTGAAATGCCATCAGGGGCAGGTTCCACTGCTTCACGGACGAGATCGCCGGTGCGGTAGCGAAGAACGGGTTGGCCCAGACGCCCCAGATTGGTAATTACCAACTCACCCATTTCCCCAGGAGTGACCGGTTCGGCAGTTTCCGGATGAATAATCTCGGCAATGCACTGCGTTTCAAGAATCGTCAACGCTCCGGGCGAAGCTGCTGTCTCGATCCCCAGTGATCCAATATCTGTCATCCCCCAATGGTCGATGACACGTGCCCCCCACTCCTGCTCGATCCTCTGTCGGATCGCCGGAATTGCTCCGCCCGGTTCTCCCGCAAGAATCAGCATCCGGACGGCGGATTCTGCCAGATTGATTCCTTGCTCTCGGGCCACATCCCCCATTCGTAATGCATATGTGGGGGTGCAGCAGATGACCGTCGCATTTAATTCCTCGATCATCTTCAATCGGGATTCCGTGCTCATCCCGCCCATCGCGAGGGAGAGACGCCCCAGACGCTGGGCCCCTTCGAAGGCCGCCCAAAAACCGATAAACGGCCCAAAGGAAAAGGGGAACGCAAAAACGTCGTCCTCACGAATTTCCACCAGCCGGTAGATCTGCTCCCAACACTCCATCAGCCAGTTCCAGCTTTCAGGAGTATCCAGCCATCGCATCGGCTTTCCCGTTGTTCCGGATGTCTGATGCAATCGCGAGTAACTGCTGAGAGAATAGGTGAGATTGGTCCCGAACGGGGGATTATCATCCTGATCCGCCACGAGTTCCCCTTTGGTCAGGAGGGGAAGGGCCTTCAACTGATCGAGCGAGGTCAGCGGCGCATCTCCCAATCCGGCGGCGTTCAAGCGACGCTGCCAGAAACGGTTGCTCTGAGAGATCTCGGAAATCAGACGGTTCAGCAGCTGGAGCTGACGTTGATTCAATTCCGCGCGGGTCGCGGTTTCGGGCCGGGCTTCGGGCATGGGGCAGGGAGGACCGTGAACTGGAAAGCAACCGGGGACAAGGCAATCAGGAGATCAGGTCAAGGATGAAGTTTCCCTCGATGTTTGGCAAGGGCGAGGCGGGCTGAACCAGAAGACGCCTGAGAGGGACGCCCTGAGAGATCAGCATTGAAGGGAAGGTTTCCCTTCTGAGACAATCGGCATAGAGTTCAGAATGGACGGCTCCTCCTGGTTCACATTGACTTGTTGACGTGCAACGGGGAGTGGGGTGTCTGGTTTTCCATCCCCTTTGATACAACGACAGAGATTCACTTGGCGCCGCTGGAACTTGCCGTGACGTTTGTGACACTCGGAATTCTGCTTGGGAGTGTCCAGTTCTGGTTCGACTTTGTACGGAAGGTCCGGCTCGGTCAGGCACCAGTTCCGTGGCGATTCCGATATCGCCCTGTCCATGTCTCGCTATTTGCAGTGTTTCTGACGCTCAGCATCCTGCTGATCTCAGTCGTCACCGTCTTTCAGTCGCCGAACCTTGACCTCTCGGAACTCTCGATCCAGCAGATTCACCGCGGGGTATCGTTCAGCATTATTGAGAGCATCATGACGACGATCCTGCTGGGAATCGCGGTGCTCGTTGATGGGACACTTCACTCACAGACCACGCTGATTCGTCTGGGTTTCCGATGCGATGATGTTCCCGGGCAGGTGAAGGAGGGGGGGCTTGGTTTCCTGGCAAGCGTTCTTCCCGTCGCATTGGCCATTCTTCTCACGCTTCCATTACGAGGAGAAGAGACAATGCACCCATATCTGCGACTTCTTCACGAATCCGCGTCCGCCTCAACGTTTGGACTCATTTTCCTGGCAGCGGTGATTCTGGCCCCACTGAAGGAGGAACTGATGTTCCGGGTGATCCTTCAGAACTGGTTGGAAAAGTACAGCTCCCCGACAATGGCTGTGTTGCTCAGCTCACTGATTTTCTCGTTCGTGCACGGGGTTCCCGATTCTCTGGCACTCTTTCCGCTGGCAGTCGTTCTGGGAGTTCTCTATCAGCGACGACGGAGCTATCTGAGCGTGGTGACCACGCATGCCCTCTTCAATGCCTACAACACCGTTGCGGTCCTAGGAAGCTGAATCAGAAACAACAGACCGCGCATGAAAAGAGCTTCCGGCAAAACAACTGTTCTGCCGGAAGTTTTTAAATCACATTTCCGCACCCGGAGATGTCGGTGCGACGACCTTACGACGAAGCTCGCTTCGAGAGAAGCTTCGCTAACCGGGATTTGGTACGGGCGGCAGCGTTCTTGTGAATCAGGTGCTTGGCGGCGGCCTGATCCAGCTTCTTGGTCACCAGACGAAAGGCTTCCTGAGCCGCAGCATCATCCGGGCCGGCAGCAGCAGCGCGGGCCTTCTTGATGTAGGTCCGCAGAGCGGAACGCTGAGCGCGGTTACGGAGGCGATTCTTTTCGTTCTGGCGAAGAGCTTTTTTCGCCGTGGGTGTATTCGGCATGGATCTCTAGTTATTCTGTTCAAACTGAATTTGGGCGTCCGTGCGGAAGTTCATCAGCCGCAAAACAAAGGAAAAAGCATACAGAGAATTTTCGTCCATATCCAGCGAAACGGTTCAGGAATTCCGAATGATCGGCCGCCTTCCCCAGATCGTGATCCGATTTCCCGGCTGTTGTAAGCTCTTGAACGGACTAGTCTAAGGCAAAATTCAGTCCAGCAGGATGTTCTGCAGGCGGGCAGTGAGAATCCCGGGATTCTCGCAGCAGCGCCGCATTTCAGAGTCAAAATCCCTGTTTTGCAGCGGTTTTTCCCATGACCGGCGAACACCTCCCAGCAGTTCCCCCCGTGCAAAACGAGCCTGAGTCCCCTCCACGAGAGCCCTGTCCCCCCCCGCTGGAGTGGCACAACATCGCCCAGAAGTTTCATTCCAGCGCCGAATCCATTCTGATCAACGCTGGGGATGCGGAATTAAAGGTCACCCGATTCGGAGAGGGTCGCCCCATTGTCTTTCTGCCCCTGACGGGCGGAACTGCCCGGCTCTTCTGTCTGACCGCCTGGCTCCTGAAGGACCAGTACCGCTCTCTGATTTTTGACCCGCCCCTCTGGAGAAAACGCCCTTCCGTGAGGCACCTGGTGAGTCGCTCGGCAGAGGCATTTTCCATGGCACTGGAGCATTTATGCCCGGAAGGGGCAGATGTCTATGCGCCGCTGTTCAGCTCGCAGGTCGCACTAGCGATCATGGCCCAGTCCCCCAAAGTGATCCGAAGCGCCTTTCTCCAGACCGCATGGGCCCATCGGGAATTCACCCTCGCAGAAAGAGCCTTGCTTTCCATGCTGAGTGTCTGCCCTCTCCGACTCCGAAGACTTCCGCTGTGGCAGCGAATGGCGATTGAGAATCACCGACGATGGTTTCCCCCATTTGACGAAACCCGGTTTGGGTTTCTGCTGCAGGAACTGGGCGAAACACCTGCGTGCGATGCCGCCCTCGCCCTGCTGGCATCCACAAAAACGGACCTGAGTCCACAACTCTCCACCATCACCCAGCCTGTCCTTGTGCTTCATTGCGAAGGAGAAGGGGAGGGAGTGGCTCGCGCAGAAGCGATTCTGGAGGAGAAGCTCCGGAACGTTCAAAGGGAAGACTTCTACCACTCCGGTCACTTTCCATTCCTGACACACCCACAAAGGCTGATCAAGGTCATCAAGCCCTTCTGGCCGTCTCAGGTCACCAACAACAGCGGCGAGAAACCTGATGTAAAATAATACAGAGTGAAATGGTCAATTTGGCGACCAACACATTAACACACACGAATACCACAGCCATTTTGATAAAGAATCTGTCATCAGACCCAAAATTTTCTCAGAAGACTTCAAGTCAATAAACGGTGGCTGCCGTTGTCGAAACTCAAAAGACTTGCGACAAGCCGTCCCCAAATGCTCGCTTGCCTCGCCTATTGCGCAAGTCTTGAAGCTTCGCCGATTAGAGAAATGTGAGAGGCGCCTTCCAGAGCAATTTCCGGACGATAACTCTCTGATCTGGCCTGATTGACGTAAGTCAAAAAGGACAACTTTGGCTCAGGAAAATTGGTCTTGACATCCACTTTTCTCACGGCATCATCCTCGGCCAATGATCAACGCCGACGGATCGAAATTCCCTGCCCGCGTGTGGCAGGGCGGCAGAAGTCAAAGGAAGCCACGGCTTATCCTGCGGATGCTGAGACACCGCATGTTGATCACCCGGTATGGGCGAGGGGTCACCTGTACCGATGATGTTCACGACATCAGCTGAGGCTGAATGTCTGACATCCTGTCTCTTAAATAAGGAGTCTGTATGCACTGGAGTGCCCTCCTGTTTGTGGCCATGACTGGCCTTTCTTCTTCTGATGTCGCTGTAATTACCCCATCGGCGACGGCCTACACCAGCTATACCCAGGCATGGAATGCCGCTACTGAGGCTAAAAAGCCGATGCTGGTCATTTTGAATCCCGGTCCTGAGTCCGGCGAACGACAGATCACGGAAGCCAGTCTTCGCTCGAACAAAAAACTGGACACACTGCTGGATCAGTACGTTCTGGCCATCGTTGACACATCGACCGAACATGGTCAGGAAGTCAATCGCCGATTCGGCTCTCCCGCGCTTCCGCGAGTGGTCATCATTGACAAAGCTCAAAAGAAGCAGATCTTCCGCGCCAGTGGCCATCTCACCAGTGACTCGCTGGTGAATGTTCTGGAAGATCACAAGGAGGGAACGCCGAAGGTGACAACAAGCCCGCCAACCACGAACACCGTGATCTCACCGGCCGGTTCGTACATCCTCCCTTCCACCAGCAACTGCCCGAGTTGCCAGCGTCGGTATACCTTCTGAAATCACCAGAAATCTACGGAGACTTCGGAACCGATGTCATGGTCTCGCAGTCTCCCATGAAACCGACAAGATGACGTCGGCCCCCCTCTTCAGGCTGACGAATCTGAATTGAATTGTGGGTCAAGAATTTCAAGGGGCGGGGCGGAGGCGTGGCTTCGCGCTGTCCCTCCCGGGAAACCGGGGAGCAAGTGTTTTCTGTGTCTCGACCGCGGCAGTATTTTCCTTCCGAACTGCCGCGGTCATTATCTTTTGTCCCGTGTTACCCGTACCAAAGAGGCTGTCCATTTCCCTCTGGTCCCTCTGGAAACATAAGCGGGCGATTCCCCGAACACCGATGACCCCGTCTTTAACGGGCCTGGAGATCAACCGAAGCAGATTCACTGCCGGCAGGACACGGATTTTTCCCGTCATCAGTTTCATTCCCTTGCGTGCTCGCGTAATCTGCATTCTTCCTGGAACAACTCATCACTGTCCCGTCCGAGAGTTCAACTCATCATGGAACTGCTGGCTCAACTGACTCAGATTCCCTCTGTCCCTGGTCGAGAAGATCGCGTCCGCGACTTCATTCAAAAACACATTACGGCTGCCAAGCTGTTTGACGAAATCAGCGTCGATGCGATGGGGTCCCTGATCGGAGTCCGTCGACCTCGTCCGAAGAAGGGAAAGGCCCCTGAAAAGCCCCTTAAGGTCATGCTCGCTGCCCATATGGACCAGATCGGATTTCTCGTCTGCCACATCAGCGACGAAGGATACCTGCGGGTCAATCCGGTGGGGGGATTCGACAACCGCAATCTGTTTGCAAGAAAGGTGAAGGTCTGCACACGCTCCGGAGACCTCCCCGGAATCATGAATCCGGGAGGACGCCCGATTCACATTGCGAATGAAGATGAGAAGCGGAAGATTCCAGACATCACTGAATTCTTCATCGATCTGGGACTCCCCGGAAAGGTCGTCAAGGAGAAGGTCCGTCTTGGGGACATGGTTGTTCTGGATGGTCCGTTTTCTGAAGTCGGGGATTATGTTTCGTCCCAGTGTCTGGACAACCGTGTCGGCTGCTGGGCACAGATCCGTGCGATTGAAAAACTCAAAAATCACAACTGCGAGATTCACGCAGTCTGGACGGTTCAGGAAGAAGTGGGCCTGCGAGGCGCCGGGCCGGCAGCCTACTCCGTCGCTCCCGATATCGGGCTTTCCTGCGATACAACCCTGTGCTGCAAAACACCGGGAGTCCCTGATGAACAGCGGATCACTCTTCCCGGAGAGGGTGTCTGCCTGAAAATGATGGACTCATCCACCATCCCGGACATTAAACTGACAGAAGAGATCGAAGAGATCGCAGCGAAGAAGGGGATCAAGTGCCAGCGGGGCGTCCTTCCGCGTGGCGGGCAGGATGGGGCTATGATCCAGAGATCGCGCAGCGGAGTTCGTACTGCCGTCTTCGCCTGCCCGATCAAGTATATTCATACGGTGACCGAAATGGCTCATAAAGCAGACCTGGAATCGTATCCAGCGCTGCTGACCGCATATCTCGAATCGTTGTGATGAAAGCCAATGGGCTGACATCAGGTGCGTTCATTGATGACAACATCCAGCTCGTCTACTCGACCGCTGATCACCGACCTGTCTCGTGAGAGTCTGGTTGAGTGGTGTTCTGCGCGTGGAGGGGGATATCGAGCCGACCAGATTCGTCGCTGGATCTTCGGCAAACGGGTCAATGACTTTGACTCGATGCACGATCTTCCCGCAGCACTGCGGGGCGATCTGGCGGCCGAATTCGATTTGTTCGCATCAACAATTGTGCGACATCAAATCTCCCGGGATGGGACCGAAAAGCTGTTGCTCCAGCTTCGGGATGGTGAGACGCTCGAATGTGTGCTAATGCGGGAAGAAGACCGGAGAACGGTCTGCATCAGTACACAAGTCGGGTGTGCGATGGGATGTGTCTTCTGTGCCAGCGGATTGCTTGGTGTCAAACGGAACCTGACCACCGGCGAGATTCTGGAACAGATTCTGCGACTCGACCGACTTCTCCCGGCAACCGAACGGATCACCAATGTTGTGGTGATGGGGATGGGAGAACCCCTGGCGAACCTCAGGAATCTCCTGCCGGCATTGCGAACACTCAATGACAAGGGGGGACTGGGGCTGGGAGCCCGACGGGTCACCGTTTCAACAGTCGGGCTTCCGGAGAAGATCCGGGAACTTGCCGAATGCGATATCCCATTCCATCTGGCGGTCTCCCTTCATGCTCCCAACGATTCCCTGCGAACCGAGATTGTTCCGGTCAACAGGAACATCGGTATTGCCGAGATCCTGAAAGCGGCAGACGACTATTTCGAGAAGACCGGCCGCCGGATTACCTACGAATACGTTCTTCTGTCCGGAGTGAACGATCAGGATCAACACGCACGGGAACTGGCGTCGCTGTTGCGCCGCAGAAATGCCCACGTCAATCTGATTCCGATGAATTCAGTCTCGACGATTGCTCTTGAAGCCCCCGGCAGTCCGAGAACGAAACAGTTCGTCGAAATCCTGAAGAACGCGGGAGTCAATGCTACTGTGCGAAAGAGAAAAGGAGCCGACATCGACGCTGCCTGCGGACAACTTCGACTCAAAGCCAGCCAGAATCCGGAAACCGTCGTCCCGCTGGCGACCTCCTGATCACCTTCGTTCTCGTGTCCATTTCCCATTCAATGGACTGAGACAGTCCTCCTGCAGCTGCAGGTCACACGGTTGCGGCCATTGAACTGACATCATGAAGTGGCAAATTCTCATCGAAGGCCCCGATCCGCGGCAGCGGTCGAAGCTCCCCCTGGAGCAACAAAAAGAATATACCGTCGGTCGCGATCCGAAGTGCGATATCCCGGTTCCCTGGGAGAAATGGCTTTCCCGCGAACACTTCGCTCTGACTCCACAGGACGAGGGATTGCAGGTCCGGCAGCTCGCTGGGGCGACCAACCCCGTCTTCTTTGAGGGAGAGCCTCAGCAGGAATTTCTTGCACTTCCCGGGCACCGCTTCGTCGTCGGTGAGACCACGTTCATTCCAATGGAGTTGCAGGCTCTTTCCCCAACGCCAGCCCATCCCGTTCAGGAGATTTCGTTCTCTCATGCGGAACTTCAGCATGTCCAGTTCGAGGATGTGGATCGACGAATGGAAGCGCTGGCCCGCATGCCAGCAGTGATTGCGAAGACAACAAACGTGGAGGAGCGCTGCAACGAGCTGGCGGGGCTGGTTCTGGCGGGAATTCGTCACGCAGAGGCTGCTGCTGTCGTCAACATGGATGAAGAGGACCATGTCCATGTGGTCGCCTGGGATCGCCGCACGGAGACACAGGGGTCATTTCGCCCCAGCATTCGACTTGTTCGTGACGCCATCCGGAGCGGGCAATCGGTTCTTCACGTCTGGGAAAAAAGCAACGAGAATCCTTCGGCCTACACAGTCCAGGCCGATTTTGACTGGTCGTTTTGTACGCCGGTCGGGAAACGCGGAGAGTTCCGATGGGCCATTTACGTGGCGGGAGAACTCGACCAGCCGCTCGATGAGGGGCATCCTCTACGCCGAAGCCTGCAGTCCGACATTCGATTCGCGCAGCTTATCGGTGAAGTCGTTGGATCGGTCGATCGGGCCAATCGGATGGAAGGGCAGCTCTCCGTACTTCGCCAGTTCCTTTCTCCCCCGATCCTGAAGGCACTGGAAGAAACAGGGCAGAACGGGGAGCTGAACGTCGACCTCCTCCAGCCGAAGGTGTGCCAGGTCACCGTCCTGTTCTGCGATCTTCGGGGCTTCAGCCAGCATGCGGAAGAGATGATGGATGATCTTCCCGGACTGCTGACACGGGTCAATGGGGCACTGGATGTGATGACCAATGCCATCCTGAAGCACGGAGGCGTGACCGGCGATTTTCTGGGGGATGCGGTACTCGGATTCTGGGGGTGGCCATTCCCCTCAGAGGATGCCCCGTTAAAAGCCTGTCGGGCAGCCCTTCAGATTCGCCGGGACTTCCTGAAAATTCAGCGAACCAAGACACATCCTCTTTCCGACTTTCGTGTCGGTGTGGGAGTCGCACATGGACGAGCCGTTGCCGGGAAGATCGGAACAGGCGGGCGAGTTTCAGTCACCGTTTTTGGTCCGGTCGTGAACCTGGCCAGCCGTCTGGAAGGGATGACCAAACGACTTCACGTTCCCGTCATTCTCGACAACGCGACCGCCGAGCTGGCACGACATGGCCTCTCTCCCACCGAAGGTCGGATTCGTCAACTTGCTCACGTCCGCCCGTACGGAATGGAAACCCCTTTACTTGTCAGCGAGCTTCTTCCCCCCGCCGGGGAGTTCCATGAGCTGAGTGATGCGCACCTGGCCAAGTTTGAAGAAGGGGTCCGGTTATTCCATGCAGGGGACTGGGAGGCTGCATATCATGCCTTCCACGAAGTCCCTTCAACGGATCGGGCACAGGACTTCCTGCTGGGCCTGATCGCCCAACACAATCGAGTCGCCCCCCCAGGCTGGAAGGGTGTCGTGGAACTGTCTGGCAAGTAAAAAATCAAGTCAATGGAGCGGGTTTCTCAACCAGTAAAAATCAGTGAAAACTGACTTCCTCCAGCGGGGAGTTTTTGTTCAAATCCATTGAATCACAGTCGCTCGACATCAGCAGTTCTTCAGACAGTTTTCTGTCAAACGTTCAGGTTGAGCGTCTTCAAAAATTCAAGTCAACATCGTTTCATCGTCGTCCAGCTGGGATGCCGGGCGGGGGTGAAATTTGTTTTCGTCTGTCGAAATTCTGAATTGATGACTTCCGCCGACATGACCGTGGCGGAACCTGGAATTGCCGGTAAGGCGGTCCGGTCTTTGTTCGCGAAAGGCTCTGAGAAAGATGATCCACTACTCGTGTGATCTGTGTGGACGGTCGATGGGGAATCAGCATTTTGTTGCGAAGATTGAAGTGGCTCCTGCCTTCGATCCCGACGATCTGACCGATGCGGATCTTGATGTCGATCATCTCGAAATGATTGCCGATATGATCGCAGCGACCAACAGCACCGGAGATGATGAATTTGACGAACTGGCTCCCCGCCAGTTTCAGTTTGAACTCTGCCCGACCTGTTCTCGTCAGTACATCCAGTCTCCGCTGGGAGCGATCCGTTCCTCGATGCGTTTGAAGCGGTACAGCGAAAACTGAGCGATTCCCGAGTCCCCCCACAACACGTGAGGGGGCTTACACGGGTCGCCTCCGTTGGAAATAGCTGCATTCCAGAATCACACCACTGAACGGAATCGAATGTCGATTCCGTTCAGTTCTTCGCAGCACCGTGGCAGTGCGATGCCAAATCAGATCACTGATCGCTGCTCCATGTGCCGATGATCATCGGTCGGAGACTCATGAATCGTTCGTTCATTGTCTTTATCGGACTCGTGCTGCTGATCCTCATTCAGCAGTACAGCCGCATGGAGAGGGAGCTACCGCGGCCCGATCAGGCCGTCCCCTCGGCCCAGCCTGCCGCCCCCGGTTCAACCCCCCCGGACACTTCCGTCCTTGAAGACGGTCCGACCAGTCAGTTCGCAGAACAGGCTGTTGTACGGGTCAGGCGGGTAGTTGACGGAGACACGCTCCTGCTGACGAATGGAGAACGGGTCCGGCTGCTCGGCGTCGATACCCCGGAAACCAAGAAGGAAGGGACACCCGTCCAGCCCTTTGGTCCGGAAGCAAGTGAATTCACTAGAGGGATGGTCGAAGGAAAGGTTGTGACGCTTGTCTTTGACCGCGAACGGTACGACAAGTACGGACGCGTTCTCGCCTTTGTCTACGTGAATGGCATTTGCCTGAACGAAGAATTGATTCGCCAGGGGCTGAGCGCTGCACAACTTCAGTATCCTTACCGCAGCGATATGAAACAGCAGTTTGCCCGTGCGGAAGTCGAAGCTCGAGAACATCGTCGCGGACTCTGGTCCATTCCGGGGTGGGACGGGAGAATGAACAGCCTTCCTCAGAGGAATTGACGCCGATGGCCTGACGTCCGGGATTGAACAAGCCGAACCTCGGACGTGATTCTGATGTCTGAACATCACTCCGTTCATTCACGATGCATCATTGAACATCCAAAGTGAACGGACCTCAACACAATCCAAATTCAGTCTGTGATACGATGATTCAGTCGATCTGTGTCTTTTGCGGCTCCCGTCATGGGGATGACCCGGCGTTTGCCGATGTGGCACGTGAGCTGGGACGTGCGCTGGTGGCCAGAAAGATCCGTCTTGTGTTCGGCGGGGGACACATCGGACTGATGGGCGTTGTCGCTGATGCGGTGCTGGAGCAGGGGGGAGAGGTCATTGGCGTCATCCCGGAAGCACTGGTCCAGCGGGAACTGGCTCATCCCGGTGTTCAGGACATGCGCATCGTCCCCACGATGCACGCCCGCAAGGCGTTGATGTCGGAACTGTCAGATGGATTCATCGCCCTCCCGGGAGGACTGGGGACTTTCGAGGAACTCTTTGAAGTGCTGACATGGGGACAGCTTGGTTTTCACAACAAGCCGATCGCCCTTCTGAATGTCAACGGCTATTACGATCCGCTTCTGACAATGCTGGACCGCGGAGTCCAATGTGAATTTCTGTCTCCACGAAACCGAAACCTGCTGTTTGATTCTGAATCAGTTTCGAAGGTGATCTCTTTCCTGAATGGAGAGATTGTATCGACCTGAGCGACCATCACAGCATCAGTGCATTCGGCATCGATGGATTGCACTCATCTCTGATCGCAGGTGCTTCTTCCAGAAAAACAGTTCACGGGGCGAACGTCGCGATTTGCACCAATTTATCGCCGGTTCCACATCTTCATTGGGCAATCTCCGTGATTCTGAGAGGAACGCCATCAATCTTTTTCAAGGCTCAGAAAAGACTTCCCAGCGGACAGACACAGCCGCCATTCTTTTCAACAAGGAAGCTGAGCGCTGACCGGCTTCGCTGATGCATTCCAGGTTTGAAGATAAAAACGAGAGGAAGCAGGCCGTGATCGCTGTGCTAAATTGAGGTAGGCGGAATCCGGAAACGCACGATACAGTTTCGCAGACCATCTCTCCTCTGGAGATCCATCCGGAGTTTCGTACGAATAAGTCCACACATCTCATCCTCGTTCAACCGTCATTTTCAGGAGATCTGATATGGCTGACCTTTCCAAGCTGACAAAAATTAACCCAGCCAAAGCGGGATTATCCCTGCTCGACGAATTCAAGGCATTCGCGTTTAAAGGAAACGTCGTCGACCTCGCAGTCGGGGTGATTATCGGGGGAGCGTTCGGGAAAATCGTCGACTCCCTCGTGAAGAACGTGATTATGCCATTTGTCAGCGTCTTGATTCCCGGCGATCAGGAATACACAAAATGGGCCTTGGTCATTAATGGAAAAGAGATTCCATATGGGCTGTTCCTCGGGGAAGTCGTCAACTTCCTGATCGTCGCTGCGGCCCTGTTCATCTTTATCGTGAAATTCCTCGGCTGGCTGATGAAAGCCCGCAAGAAACAGGAGGAAGCAGATGAGGCAGCCCCACCCCCGCTCACAACAGATCAGGTCCTTCTGACCGAAATCCGGGATCTGCTGGCCAAGCAGTCCCATGCATAAAAGCCTTTGACGCTGGTTCGGTTCATCAGCGTTCCGTTTCAGCCCGCGCTGGCAGACCAGTGACCTGCCAATGCATCCGGGACAATGCTGGTGGAATCAATCGTCGAAACTGGGCTCCGAAAAAGATTGCGTGAATTAAAAAGGCCCCGGTCAGCATTCTGACCGGGGCCAATTCACTTTTGACACGGAACATTTCAGCTGCGGGAAACTACTCCGCACTGGATTCGGCACCAGGACTGTCATCCCCGGCACCGACTGCAGCCATTTCGGGTTCGTCTCCTTCACGAAGCTCACCGACGAACTCGAGCTGCTTCATGTCGCCAACTTCCTTCACCTTGACGGTGATGTGGTTCTTTCCATCGAAGACGCCACGCAGGAGTTCTTCCGCCAGCGGATCTTCGACGTAGATTTCCACAGCCCGACGGAGTGGCCGAGCACCGTAATCGGTATGATCCCGATCGCTCTGCTCGGAGCGGCTCTTGTCGATGACCAGCTGCTTCGCTTCGTCGGTCAGATCGAGGATCAGTCCCCGCTCCTTCAGACGCTCGCGAACCTTCTTCAGCTCGTACTCGATGATCTGCTTCATGTCCTCGTCGGTGAGCTTGTGGAAGACCACAACTTCGTCCAGTCGGCCGATGAACTCCGGCTTGAACTGACGGCTCACTTCCGCCATGACGTTCTTCTTCATCTCATCATGAGCTGCTTCGCCGACCTTGTTTCCAAACCCGAAGGCCGGGCTGGAGATCGCCTTTGCTCCCACGTTTGTGGTCATGATGAGGATCGTGTTCTTGAAGTCGACACGGCGGCCGAAGCTGTCCGTGAGATGGCCTTCTTCCATGATCTGCAACAGCATGTTGTAGATGTCCGGGTGAGCCTTCTCGATCTCGTCCAGCAGGACCACGGCATAGGGACGCCGCCGAATCTTCTCCGTCAGCTGTCCCCCTTCTTCATATCCGACATATCCCGGAGGAGCACCGATCAGACGGCTGATATTATGCCGCTCCTGATATTCGGACATGTCAATCTGGATCAGGGCCTCTTCGTCTCCGAAGATGAATTCCGCCAGCGACTTGGCCAGCAACGTCTTTCCAACCCCGGTCGGCCCGGAGAAGAGGAACGTTGCGGTCGGACGCTTGGGGTCTTTCAATCCGCTGCGGCTGCGGCGAACTGCCTTGGAGACCAGCTTGATCGCCTCGTCCTGATTGACAACCCGCTTGTGCAGATACTTCTCCATCTCCAGCAGACGAACGGTGTCTTCGCTGGAAAGACGGGTCAGCGGAACGCCGGTCATCTTGGCAACGACTTCCGCAACAACTTCCGCATCCACGACTCCATCTGTCTCCTGCGACTTCTGGCGCCATTCGCGGGTAATCGTCTCTTTCTTTCGCTTCAGTTTGTCCGCCTGATCTCGCAGCGAGGCTGCCTTCTCGAAATCCTGATTGGCAACCGCTTCTTCCTTGGCGGCGTTCATCCGCTCGATGTCTTCTTCGAGTTCCTTCAGATCGGGCGGACGCACCATCGACTTCAGGCGGATGCGGGCACCCGCTTCATCGATAACGTCGATCGCCTTGTCAGGCAGGCAACGCCCGGTGATGTAACGGGTCGACAGTTCGACTGCCTTTTCGAGGGCATCATCGGTGTACTGCACCTTGTGATGGCTTTCGTACCGGTCACGCAGTCCCTTGAGAATCTCGACCGCCTGCTCCTTGCTGGGTGGATCGACCATCACCATCTGGAACCGACGCTCAAGAGCGGCATCCTTTTCGATGTACTTGCGGTACTCATCGAGGGTCGTTGCCCCGATACACTGAAGCTCCCCACGGCTGAGTGCAGGCTTGAGCACGTTTGAGGCGTCAATCGCCCCTTCCGCTCCTCCAGCCCCCACCAGCGTATGAAGCTCATCGATGAAGAGGATGACATTCTTCGCGCGGCGGACTTCGTTCATCACCGCCTTAATTCGCTCTTCAAACTGACCGCGGTACTTGGTTCCGGCAACCATCATTGCCAGATCCAGCACGACGATCCGCTTGTCCCGGAGCAGTTCCGGAACAGAACCTTCGACAACCATCTGGGCAAAGCCTTCGACGATGGCGGTCTTTCCGACCCCGGCCTCTCCCAGCAGAACCGGGTTGTTCTTGGCACGACGGCAGAGGATCTGGGTGACCCGCTCAATTTCGTTGGCTCGCCCGATGACAGGATCAAGTTTCCCCTGTCGGGCCAGTTCCGTCAGATCACGGCCGAAGCTGTCCAGAGCAGGGGTCTTGCTCTTGCTGGACTTGCCAGCGGGAGCACCTCCGCGTTCGCTGGTCTCACCACCTTCGATTCCATGTCCCAGAAGGTTGAGCACTTCTTCGCGAACATCTTCGAGTTTCAACCCGAGATTCATCAACACCTGAGCGGCCACCCCTTCCTGCTCACGCAACAAGCCGAGCAGCAGGTGCTCCGTTCCCACATAATTGTGGTTCAGGTTTCTTGCTTCTTCCATCGCATACTCGATCACCTTCTTGGCGCGCGGAGTCTGCGGCAACTTCCCCATGGTGACCAGATCTGGCCCGGACTGGACGATCTTTTCCACCTCAAGGCGAATCTTTCGTAAATCGACGTCCAGATTCTTCAGGACATTGGCAGCGACACCGGAGCCTTCCTTGACCAGCCCCAACAGGATGTGTTCGGTGCCAATATATTCGTGATTGAACCGCTGCGCCTCCTGGTTGGCCAGCTGCATCACTTTACGGGCCCGGTCTGTAAATCGTTCGTACATGTTCTCCAACTCCTCTCAGGCTCCCCGGTTCCGTTGATCCGCCCTCCTTGGGCAGGAACGTCTGCCGTGCGACGAGCGCAGCAGGATGGTTCTGGAGTGACCGATTTCCGGACTCCCCAGGAAAGCACCCGAATTCTAGTCCGTGCCTGAAAGCGGGACAAGATTTGGAGTTCAGGCAAGAGAAATTGAAGGGCATTTTTCTCCCAGACACCTTAAAGATGGCTCCTTCGACATCAAATTCCGCAGCAGATGATGCCGGAACGGAACGTCCCCACCTCCCCAAAATTCATCGCTTCCGACAGGTTTTCAAAAAGTTTGACACCTGCCGCTGATAGTGCCCCATTCGGGTGAATCCCGTTCTAGTGAATGCTGCAACCAAGCTGATGGACACCGGCAGCGATTCCAGCAAGAGCAGGGGAAGCTCTCTGCTTTGAACGGTGTCAGCAACAGGAGCACTTCGCGGGAACCCTCTGTCGCCAAGCCACTCACAAATCAGAAAGCCCCCACGACTCACTGCTTAATGTGAATCATGGGGGCTGCAGAATCGAAGCCCAAACTGGGTCCGCTGGCTTTGGATGCACTGTGATTGTCGCATCCCAACGAGAAACAACGACCGGCGACTATTTCTTCCGGACCAGTTTCATCTTCTCACACTTCATCTCCGACGGCTTTCCATTATCCCAAGCTACCCCTTCGACCTCAAAATGGTCGTCATCGATCAACGTCAAGACAGCGGAATGCATGTGTAGATCTTTCTTCGGGTTCAGGTTCGTCCCGCCAACAAACTCAAAACTCAGCGAATTCCCCGACGATCCCCCCTTGGCTCTCATTTGCGGCTGATTCCCGAGCGCACAGTAGTGCGTCATCACAACATCCTCACCATCCGGAGTATAGATGGAGATCATCTCATGCGGCTCCCCTGGATACAGGGTTTCGTGGAGTGCACTCCCTGCTGCGGTCAACCGGATAACCGAGACCACCTGATCTGTCGGCTCCCCTTTTTCATCGGCCACGACCCAAGTGCCCGCCAGTTTCTTCAGCTTCTCGAACGCGGAATTGGTCGGCGTCTGCACGTTCGGCCCCGGTCCCTGCTTGTCGTCTCCCGTCGCAGAAATTGTCAGCCCTAGACAGACTAACCCCACAATCAGCAATTGTCGTTTCATGGCTTTCTTCCTTCCGAGTGAAAAGTGTTCGCTGCAACCGCTCGCACAGAGTTGTCGAACGGGAGGAAGCTCGATCGACACGCCGCTCAGAATTTTCCGAAAACACGAAAGACTCTCACGACAACGCTTCGGATGGAATCCGATCCCGATTCCACTTCGTCCTTTCTGACCTGCCAGACAACGACGATTTCAATTCTCAGCCACGATCCAGCGGGGAGGTTTTCCAGTTAAACGACACTCTTCCTGCCCCTAAGCAGTTGAAAGAATCAGCCTTATCAGTCCTCCAGCGCTCTGAAATCGAACTTCGACCAGAATCAAATGCACCAGCTGATGCCACGAGGATGACGTTGGCGACCACTTCAGGGACCAGAAACGAAAAACGGTCCCCGAAGGGACCGTCTGAAAACTCCGTAACACGTTGCGGCAAGCGGAGAGGACAGAACGCTGATTGAAATTTTCATCACCGGCGTTCGAGAGTGGGAGATTGCATTGCGACGTTTTCTTGATGCTTCGACGGAGAGACGCAGATAAGGTCGTTCGTTAAATATAATCCCTCTGGCACTCGAACGTCGTCACTGTGTCCACTTCACTGATCACTTAGGGGGTGACGGAAGTGGAGCTTGATTTCAAATTCCGCAGACCCCGCCGCTCTCGTACATGCGATGGTTAGGCAATTCTGTGCGACCCGGAAATTCAAAAAGATCGCAAACACCACGACGCCAACGAGAGGGAAGATTTTTCGTGCCTATTTGCGCCACCACGCAGGCATTCCTTATCCACAGGAAGTTACAGTTTTTGTCCGCAGCATCTGGTTGGCGTCACGTTGTGGCATTTGCGATCGCCCTGATCCTCACGTCCACTGTACAGGATCGCGACGATCAGGGACTGTCAAAAGCTTGGTCAAAATGTGGTCCTCCATATTACGAGGTACGAATTTGTCAAGCCAACAATACATTACGGCAAAGCGATTGATTAGACAAGTATCGAAATTCGCTCGCGAGAAGGACCAAGGACTAGGCCAACATGCAGCCACGATCAGTGGAAGAGCGGCCGAAGGGTCGACTGTAATTTTTGCGTCTGCGATACCAGCGGGACAC
>CALLWY010000334.1 GCA_938015865.1 uncultured Planctomicrobium sp.
CGGGCAAAAAAAGGGGTGACGACGTGGGACGTTGTCACCGTGGAAACGGAACCCGCATCCTCCTGCTGACTGATGGAAATGGCACACCCCTTTCGGCTTACACGATCGCTGCCAACCATAGCGAAGTGACCACAATCCAGACGCTGGTGGATCAGTGCCCGCCGCACGGCAAGCCACGTCGTCTGATGTACGACAAAGCCGCCGACGCCGATTGGCTGCGAGAGCATCTTCAGTCTCGTGGCATCGAGCTCATCTGCCCACACCGGGAAAATCGAAAGAAGCCGTCTCTGCAGGACGGCCGCTCACTACGGCGCTATGAACGACGTTACCGAATCGAACGCACGTTCAGCTGGCTGCAGAACTGCCGCCGACTGATCACCCGCTGGGAGTACTACGCCGAACTGTTCGAAGGATTCGTCCACTTAGCCTGCCTGTACACCATTATCAAAGGGTTGTGAAACTACCTCATATTGATTACGACTTCGGCTCAGATCTGATTCGACTACGATTTTTACATCCTTTGCATCCTCGTGCTGAGCCGACAGTGGAGTACCTGCACGGGAAAAACTTCAAGGACACGATTGATGCCACGGGGAAGGGGCACGTTGGCGCCGTTTCACGGTGGGTTCATCGTACCGGAGTGCCTGATGCAGCCCATCATGTTGCCGCAGGCACTGTCGGGACAATGCAAATGACAGCAGACGGGGTGAAGTTCGTTGGAACACCCGTAACAGCTCCCTTCGTCAAGGTTGTGCGGGCAACACCCTTGGGCAGCATTGTGACACCTTCCCCGGAAAGAGCTGCAATACGCGAGCGAGACATTGTTATAGAGCGGTCGCAGTATCTGGAGCGAAGGGAAAACGCAACAATTCCCACTCTTTGTTGACACGAGCTGACTGAAATTCTGTGTGATGTCCTGTGCGAATCTATCCGCCTTGCTTCAGATACGTTTTTACCGCTCACGGGTCAAGAGGTAGTATCACAACCTCTCTATGATGGAGTAGAGACAAGCTAAGTGGACAAATCTCTCGAACAGTTAGGCGTAGTATTCCCGTGCGGAGATACAGAACCAGACCAGGACATACACGCCCCGTAAGTCTCACTTCGTGACGGTCTTCACGCTGAAGAAATCGCAGGCCCAGAGAGTTTGTTTGCGACGTTCTAGGAAATTGGTCCACGAGTCGGAGGTTCGATCGGCGCCTGGCTGCATCGCCTCCTCTTTGAGTATGTTCCGGACATTCTGACAGCTGATCTTCTTGATCCCGAGTTTTCTTAGCTCTTCAAAGATGGGAGTGTACCCGAACCCCGTAACTGCGGCGATTTGAAGAACGAATTCCCGAATTTCCCGGAGTTTCCTCTGACCACCTTTGGGATTTGCTTTCAGCGTGGCCCCCTGTTCTTCCCGCAGCCAGCGCTTGAATGTACTGAGGCTGACGATGGTCAAAAAGGCCCCCAAAACAGGTCCAATTTCTCTACGGATAATTACGGAGAGATGAGCCAGTCGTGGAGCACACTGGCTACGGGAAACACAACATTTGCAACGCTTTGCAAAACAGCTGAATTAGCATAAACTTCTGCGATCCTGAGTTTTGAGTCCGCTCGAACGAAAGTACGCATTCCGTCAACTGAACCGAAGGCGGATGGGTGGCGCCATCTGGATGATCCCGTCTTTGGAATTTAATTTTGAGAAAGAATGCACCAATGCCGCGATATTGGGTGATTGCCCCGTGTTATTCACGCGAACCGGATTTCTGGGATGCGATCTGGGGATTCGACCTTCAGCACGGACTAATCTCGATCGGCTGGAAGGCTGTCGGAGACGTCTCGAAGTGCGATGAGGCGGAAGTTCGGGATCGCCTGATTGCCCAATTGCCTGACTATAAGCCGAGTGCGGCAACGCAAGCTGCGAGAACGCTGCACAAGTTTTATCATGAGATTCAGCCAGGCGACATGATCATTGCCCGGAAAGGACGCAAATGCGTGGCTGCTGTTGGCAAGGTCACGCGGGCAGCTTACTACGATCCAGAGAAATTGAAGGAGGTTTTCCAGCAATTTGGCCCAGAATACGAAAGTATCACTTACCCAAATCATTTGGACATTGAGTGGTTTCCCGATTTGCGTGATTACGAGTATCAGGACCAGGTTTTCGGTCTTCAAACGATGTATGAGATCGATGAAGAAACATTTCGTTGGTTCACTGAAGACGAAACGACAGGAAGTGATACGACAGAAGGCAGCGGTGACGAAGATGAACAAATGGAATTCGTGTTGGAGCGGTATCTTGAAGATTTCATTGTCTCTAATCTGACATCCATTTTTCGCGGAAATCTGGCTTTATTCAGTGACCCGATTGAAGGCCCAATTGGACAGCAGTACCGAACAGACGTTGGCATCATTGACATTTTGGCCCAAGATCTGCAATCGGGAGATCTTGTCGTTATTGAACTCAAGAAAGGAATGTCGGCAGACAAGGTTGTTAGCCAAACTCTCCGCTATATGGGGTGGGTGTCAGAGAATTTGTGTCAGGAAGGTCAGAACGTAAGAGGCATCATTATCTGCAAGGAACCGGACCCAAAGATGATCTATGCTTTGAAAATGACCACAAATATCACCGCAATGTACTACCACATCAACTTCAGACTCACGGACGAACCGGCGTGAGATTGCATGTAGACAGTGTCATGTGACAGGGATACAGCGTCTCTCAAGCATCAGTATCCGCGAAAGTTGTAAATTTGGTTCCTTGCAAAGTCACGATGGTCTCAACAGTGCAGATCAAGGGGCGAAACCTGGAGAATGAAAGCCGTCGACATGGAAAGAAAGGGCCACTGTGCTTTCCGAAAGGCGGACAAACAATGTTCCTCTCGTTCTGTCAGAGATAATCAGATGGTTCAGCCCTTTCCATCAAATGGCCCACTTCGCCGTAACCTGGGACTACCACTAGCAGGTTTGAAAGAAAAGATTAAAAGCGACCAAAACAAAGTCTATTCGTACGTTCTCATGTCAGTCGAAATTGATCACACCTACGCAACTTTCCAGCAACGTGGCTCAGGGCCGAACTTCCAGGGCGGCGCATTGACCCTCTGCACCTGTAAGCACCGGATGCGAGCCTCGCTGCCGAGTGATGACTGGAAAGGCGTATGGGTAGCCGGATTTACGAGTCGCACTATTTACGATGGAAAGCATTGGTTGTTTTACCTGGCGAAGATCGAGTCCGGGTATGAATCTCATTCCGATCTCTGGTACGCGATGACGGCTGGTATCCGCAATTCAAAAGCCGCCGATAGGCACTTTCTCGGCGATGTTTTCAGACCGAAGGCGCCTCAGCTCACGGGTGCCGCACGGTACAAGCCAACACGCTATGTCATGCCGACGGATCATACGCATCGACTGCGTCCGGGTGACAGCCGTTGGAAAAATGACATCAGCTATTGTCATGCAGACAAATATGGACATCCGGCACTTTTGGTCGCAGCACCAAAGCAGACATATCTATGGGACGAACCAATAATCTATTTTGATGCTCCTCACTGCCGAAACTTTCAAAAATGGGGTTCTCTCTCACAATTTTTGGGACAGCTTCGAGAGGTCAAGTGAGAAAGATGGACGCTGCAAAGTTTCTCGAATAAGCAAACTTTGCACGACATTCGAGATTTCATTTTCTGCAAAATATCCAAACAGCAGGCACGATCAAGAAAACACTCGCTCCGAAGGTGATTTACTGCTCATCGGTGTGAATAGTTTTGTCGATTCAAGATGAGTATTCTTGATTTGGTCAACGTGATAAGTGAAATTGTACCAGTTGCTTAATCAAACTTGATCACGATGAAATCCAGGTTTTCCTCGACAGATAGGGCCAAGAGGAATGTCACGAACGGTTCCGCAATCAGTCAAATTCGAACATGAAGACTTGGTAAAGGCTCTTGAGCAAAACGAATTCGACATTGCGGGGCTGGTAGATTTCTTTCACGAACAGGCGTATGTAGACCAATGTCTTCGTCAGCTTTTTCGGATCATCAGGTGGCAAATTGAACCTGACAACACCGACAAAAATACTCTCGCTCAGGTACTATTCGGGATGCTTTATGTTGCCCGCAGTGACTATGCGGCAGCGGGACATCAGGAGTACTGGCCGTTTCTTTTCGATCGAATTCAGCAATCTGTGTTTGCAGCTCCTGAGAAGTTCTGGAGCGAGGCGCTGTCAGGACCGCAATCTCAGGCGTTACTCGGTCGTTGGTTCAAGTCCGCACTAGATGCTTTTGGCTATAGCATCCCAAACGGGGGCCAGAGGTATGTTGGCCCGATTGTTTTTCACGCAGGAATACCGACTTCATCACTTCCTCGTGCAATGTCCGTCATCGCGGCTGCTTGCGACCAGTTTGGCACTCTGGCGATTTCGTTGCCTGCGGATATTCGTGCGGAATTGGTGGCGAACCACCCTTACCCTCTTCATCGCAACGTTAGACGTCTGCTGTCCAGCAATCTGCAGGGAGCCGCCCAATTGTGGGGGTGCCTCGCTCGCGTTGTGTTGGCGTGGAAGACCAAGGGAGATTGCAATGATGAGCTCCAGCAATTGCCGCTTGCCTTGGACCCGGATGAAGTTCGTACTGCTTTGCCGTCAGTACCAGAGACGCGGAGGGCGGCACGAAGCGCACTTCCTCAATTGCGATACGATCCTGAAACTGGAGAAATTCGACTGACGTTCCCCGGCGATGCGACGACGAATTGGCTTGTCACTTCGCCACAACATCATCCTATTGATCTTGCCTGGTCGCGGACTCATCGAGGGCAGACTGCCGACTTCAAAGGACCGTTCCCTGAACAAATTTCCGTCAAGCCCAGCGATTCGGCTTCTGGAATAGAACGAGTATTTACTCCTTATCCATCTGAGTGGCCAGGCTTCTGGTTTCACGCATACAACGGAAACCTTGAAGACGGATTGAGCATTGATGCCAGCGGCCTCAGTTCTGGCAGATGGTACGTGATTTTCGAGGGGACTCCCACTAAGTGCTCCGTTCCGTATATTGCGCAGGTTCCACTGAAATGGAGCTGGTTCAAGGGAAATGAATGCTGGACTGCTTGGGAAGTCGAAGTTCCGCCTAGAACGAACTCGCAGTCTTATCTGGAATGGTATGTTGGCGACAATTGCTTCCGCGTTCCACTTGCCCGGCGCCCAGGCCCCAGAGTGGAGTTCATTGAAACTCCAATTGTGACTGCGAAAACCCAGGATGGAAATCAGGTCGACGTTTACGCGGACGCTCCGTCAGTGGTTCTCCGAAGAGATCAGCCAATTTCTCTGCAACTCCTCAAAGAAACAACAGATTCCGTTTCGGTAGTAGCGAGATTTGACTTGCCCCCTGAGACCGCAACTAGGCTGCCCATCGCACAAGCTGGCATTTATCAGCTTCGTGAGTCGAGAGGCGTTGGCCGAACCCTTCTGCGGTTTGCAATTGTTCCTGACCTGGCAATTCAAGGACCGGAATACGATACCAGGAACCTTAATGCAACGGTTCGAATTTCTGCTGACAGTCGCGCAGGACAAATTTCGGATGAAGAAGGACTTGCAGTCACCCGAGCTACAGGGCTTTGGAACATTCGATCATCAACTGTAAAGCCAAATCTTAAGGTGCGATGGTGCTGGTCAAGTGACGAGTTCCCGCATTTGACATTCAGTTGGCCTCTAGAAGCTCTGCGCTGGCGAATCACTGGTGCTGGCGACGAATATTCGGAATGGACTCGTGAGCCTCTCTTTATAAGCCCCAACATCGTAAGGATGTATGATGCGCAGCTCGAAATCCAGACGCCCATCGGATCAGATCTTTTGATCAACGGCAATCCGTACACTGGCAGAATTCAGGCAGGTCCGACCGGAAATACTTGTGTCATAAGTTTGTTTTCATATGGCGAGACAATCGAACTGGACAACGAGTGCCAGCGGTATACTGCTGTTCTGCAAACTGAGCGTCCGTTGATTGACTCCTTGCAAGGAGCTTCGGATACGGAGTCACTAATCATCGCGTGGCAGTCTACCTCAAAGCAGACTGGGATGGTGGTGGCAGCGTGGGCCCCTTGCGATTTACTCTCCTCTCCCAAGGTTTTCTCACTCTCCACAGCGGAACTGGAGTCCTGTGAATGGGTGGTGGATTGCAATGAACTGCCCGGTCGTACGTGGACGTCTATTTCACTCGCACGGTCTACCAGTGGATTCTTCCAAAAAGCACTTCACTTGGCCACACGGCGATCGGAAACACTGGAACCGGTGACGCTGTTGTTGAACCGCTCTACCGGTGAAGTCCGACTGGGCAACGACCGACCGATTACGTGGGCCGAGTTTCTCCATTACATCACATTACTGCGTCTGAATCGCAAACCAGTTGATTGCGAGACAATTGCTGCATTGTTGTCAGACATGGCCGCTGGCAAGGATTTCGATCTATCCGACGCAGTTCGGCTCCTTGCCGACCTGGATCAACTGATCGCAGAACCAGCCACGAACGATCGAGAGCGCAGTTGGGCGCAGGCTTTACACCAGGCTGTGCTGACTCTTGTCCATCGCGTGTGCAGGGACAATCCCGATCTCGCCCTGTCGGGGAATAATTCTCCTGAAGTCTTTCCGATACTTCTGAAGCTGGGGATTCCCATCGGACGGTACTATCCGCTCCGTTGGGTTGCGTCCGGCCAGCAAACTGTTGATTTAGACAAATTCATTTATCCATTGACTTACATTTGTGCCCTCTGGTTGCTCGGGACGGGGAGGAAACTGCTCGAATATCATTTGAACAAGTCCGGCCAGATTCTGCCCGAACGATTTGCTGAAATGCAATTAGAAGCTGCAAGTCGAGTCTTGGACTTCCATGAAAAACTCGACTTGCCGTCGATTACTGCGTTCTTGCCGCTGAGTCGACGAACTGCAAGGACTGCCCTCACTGATCAAGGACATCATCACAGTTTTGCCTTCCCGACTCCTCTAACGTCAATCGAATCGTTAGATCAGTTCTCTGGAGTACTGGGGATTGATGACAAGGCTCTGGACTGTCGTGCAACCTGCGACGATCAGTTCTTCCACGTGCAATTGAACAGCGGCCGGCTGGCTGCTCATGAACGGAGGCGTTCAAGGTCAGCTACCTGTGATTATTCGCTGTACTGGAGCGCTGACGAAAGCCAATGGGCAGTCGAGACACCGTATCGGTCTCCTCCGACATGCTGCTTTACCAATTTACAGCCTCTCATCGTCGATCCAATCCCCGCAAGGGAGCTGGCCAACGCAGTCATCTTCGAATCACTCGTTTCTTGGACAAGTAAGGAAATCTGGACTCCAGAACAGGCCGAGATGTTCAAATTTCTCGGCCGTTATAAGGAAACACTTGTTTCCGATCCCATCAGCGGTCCTCTTCATGCTGAGCTTTTCAAGCCTTCAGAATTGGAGACAAAGGTACTTTTCGGCCGCACGGTTCAGGTGGAAACTCACACTGGCCTCCCAGGACTTGCAGTGATTGCCTGGCAACTCGCCTGGCTTGATCGCATCACTGCATGGGAAGGTGAGAATGCCGTATTTGACCTGGCCGACGACAAATCGGCGATAATGCGTGAATTCCTGTATGCATTTGGAGTAGCCCTTGATTGCTGGCCAATGTTAATGAAGAGGACCATCGCGCTCGCAGAACTCGTGTACTGGACACTGTATCGCGGGGGGCTCGGTACCGCAGTCCGCTTCCGCTGTGATCGAACAGAACAGGAGATGCGTGTGCTGAGGACTCTTCGCCATGTTCAGAAAGAATCGATTGCATCCTCGACCTCAGCCGTTACTTCGACGGGAGAATGCGCAAGAACAACGTCTGGAGTCATAGTGGGATACGACGCTGGCATTGGTGTTATCCTTCTTCATTGCCGAAATTTCCCATCACTTGAAGCCACATTCGATAACTATGTCACTCATGGCGCTGAGCGACACAGGTTTGCAAGATTCAAATGGCGTTCCTTACCGCAAGACACTCGCGACCGAATTCAGAAAATCCGATCCTACGATGAGAACCATAAGAACCATTCGGGAACACGGACTCTCGCCGATGTGATGTGCGGAATGCGAGTCAATTGCACTTTGCGAAATAGACCAGGAGAAGAGACAGACCAAGTGGACGTGGATTTCAGCGTCCGAAAATCTCATCTCCCCAAACATCGGCGACGACACCCAGGTTGAGAGGAAGCGAATGAACCCGATAGACGTCGCCAATCACCTGAAAAATCAGTACATCTCATATCTGACAACCACGTTCGGACTGAACCAGGGAATTACCCAGCTCTATGAAAGGTTCTCAAAGATACTTTCCGAGCCAGGGCAGATTTTGGCAGGTCCTTTTTTGGAGGCGACGGCCCCCTATTTGCCTGGGAGTCAAACACTGGGCAACCTGGTTGAGAGAGGTATTCTTTTTCCGAGGTTTGCAGAGCTATTCTCGTTACCCGAGACTGACAGCAAGCCGCAAACAGCGGCGAGATCAACTGGATTTGGTCTTCGAGCACCGGCTGAATCGCCAGCGACAAGGCAGCGAGCAGCTCCTCGTCGGCGAGAGAGATTTCTACGTGATCGCGTGCTGTACCATCATCAGGTGCAGGCGATTGAACGCTTGTGTTATGACGCCGATCAATTTGATGTGGACCGCCACACAGTAGTGGCAAGCGGCACTGGCAGTGGTAAGACGGAGTGTTTCCTCATTCCATCCATCGACTGGATCTTGAGGCATCCGACGAGAACCGCGAGCGGGGAAACTGCAGGACGGGGAATTCGCGTTTTGCTCGTCTATCCGATGAACGCACTGGTCAATGACCAGATTCGGCGACTCACGCAGCTTGTTGGTTACTGGCCGGGGCGAGGCGACCCGCCGATCCCAGTTACGTTTGCACGTTATACGAGTGAAACAGCGAATACGCGGAGAGAAGGGCTAGAGAGAGAGCCGAATGCCCCGTCCAATCAGCTACTAGGCAGAGATGAGATCATCCAAAATCCGCCAGATCTGCTGATCACAAATTTTGCCATGCTTGAGCAGGCATTGCTTCGGCCGCAGGAAACTCCGTTCTTTGACGACGTCGACGAATTTGCATGGCGATTTCTGATCCTCGATGAGGCCCACAGCTACCGAGGCGCACAAGGGATCGAGTTAGCGCGGCTGATGCAACGAGTTCGTGCAGCTGTGCGTCGTGGAAAGCAGAAGCGTGGCGCTTCAGTTCATGAACCTGTCTGTATCGCCACAAGCGCTACGCTTGCTGGTGAGAACATGTCCGTGGACGAACGGCGAACGAAAACTGCCGAGTTTGCTGGGGCATTATTTGGGGTTGATTTTGATGAATCCGGAGTCATCTTTGCCGAACGTCTCGACCCCGCATCAGATGCTGTTCGCTGGGAGTTTGATGGGGCCGATGCTGAGCTGAGGAGTGACAATGCTTGGGCATCAATCCCTCCAGACGCTTTTTTAGATCTTGATCAGCCAGCTGATGACGAATTCTGGGCGGCATTCAAGGAGATCGCCCCATCACGAATTTGGAATGAGGCGAAAATTCGCGCAAAAGAGGATCGCCGGGCATTTCTCTATCATCTCTTGCGAGGACATCCCCGGTTTCATTGGCTTTGGGAGCAAGTGAAGGGAGCTCCTCAGCAGTTTGAACAGCTGGCTGCGGCTTGGTCGTCGAATCAGAATGAGGACTATTCTTCTCATCTTGAACGGCTTGTATCCTCGTGTAATGCCGCCCGACGGTGTCCCGGAGAACAGACGCTTCTGCCGTGTCGTTATCACCTGTTTGTCAGCGCGCTCGAGGGATTTTTTGTTGACTTGGCAAGTGACGAAGAACTCGCTGATCCACAACCCTCCTGGGATGTTCCTGAACTCGGCGTGAAACGCGTTGCGGTAAGACGCATGAAACCGGCAGACCGGATTGCATTTGAGGTTTCACACTGTCGAAACTGCTGTTACCCATTTCTTTCCGCCGACCTGAACCCTCAAATAGAAGGACTCGACCAACCTCCAGTCTGGAGTCGGCCAGTTCAACTGTTGGCATTCACTCCAGAAACTGCCGATGGTTCCCCGCTGGAGGCGATACGTGTTGATCTGCGAAACGGACAACTCGAGAGAAACGCATCGCCCGGAACTCCCATCTGGCGAACCCTGTACCGAGTCGAAGGGAGTAGCGATCTCACCGATGTCCAGAAATGTCCCCAGTGTGGCAGCAACCACCGTCATGGAAGGGTCACCAGTCGCTTCCAGACTGGTCAAGATGCGCCTGTTAGCGTACTTATTGAGTCGCTTTATAATCAGCTGCCGGCGTTGCCCTCACGTCAGCAGGCAGAACTTCAGGCTGATTTCGCATATCGATTCGGAGCCAATTTTGATCCGCTTATTGGAGGAGGCAGAAAACTGCTGGTCTTCAGCGACAGCCGCCAGAATGCAGCGTTCATGGCTTCGTATCTACAGGATCACGCTCGCAAGTATCTGATCCGTGAAGCTGCATATGACGCACTGCGGAATCTAGACCATGAGCTAACTTTAAGCGATTGGGCAAATGAGACGATTAACCAAATCGACCAACGCAAACTTCGAGTCCCCTATCTTCTGGACCGTGACCTTGCGGAACTCAGGGATAATCCATTCCAGGCGTCTTATTTGTCTAGCGTGAGCGACAAGAAAAATGCCATCCTGAAATACCTTCTTCAAGAAGTATCCGGAACACAGCCATTGGTTCTGGAGTCCCTTGGCCTGCTTCAGGTTGAGTGGCCAGATAAAATTCGCTCGCTTTTTGAAGGACGACAGAACGAACCGTTGAATCTTGAGTTCTCGTGGCCCGGACCAAAGCTGACGTTCGGCCATTTGGGCGATCTTGTTGATCGGATTCTCCGACTCATGAGACGCCGATATTTGATCACTATTCCGCCAGGCGTCGAGCGGCCAGGATTTGCGTCAAAACAGCATTACCTAGTCAAAGAGAAGCCAAGTGGTGGTGATGACATCTTGCATGGCATGTGGAATGCGGGAGGGCAGGATACGATTTATGTCGACATGCTTCGACGCTGGGCAAAACGCCGCGGAGGAGCAGATGTCAGCGATTCCAATATTCGTCAAATATTGAACTTCCTGTTTGATGGAATTGTTCACGAGTTCAGCGATCTGCTGGAAATCTCGCCACAAGGAGGAGTCACTGCGATCGCAATTCGACACGATAGCCTACGAATTCGACGTCCCTCCAAATTGTGGCGGTGTCGTGTGTGTGGAGCCCATGCGACATCGTTCTTTGACAGTGTTTGTGTTGAGCCACACTGCCAAGGCGAGCTGACACTCGTCGCCAACTCAGATTTTCCTGAAAACGACTATTCGAAAAACATGTTCACGGCGAGGTTTGTGAATGGAGCCCGCAGCGAACTCAGATGTGAAGAGCACACTGCTCAATTTGCTTCTGAACTTGGCCAGCAGATTCAGGAAGCATTTCAGTGTGGACAGGTAAACGTCCTTTCCTGTTCCACGACGTTTGAGATGGGGATCGACATTGGCTCGCTGCAGGCAGTTGTTCTTCGCAATGTTCCTCCAAGCACTGTGAATTACCTGCAACGCGCAGGGCGGGCTGGTCGTCGTGCCGACGCCGTCGCATTTGTTCTCACATTCTGTCAACGACGGCCACATGATCGAATATACTTCTCTCGCCCGAAAGACATCATTGCCGGTGCCGTCGATCCTCCTCGCATTGATCTGACAAACACGAAAATTTTGCAGCGGCACTGCTTCGCAGAAGTATTGTCAGAATTCTGGTCCTGGCTTAACCAACAGATTGTTGGGGGCGAGAGAGAACGATTTCGTATGGCGGGAACGGTTGGGGCCTTCTTCGAAGATCGCCTCGATGGAACCAACTGCACCCCAGCTGACTACCTGCGACACTGGCTGATGGACAAAAGGAATCGTGGAATCTGCACGTCACGGATTTCAAACGCATTCCCGGAAATGCAGGACTCAGACATTCAGAACGTTCTCGAATTGATTGCTGACCCGAATCCACAGGGAAGCAATCCACTGGCTAAGGCTTGCAACGATGCGGTTCACCTTATCAAGAGTTTCCGAGTTGGAGAGGAACTCCATAACAATCGGGCCTCACAACTGCTTCAAGAGGCTGAGGCTGCTCGACGAGACGGAAACCTGGAGCGGGAAAATGAACTCATGGGCGAACGTAAATTAGAACAAAACTTGGCATACTCGTTCCGTAAACTCCTGAAGCAACAACGCAATGAGTTTCTAATTTCTTTCCTGATGAGTCGCGGCACATTGCCAAGCTTTGCCTTTCCAGTAAACGTCGTGAGATTGCACGTCCTCAGAGAGGAATTCAATGCAGAACGTTCAGAGAGATCGTTGTCACGATTGAAGTTTGAGCGAGACGGAAAGATCGGATTAGGTGAATATGCTCCGGGGGCGGAGGTAGTTGCAGGGAAGAGGATCTACCGGTCTGTCGGCCTTCGAAAATTCCCTGCATTGGAGTTTGATCCCACAAACTGGTTTCGCTTGTGCAATCATTGCAACGCTATTGAGGTGTGGCCCCAAGGGACGGAGAAGCCATACGACGTGAAGCCGGAATGCCCAACGTGCGGTCAGCCATTGAACGATCGGCCGCTTCAATGGGTAGAACCTCGCTGGGGGTTCGTTACCGATGTAGCCGAGAAAGGTGAAGAGCCTCGTGGACAGCGTCCCACACGCATCCAAACGACTCGGGCATTTTTCATTCGAGACCGGAAAACTCCAGTCGGCCCTTCAACGGAAGACGGAGAATCGTTTCCAACTAATGACAGTCCGGTTCGCGTCGATGGTTATTACCTCAGTGGGCGAAGCCTTCTTGTGTTGAATCTTGGAAACTTTACTACTGATCGCCATGGGATTCCCCGACGGGAAGGATTCACACTCTGCAGCAGGTGTGGGCGAGCGCACTTTGACAGTAAGGATAAACCGCGTCGGCACCGACCTCCATATCACGAACGTAGCCAGACGTGTCAGGGGCCGATTGGGCTTGGTGGAAATTCTCAGGGTCAGGCTGTTGCATTGGGCCATCAGTATGAAACCGATGTTGTGTGGCTGGAGTTTCACGGAACTGGGCATTCCAGAGTTGATACCGGATTTTGGCTGAGTCTCGGTTATGCCCTGACAAATGCCGCGTGTCGAGAGTTGAATATCGAGCGCGCGGATCTGGAATCCACGACCGTGCCTCTTGAAGATCAGGCAGATCGTCATGCGATCGTGATTTACGATGCCGTACCGGGAGGTGCCGGTCACTGCCGCCGCATTCTTCATTCGCTTCCCAAAGTAATTCGTCGGGCGCATGAATTGCTCGCAGGTTGCGATTGTGACCCGGACAGCACAGGCTGTTATGGATGTCTCTGTGATTATCAAAACCAGTTTGCGCATGAAAAACTCTCGCGCGGCGCCCCACTTAAATATCTTGGAGTACTGATTGACGCATTGGATTCTGGACATCCAAGTCCATGGCGAGACGTCAGTTCTTCTCCCGGACGCGAGATGGTTGATTCTTTGGTGTCAGCTGCTGGATCTGTGTCTCTGGTTGTCGACGAAATCATTCCCGGCCCGATTCGAGGACTGAATTACGATTGGTTTGACGTCCTGAAACAGCTTGCTAATCGACCTTGCGGTGCCAACAAAGTTACGCTCATTCTGGGAAAAGTGCCAACTGCCGGTGCAGTAGCATTAAGAACTTTGGCGTATCATCGAATCGCTGAGTTAACGGCACTCGGAGTGAATGTCTTATTGTGTGAGCCGAGTGACAGGCAATTCGCTACCTTGTCTGTGTATAACGGCGACGGCACTCTTAATACCGTTTGGAAATGGCCGTGGGATTGCCCGCTTGGTCCGGAAGTGGACGGCGCTTGTAGAAATCGTCTTGGGAGAGAGCGAGAGGCCTGTGAGACAGTCGACTCGTCCCCTCTAACAAAACCTTTGCTGCTCCCTGATTTAAGAGAGTTTAATGAATTCACTCTTGAACCGGGCAAGCCCCATAACCTCTTTTCAATAAGGTTCTTCGGCAACCTGCTTAAGCATAGTGCCTGTGGTGCTGTCATCATCGACCCACATATCATTCACAATGACCAGCAAATCGAATCGCTGGAGAACTTTCTGAAGGTGCTCAAAACAGAAGATGATGCAGAGATCATCGTGAAGGCAGGGCGAATTCGCGGAAGTGAACGGGGTGGCAATTTTACCAGTTGGGCAGATCAGGAAACTGCTGCCAGAGAGATATCAGAGAAGTTCGCGCATCTACGACTTAAAATTGTATTTCCTCAAGACGGCCATTTCGTCGATCATGACCGCATCATCTACTTAAACACTAGAAAGTCCGACGGCAACCACTTTTACAAAATCATTCTCGGGCAGGGTCTGTTTGGGTTTCACCCTGCTTGTCGACGTCGCTCACATGGTGTGTGGTTCGAAATTTCGGAGAAAGAGTGGGAGGAGGCACTCCGGTGCTGAAGCATTCACCGGTTGAGGCCTAAATTTCCGGTATCGGAGGGACTGCGGTCAAAATGAATTGAGCGAAGAAAAGTTATTCGTAGTCGGTTTAATCGACCCAAGAATTGTCGCAAGAAAGTTCGCAGCTCGTACTTCAGAATGAACCGCTACACACAAGGAGGCAGCCACCGCGCTCGCCCATCGTCAGATCTGATCATGGTCAAGCAAATGGTATGCTGTTACCGTGTCGCGAGCAATAGTAGCGTATTCACTTTAACCAGCCTTCCTCTCGAAGCCCGTTACTGGCCCATCGACAAGCGATTTCACTACGATTTTCTCCAAGGAAATCGTTTTAAGTTCACCTGGTTCTTCTCACATCGGCGATAGATGACTGCAGGATCTGTGTCTGCCATGCTGGTTTTAATATTCCACACATTCGGAGCCCAGGAGGTCCTAGAGGGCTTTGCATAACCCTACTTGGCAAGCGAGTTGCGTACCGGTTTGAGCGAAAGGAGTTTCGCTCATGCCATGTACACGGAAGATTGATCTGGTCGGGAACACGTCTCTCTCGGATGCACAATGGGATCGCATCAAACATTTGATCCCGGAACTGCTCTCG
>CALLWY010000335.1 GCA_938015865.1 uncultured Planctomicrobium sp.
CAAGGCTCCAACGGACTCCCCGTACTCGTAATAGGCCCGAATCAATTTCCGATCACGAGTGGAAAGCCTCTCGACACATCCGGAAAGCCGTTCGCGCCGCAGCTCGAGAAGCTCTTGCGAAGCTCCCTGAACGGATGCCAGTCGATCAATCAGGTCATCATCAAAAGCCAGGTAGCTGGGACGCATTTTCCGGTGAAAGTTCTTCACGATCTTCCGGACGAATCCCCGCGCCCACCTCGAAAAATTCTCTCTCCGATCAAATTCATCGAATCGCCGCCAGAGGTGCAAACTCGCTTCCTGAACACACTCCTCCGCATCGACAGCGTCTGGAACCAGTGTTCTCGCATACAGATAGAGCGCGCGATACGATCCCATCAGCAGGCGAATGAATTCCTCTTCCTTCACTCCCTGCTGAGCTGGCGCATTTTCCGTAAGATTCGATGAATCCTGACTTTTCAGCGTATCCACTGGCGTTGGCCATTCAGACTGGATCAACACGGGAGACGAAGAGACGGAACTCGTTGATGCCTCCTATCACTGAGTTGTCTCAACTGACGAAGTTTTGACAGAGAATCGGTGACATTGATCAAAATTTTTACACTTGAGGATTCGTGACAAGAGCAAAAAACAGTGCAACCTCTTATCAAAACGAACATTACATCAACATCAACAGATCGAGATCTTGTGTTTTTGCATCGTGAAACCCCTTGAAACGGGTTTTCAAAATGCATTTTCCTGCAGCAGCAGACTGGTGACAGAGGAGCCGAAATTGTCCAGCAACAGCACTGGAATGAAATCACAATGGAGAGCAGAGCCAACTGAAGCCAGTCGACCGAAAACCTGATGTGCCAATACTTTCAGAAATAATGGCACCGAACAGAATCTGTCAGGTGTCTCCCTGCAGCATTGCGAGCGCAATCACCAGAAGACGTATCGCAAAGAGAAATGCCCGTTGCAGGACTCGAACCTGCGACCTCACGGATGTGAACCGTACGCTCTAACCAACTGAGCCAAACGGGCCAAGTTCCTATACGTTATCGCACGTTGGGCCTGTTGGAAAGTTATTGGGGCTGAAAAACTCCTCTACAAGAATGAACGAACTGCGAAACAGCGGAAAGCCCCGGAGGCTATTTGCCCCCCTATCCAGAATCGGCCACAACTTCTCATCGATCCTCTCAGATGGGTCCCTGATTTTGCCTCACCTGTAGGCCAATCAGGTCTCCCTCATCTCCAATTTCCCGATATGCTGATGTCTGGTGGAACTTCGAAGCGCTCGACAGGTGGGGTGATCCCGCAAGAGCATCAACCAGTTCGTCAGGGAGAGTCATGTCGATTCCAAAGCGCGTGGGGGTGTTAACTTCCGGGGGCGATTGCCCCGGACTCAATGCTGTGATTCGCGGGGTGGTGAAGAGTGCCAGCCGTTTTGGTTACGAAATCATTGGATTTCGGCGCGGATATGAAGGGCTCGTCGACCCGATTGACTACATGGTACTTGACCGGAAAAACACGCTCGGAATCATCAATCGAGGGGGGACAATACTGGGATCGACGAACAAGGGCCGATTTGCCGCCCGGCGTGGAATTGATGAACGGATCGACCTTCCCGGAGAACTTCTTGCCAGTGTTCAGGAGACATTTCACCAGCTCAATCTCGAAGGATTGATCTGCGTTGGAGGGGATGGATCACTCGCGGTTGCCGAACAGTTTCACGAGTACGGTCTCCCCGTGATCGGCGTCCCCAAGACAATTGATAACGATCTCTCTGCGACAGCGTTCTCATTCGGTTTTGACAGTGCCGTCGCCTGTGCCACCGACGCTATCGACCGGCTTTACACCACAGCGATCAGTCATGAACGGGTGATGGTCCTCGAAGTGATGGGGCGTCATGCTGGCTGGATTGCACTGCATGCGGGAATCGCTGGAGGAGCGGGAGTCATTCTCCTGCCCGAGATCCCATGGTCGTTTGAGAACGTCTGCCAGAAGATTCAGGAGCGGGACCGTGAAAATAAACGGTTCTCAATTGTTGTCGTGGCTGAGGGCGCTCAACTGCCAGATGGAACACTGGTTACTTCCGGTAGACCAGATGGCCCGGCAGCGGGGCAAGTCCGTCTGGGAGGGATCGGAGAGATCGTTGCCCGGGAGCTGGAGCATCGACTCAACCGGGAGGTCCGTTGCGTCGTCCTTGGCCATTTACAGCGAGGAGGTCCGCCCACCAATTTTGATCGATGTCTGGCCACCATGTACGGAGCCCATGCCGTCCGACTGCTGGTCCAGAAACAATTCGGGATGATGGTCTCGTACCACCCCCCAGCGATTCGTGCGGTCCCCATCAAGGAAGCGGTCGGGAAACTCTCTCAGGTCACGCCTGATAACTCGGGGGTGGAAGCTGCGAGAGCCTTGGGGATCAGCTTTGGAGATATCCCGATTCGGGACAGTCTGGAAGCACTCGGGTGGAAGCAGGAACGTCCTGACTGATACCGTTTTCGACGCCCCAACACGCCTCCGACACAAGAACGGTGGGTGAGGTGAAACCTCCAGGCAGGATGGCCCGATCGATTCAGTTCAGGATCGCCTCTGAACGTTCTTGGAGATGAATTCTTCGAGCATCTGAAACGCAGCCAGTTCTTCTTCTCCTCCGGTTTTACCAACGATGATACGCGCGGAGTCCAGCTGCGGACGGATCTCCTCTTCGGTCAGAAGATGAAGTCGGGTCGCCAGAATGGCAATTTCCAGAATGGCGTGACGGGCCCGATTGAATCCCCAGAAGTCTCTTCCGTGCCCCACATGAACAATGCGGGTGGTGATCTCCGTACGTGGCTGCGAATCGTCGATCGAAACGACTTCAAATTCGTACCATCGAACGGCATCCGCAAGAACAAATCCCGGAACCTTTCGAGCTGGCTCCATCGGCGAGAGACGCGGAAGACATCCCACCGCCGCCCAAGCAATCAACGCGGCATCATCCGTCACATGGAAGACACCGCATCCAGAGCGTTTCAAGTTCTGATACGTGGTCGATGACTGAAACGGCCGAAACAGGAACGTCGTCAACTCTTTGTCAACAACAGGTCCCATTGGCGCCAGGTTGACAGACCCGTCGCTGTTCGTTGTTGTGCAAAGTCCCTCGATGATCATAAGAGGTGTGAGAGGTTGAAGCGGGGAGAGTCCATATCCATTCAAAACTCCCGCAGATCGTAACAGTTCGCCTGATCCCGTGACATCGCCAGATTGGAGATGGAGCGAGAGCCTCTCTCAAGCGACTTCTCCGAGTTCACCGTCCCGAATTCAGCCGCCAGATGGTAATCGTCAGCACGCTGGCGAACGTCACCCATCCCAGATAAGGAACAAGAAGCCAGCCCGCGATTTTTGACCGGCGAAAGAAAGTGATCATTGTGACCAGAATGGCGAACCAGAGGATCACGATCTCGATGGCCGCCCCGCCAATCAGATGCATGGCGAAGAAGATCCACGACCACGCGACATTAAGGATCAGCTGGATCACAAACAGAGCCAACGGAACCGCCGCCCCCGGGAACCCGGCCCGTTGCCAGATGATCCACGCTGAGATTCCCATCAGAATATAGAGCGTCGTCCAGACCGGGGCGAACACCCAGCTGGGGGGATTCCAGTCCGGCTTAAGAACCGTCTGGTACCATCCATCAATCTCAGGATTGGTCGCCATCGCTCCCAGTCCACCTGCACCGAGACAGACGAGGATCCACAGGACCAACCCCACCCCGCGCATCCGGTTTGACATGAGCCAGTTCCACCAACATTGAATGACTGATCAGGATTGGCCCGGCGCACCAGTATGTGCGAGCCAATAACTGATCATGACCCGTTGCGGAACGACCTCAAGCAAAATCCCGATGTTTGACCATGGAATTGAACCAATCGCAAACATCGGGAGGAATCTCATTCAGAGTTAACCAGTCTTATTCCCATTCAATCGTGCTGGGTGGTTTGGAGCTGATGTCGTAAACAACCCGGTTCACCCCGCGGACGGTGTTAATGATTTTTGTCGAGACCCGCTGAAGAAGGTCGTATGGAAGTTTGGACCAGTCCGCAGTCATGAAGTTGTCGGTGTCGACAGATCGTAACGCGATCACATCTTCGTAGGTACGGGCATCACCCATCACCCCGACCGTTTGCAGCGGCAGGAGAACAGCGAATGCCTGTTGAACCTTCCGATAGGTTCCGGTTTCGTGAAGTTCTTCAGTAAAGACCGCATCGGCTTCGCGGAGGGTTTCGAGTCGGGCTTTTGTCACTTCGCCCAGACACCGAACCGCCAGCCCTGGTCCCGGGAAGGGATGACGCCAGACAATGGCATCCGGGAGTCCGAGTTCCTGCCCCATCCGGCGAACTTCGTCTTTGAAGAGCATCCGCAGAGGTTCGATCAGTTCGAACTGAACATCTTCCGGAAGCCCGCCGACATTGTGATGAAACTTGATCGTCGCTGCCGGCCCGTCTGGGTTGGCTCCCGATTCGATGACGTCTGGATACAAGGTCCCCTGAGCCAGAAACCGGGCATCCTTGATCGACAATGCCTCCTGATTGAACACATCAATAAAGGTCTTGCCGATGATCTTGCGCTTCTGCTGAGGTTCGGTGACCCCTTTCAGTGCATCAAGGAATTGCTGCTCCGCATCGACGACACGCAGGTCTGTCTTGAAATGCTCACGGAATTCGTATTCAACCTGTTCCCGCTCTCCTTTTCGGAGAAGTCCGTTATCAACGAAGATGCAGGTGAGCTGCGGACCGATCGCCTTCGAGAGTAGGGCTGCCACGACCGATGAATCGACCCCGCCGGAGAGACCGCAGATGACCCGGGCATCTCCGACCCGATTTCGGATCGACTGGATCTCCTGATCAATAAACGAGGAGATTTTCCATGTCCCCTGACACCCGCAGATGTTTCGGACAAAGTTTCCGAGCAGATGCTCGCCATGCTGTGTGTGTGACACCTCGGGATGAAACTGAAGCCCGTAGATTGGTTTGGTCTTGTGGGCAATGGCGGCATTCGGACAATCAGCCGTCCGGGCGACGACAACAAATTCATCCTGCAGGTTTTCGACCCGGTCCCCGTGGCTCATCCATGTGGTGAAGGTCTTGGGGATCCCCTTGAAGAGCGGGCTGTCCGATTCACACTGCATTTCCGTGTGACCGAATTCACGCGATTTCCCCGGCTTGACTTCGCAGCCCAGCGCCCGACAGGTGACCTGCATGCCGTAGCAGATGCCCAGCACCGGAATCCCCAGATTGAAAATTTCCGGATCAACCTGAGGGGCCCCCGGTTCATAACAGCTCGCTGGTCCCCCGGAGAGAATCAGCCCTTTCGGATTGATTTCGCGAATCCGTTCGGCAGTCAGATCGTGCCGAACCAGCTGGCAGAACACCTGCAGGTCACGAACACGTCGCGCGATCAGTTGAGCGGTCTGCGAACCGAAGTCGAGAACAAGGATCGTTTCCTGCTGCACATCGGCAGGGGGAGATTGGTCCAGAGAGGTCATAAAGGGGTACCAGTTTCCGGAATTTGCAGGGAACGCAAATTCGTGACAGCATCAAAGTCGACTGCATCGACGCCGAAAAATGGGGAATCCGACATTGTAGCTGAGGGACCACGTCTCGCAAACGTTCTGGTATTTCGAAACTCCGATCCGAAACGAAGCAATTTGCTGCACATTCTCCCTGTGGCACCACCGGGGATGGACGCTACGATCCCCCGGCGATACGATAGATTCGTTCCTTAAAAATCCCCTCTCAGAAAGCTCCGCCTTTCAAGCGGAAGAGGTTTCTGCAGCATGAATTATGAATTGCCCCCTCTCGGTCAGAATCCATCCTCCACCGCAGCGGGAACGACTCCCGGCAGCTTCGCCAGAAAGCCATGCATCGCCCCGGGACTCAAAGGACGCTGGACGTTTTCGTCTCCGGACACTCCGGGAATGCCGGAACCATCGGACAAAACCGCCTGGGATTTTCTTCCAGAAGGATGGCGAACTGTGGAAGGACCGGCAGAATCACTCGCCGTTTCCCCGGAAGAAAAGTCTGTCACCTTTATCCAATCTGACGGAACGCCACGGACCGTAGTCTATCCTGCCACGTTCGAACCGAGCACTCAGCTCGAATCGGCCCGGCTCGGGATCATTACCCCTCAGATGGAGCGTGTCGCTGAACGCGAAGGCCATCTCACTCCGGAGCAGGTCCGGGATGAAGTCGCTGCCGGTCGCATGGTGATTCCCGCGAACAAGGTTCACCTCGGCTACCAGCTGGACCCGATGGCGATCGGTCGCGCCTCCCGAACCAAGATCAACGCCAATATGGGGGCTTCCCCGGTTTCCTCCGGGACCGATGCGGAAGTCGAAAAGCTGAAATGGGCCGAACGGTGGGGGGCCGACACGGTGATGGACCTCTCGACGGGAGGGAACATCAACGAATGTCGCGAAGCCATCATCCGGAACTCGACCGTTCCGATTGGCACAGTTCCCATTTACTCCATGATCATCGGCCGCAAGCTGTATGACCTGAATCTGGACATCATTCTCGACTCATTGCGTCATCAGGCACAGCAGGGGGTCGATTACTTCACCATCCATGCGGGAGTCCTGCAGGAACACCTGAAGTATGTGAAGGATCGACTGATCGGGATCGTCTCTCGCGGTGGATCGCTGCTGGCGAAGTGGATGATCGACCACAACGAGCAGAACCCGATGTACACCGGCTGGGAAGCCATCTGTGACATCATGCGTGAATTCGATGTCACCTTCTCGATCGGTGATGGTCTCCGACCGGGGGGACTCGCCGACGCGACTGACGCCGCCCAGCTGGCCGAACTCTGCACACTGGGAGAACTGACCGAACGAGCCTGGCGCAAGGGGGTGCAGGTGATGATCGAAGGCCCCGGCCACGTGCCATTCGATCAGATCGAATACAACATGAAACTTCAGCGGAAACTCTGTCATGGCGCCCCGTTCTATGTTCTGGGGCCACTGGTGACGGACATGTTTCCGGGTTATGACCACATCACCAGTTGCATCGGAGCCACCGCAGCCGGGTACCACGGAGCGAGTATGCTCTGCTATGTCACCCCCAAGGAGCACCTGGGACTCCCGAAGAAGGACGACGTCAAACAAGGGTGCGTGGCCTACAAGATTGCCGCCCACGCAGCGGACGTCGCACTCGGAATTCCCGGCTCACGCGATCGGGACGATGAACTGACCCGGGCTCGTGCGGCTCTCAACTGGGAGAAGCACTTTGAACTGAGTTTCGATCCCGATCTGGCCCGCGCCTATCACGATGAAGATCTGGATGTGGACACCGACTTCTGTGCCATGTGCGGACATGACTGGTGCAGCGTCCGGATCAGCAAGGAAATCGCGGAATTCTCCTCCGGAAAAGATGCCGAGTTCAAATGGGATCGGGCCAAGGTCTCAAATGCACTCAACGAAGAACAGCGGGAAATCCTCGAAAAGCGAGGTGTCCTTTCTCCCGAAGAAATCCACCGACTGGCCAGCAAGACCAAGAAGGCGGTTGGAGCGGAAGGAGGAAAGGGGAGTTGCCACAGCGACTTTGTCGACTCGAACACAGCCCGACAACTTCAGGAGAAGAAAGTCCAGCTTGTTCAGCTCGAGACCCGATAAGAGTGAACTTCTTCTAAAAGGCCCGGATCAGTTCCCAAAGCCATCGCATCGGCTCTGGACAGATCTGGTTCATCCCTGAGAAATCAAACAAAACGCGAAAGC
>CALLWY010000336.1 GCA_938015865.1 uncultured Planctomicrobium sp.
CAACGGGGCATTCTCTTCAGCTCTACCGAAATGTGAACTTCGGGCAGCTGATTCAGTTTGCTGTTCTGGATACGCGCCAGTATCGGACACTACAGCCATGTGGCGATGGGACAAAAGCCCCTTGCGATGAAATGCTGGACCCTAATGCAACGATGCTCGGTGCAAAGCAGGAGATGTGGCTGATGAACACGTTGCTCAACTCGACAGCCCGGTGGAACGTACTCGCGCAGCAGGTCATGATGGGGCGAATCGATCGGGCTGCTGGAGAAGAGGTCAAATACAGCATGGACCAGTGGAGCGGGTATGATGCTGCCCGCAGGCGGTTGCTTGGGTTTGTTTCCGAGCGCCAGATTTCAAACCCGGTTGTGATTACAGGAGACATCCATTCCAACTGGGTGAATGATTTGAAGGTCGATTTTGATCAACCTGAACAGCCGACGGTCGCAACAGAGTTTGTTGGTACGTCGATCACTTCCGGGGGAGATGGAAGCGATGGAGAAAAGTATCGGGCAACCGCAATGGCGGAGAACCCGTTCCTGAAGTTTTATAACTCCCAGCGAGGATATGTCCGTTGTGAGATCACTCAGGATCGATGGCAATCGGACTATCGTGTCCTCGACTACGTATCAAAGCCGGGAAGTCCGTGTCGGACCCGGGCCAAATTTGTTGTCGAGAACGGACAAAGGGGGGTACAGGAAGGTTGAATCAATCACAAAAATTCGGGAATGTATGAAGTGACGTGCGCGATTGGTTTCAGCTAAAAGGCATTCCTTGAACAGTCACTATTGGTCCTGTGTCCAGTTGATGATCGTGCTGGCAGCCTTTGGTTGCAGCAAACGGAACGAACTGGCAACTCCTCCTCCTCCGACGGTCTCGGTGGCAACACCAATTCTTCGGCCTGTTCAGCGTTACTTCGAAACGACAGGTCAAACCAGTGCGGCTCAGACGGTGGACCTCCGGGCACGCGTGGGCGGCTATCTGAAGGAGATCCGCTTTAAGGATGGTCAACTGGTGAAAGAGGGGGACGTCCTCTTCGTCATTGATCAGGAGACCTACATTGCTGCGGTCAACTCGGCCAAAGCAAATCTGAAACGGGCCGAAGCCCAGCTTCTCCTTGCTGAACAGCAACTTGCCCGTACTGAAGTACTCGCACGAGATGACGCTGCCACAGCCAGTTCGCTGGATATTCAGAAAGCGGAACGGGACACAAAAGCCGCGGAGGTCGACGCTGCGAAAGCCGCTCTGCGTGATGCTGAACTGAATCTGGGATATACGGTGATCACCGCCCCCTTTGCTGGACGCATGGGGCGGCATCTTGTTGACATTGGAAATCTGATCGTCGCCGGGCAGACTCTTCTGGCTTCGCTCGAATCGGTCGATCCGATGTACGCGTATTTCACGCTGAGCGAATCCGATCTGCTCCGGTTCCTGGCGATGCAGAAAGAAGGGAAGCTGAAGCCGATTACGGAAGCGGACCCCATTCAGTTTGAACTAGCTCTGGGAGAGACTCGAGACTTCCGATTCGTTGGATACATGGACTTTCGGAAGTTCGGAATTAACCCCGGAACAGGAACCGCCGAGCGACGAGCCGTCTTTCCGAATAAAGACGAATCCCTGATGCCCGGACTTTTTGTGCGGCTCCGCGCCAAACTTGGAGATCCGCGTCCCTACCTGATGGTTGATGAACAGGCCATCGGGCGCAATCAGCGCGGCGATTATGTGCTGATTGTGAATGACAAGAATGTCGTTGAGATGCGCCCGGTTGTCCTGGGACCAGTGGACAAGGGGTTGCAGGCGATTGAGAGCGGCATTCAGGAAACTGACCGGGTTGTTGTGATCGGCCTGATGCGAGCGCGGCCCGGAATTGAGGTCAATCCGGAGCTGGTTCCGATGGACCGGACGCAGAAATCGTCACCTCCGCAGACGACCGAAGGAGATGGTTCAGGCACCACAGCTGATTCTGTGGAGACCAAGACCGGTGAAGAACCGTCGACTTCAGATAAGTGATTGATGTTCCGGCCGACACCCGTGCTCGTGGTTGTGTTCATTGATCCGTTATTATTCTCTTGCCTGTCGGTATGAGCTTTGGGGCCGTTTCCCTCCGGGACTGTATTGAGCACTGATGGCAAGGTCATCACAACGATGATGACTTGCTGTCGGCACTGATCTAAAGAGGCAATTTCATGCTCTCGAAGTTCTTCATCGAACGTCCGGTCTTTGCGAACGTGATTGCTATTGTCACGATGCTGATCGGGGGTGTCGCTCTGTGGGGATTGCCCATCGAGCAATATCCGGAAATCACTCCGCCGACGATCCGGGTCTCCACCACCTATCCCGGGGCAAATGCCCAGACTGTCGCGGATACCGTCGCTGCTCCCATTGAACAGCAGGTCAACGGTGTTGAGAACATGCTTTATATGTCCTCCACCAGTTCGGGGGACGGTTCTTACTCCCTGACGGTGACGTTTGAGATCGGAACGGATCTGGATGAAGCACAGGTGCTTGTCCAGAACCGTGTTGCCATTGCTGAACCTCAGCTGCCCGAAGAGGTCCGTCGGCAGGGGGTCACGGTCAAGAAGCAATCGACCAGCATGATTCTGGTGATTGCTCTCGCCAGTGACGATCCGGCGATGGATACGCTTTTCCTGTCAAACTACGCCACGCTGCGGCTTCGTGATGAACTCAGCCGCGTCAAAGGTGTGGGTGAAGTGCAGGTGTTCGGAACCGCGAACTACAGTATGCGGATCTGGCTGGATGCCGAGAAGCTCAAAAATCATTCCATGACAACAGGAGATGTTGTCGCGGCACTGCAGGAGCAGAATGTTCAGGTGGCCGCCGGTCAGATTGGTCAACCCCCTTCCGCTTCCGGAATTCCTTTTCAATATACCGTGACCGTTCTCGGCCGTCTGAGCGATCCGAAACAGTTTGAAAACATCATCGTCAAAACGGGAACCGGGACGAATCTTGTCTATCTGCGAGACGTTGCACGTGTCGAGCTGGGAAGTCAGTCATACGATCAGTTTACGGAGAAGGAAGGCAAACCGAACGCGAACATCGGGATTTATCAGCTCCCCGGAGCCAATGCCCTTCAGGTGGCAGATGATGTGAAGGCTGCTCTGAAGAAGCTGAGTGAGCAATTTCCACCCGGGATGGAGTACAGCATTCCGCTCGATACGACCATCTTCGTCTCGGAGTCGATTCATGAAGTGTACAAGACCCTGTTTGAAGCGGGGGTGCTCGTCCTCGTTGTGATTATGGTCTTCCTGCAGGACTGGCGGGCCGTGCTGATCCCGGCCACAACCGTGCCGGTGACGATCATCGGAGCGTTCGCTGCGATGTACGCTCTGGGCTTCACAGTCAACACGCTGACGCTGTTCGGTCTGGTGCTGGCGATCGGGATCGTGGTGGATGATGCGATCGTCGTGGTGGAAAATGCCGTCCATCACATCGAACGAGGTGAACCGCCGAAAGAGGCGACAATTCGGGCCATGGGGGAGGTCCTGGGGCCGATTATTGGAATTACCCTCGTGCTCATGGCTGTGTTTATTCCCGCCGCCATGCTGGGAGGAATTACCGGGCAGTTGTATCGACAATTCGCGCTGACAATTGCCGCAACGGCGCTGATCAGTGCGATCAACGCTGTCTCTCTCAAGCCCGCCCAATGTGCCCTTTGGCTACGACCGGTCGACCATACGAAAAAGAAGTGGTTGTTTTTCCGGGTTTTTGAAGCCATTTACGGGTTTGTAGAGCGGATTTATGTCGCCATTGTTCGCGTGCTGATACGGATTTCCGGCCTTGGTTTTGTGGTCTTCTGTGGTCTGCTCGTCTTTACCATCTGGTGGTATGTCCAGCTGCCCACGGGATTCATTCCGCTGGAAGACCAGGGGTACATTCTGATTGCAGTGAAACTTCCTGATGCCGCTTCCCAGGAGCGGACCCGGGAGGTGATGGAAGAGATTGACCATCGTCTGGCAACGGTTCCGGGGCTGGCGGATCGGATTGCCATCGGGGGGCTCTCACTGCTGGACGGAGCCAGTGCGTCGAATGCAGGAACTTTCTTTGTGACGTTCGAGAACTTTGAGGAACGGAACAAACATGGTTTGACGCAGGATGTCATTCTGCAAAAGGTTGGCCAGGCAATTGCGCCGATCCAGTCGGCACTGATCATTCCATTCCCCCCTCCGCCCATTCGCGGGCTTGGGGTTCGTAGTGGATTTGAAATGATTGTGGAGGACCGGCAAGGTGTGGGGTTCGATGAACTTCAGACGGTGGTCCGACAGATCATCGCTGATGCCGCCTCACAGTCTGGACTTCAGGGGGTCAATTCCACGTTCAGTCCCGGGGTGCCTCAGCTCTTTGCGGATGTGGACCGGGAAAAGGCCAAGGTGCTTGGGGTCTCGTTGAAGACAGTCTTCGACACACTTCAGGCGTATCTTGGGTCAACGTACGTCAACGATTTCAACAAGTTTGGAAGGACCTATCAGGTTCGGGTGCAGGCAGATCATCAGTTTCGGGAGAATCCGGAAGACATCGAGAAGCTCGAAGTCCGAAACAAGGATGGCGAGATGCTTCCATTGGGGACACTGGTCAACGTGCAAAGGTCTTTCGGCCCCCAGAACATCAACCGATATAACCTTTATCCGTCGGCCACGATTTCCGGTTCAAATGCTCCAGGGTTCAGTTCGGGGGATGCACTCGAATTGATGGAGAAGATTGCGAAGGAAGTCCTTCCGGACTCGATGGGATTCGACTGGACGGGGATGGCCTTCCAGGAAAAGAGGGTTGGGGGTGAGGCGATTTACGTCTTCATCGTTGCCATCCTGCTGGTGTATCTTGTTCTGGCAGCTCAGTATGAAAGCTGGATTCTGCCCATCGCAGTGATTCTGGTTGTGCCGCTGGGACTTCTCGGAGCAGTTCTGGCCGTTGCGGCTCGTGGCTTCGACAACAACATTTACACCCAGATTGGAATTGTGCTGATCATCGCTCTGGCGAGTAAGAATGCGATTCTGATTGTGGAGTTTGCCCGCGACCTGCGTGCCCGCGGAAAAACAATTTCCGAAGCTGCTGTGCAGGCATCCCAGATGCGATTCCGCCCGATTATCATGACCTCCTTCGCGTTCATCCTCGGGGTGGTTCCGCTGGTAACCGCGAACGGGGCGGGAGCAGCTGGTCAGAAGGCTTTAGGAACAGCGGTGTTCGGGGGGATGTTGGCCTCCACGATCCTTGCGGTGTTCTTCGTCCCTATTTTCTATGTGATCTTCCAGTGGCTTGATGAACTGTTCCGGGGGGCTCCTCAGGCTCCCACCTCTCATTCCACTCCAGCAGCGCCAGGAGAGGGGAATGCGATTCCTGCCCACTGACAGAGACGGATGGAATCTGACGAAGTGACGAATCGGTCGGAGCAGCCTCCCGGTTGAGCGATCTTGTGACTGTCACTGCGGCAGACACAGGTGAGTCTTCCCGCTTTCGAATTCAATCTGGTCTGAGGTCGAAGGGCAGATAGAATTGAAATGGATGCATCGCATCTACGATCTCGATATCTCCCCCAGGATGCAGGGCCACCATGCTGGATTGTCGGACATCATGTGCGAGGAGCGTCAGGAGGATTCTTGTTCAGGGAATTCTCTGTGCAGCCGTTCTATGGACGTTGCAGCCCTGTTGTTTCGCTCAATACCGATCTGCCCTGCGCATGATTCGGAGTCGTGCCCGACAGTCGCAAACCGAACAGCGAAGAGAGACAATCAGCGCACTGCAATCCCAGCTTCGGGCAGCGCAGCAGGAACTCAGAGAAGCACAATCTCAATTGACGGCGGCTCAGAGTGAGGTCCAGCTCGCCAGATCCCAGCTGGATTCCGCGAAGAAACGTGAGGCTGAGCAGGCTAAAGCACTGCAGGAAGCGTCGCATGCTCTCAAGGCACTGGAAGACAAAATCATTGCGTCGCAGTCTCCTGAGACTCCACTGGGACGTGCGTTGAATTTTCAATCAGAGACGGAACAGCAACTCATCGCGGAGTTGAAGCGGGCACTTGGAAAGAACGCTTCGATCGGGGATCAGGAGTCGTTTGATTTTTCAAAAGAGTATTTGAAGCTGACTCCGGCCCAGCGGGATCAACTCAAGCAGGATGCTTCCTTTCAATCGACTCAACGACGCTTCGACGGGGCGAAATACGATGTCGAGCACTTTAAGAAGCAGCTCTTTGAAGTGCATCCCGCCTGGAAATCGGCACAACAATCTGTTCGGTCTGCGGGGGAAGAACTCAAAGAGGCTCAGGCAGCACGTAAATCGGCTGCATCAGATCTGGCGGTCGCAATGCGAAACCTGACGCGAATCCGAGCGTCAGCCGCGATGGCACAATCGGCTGTCAATCAGCTGTCCACACAGCTTTCTTCCATGGGCGTGCGCTCCAACTGATCCTTGGCTGTTCGCAGTTCTAAGTGGCTTAATTCGATTGCTTGGGCGGCTCTTCAATTCGCAGGAAGGGGCGAATCTTTTCTGTGGTGGCAGCACCAATTCCCTTGATGCGTTGCAGATCCTCAACGCTGCGAAAGGGACCGTGAGCGGCTCGGTCTTCGACAATGCGTCTTGCGGTGGTCTCCCCGATCTCGGGTAATTGCATCCACTCCACCCAGTTTGCGGTATTGGGATCAATGACAAAGGGGATGCTTTGAGGAGATGTTCGATCGATGGTGATGGCCGGTGTTCCCCGGGCAGAGAGACGTACAAGGTGAACGACCGAAAGAATGAGGATTGCTGTGCAGAGGCAGATCACAAGCAGACGATCTGTCCGACGCAATCCGAGCTCGGGAGCGTCCTCAAGCTCGGTGACTGGTGCAGAACTGAGAGGAGGGGGGAGAACGGATTCCGCAATCTCAACGTCCAGACCAGCCCTGCTGACGGAAGTTGAAGCAGGGGAAGCCTCTTCACAAACAGTTTCTCCAGAGTGACTGGATGAATCCTTCTCCGGAGTCTCCTGTGATGTCGACATCCCCTGACCACCTCATTAAAGGGGCGCTGCAGGCGCGGAATGAATTCCGCAAAAACTCGCCTAAACCATCGTCAACAGCTGGAAGGGATCGCTCAGCAGATTGCAGAGCGAGACGAGGAACCGGGCGGCATCCGCTCCATTGATCACCCGGTGATCGTAGGAGAGGCTCAGCGGAAGGATCAGCCGCTCTTCAACCTTTCCGTTGACCATGCGGAGTTCCTGCTGTCCGCGACTCATCCCGAGAATACAGACCTCTGGGTAATTGACGATCGGAGTAAAGGCGACCCCGCCAATTCCTCCAAGGTTAGTCACGGTGCATGTCGCCCCTTGCATGTCCGCAACGGGAAGTTTCCGGTCTCGGGCCTTCTCCGCCAGATCGGTGATGTCCATTGCGATCTGAAGAATGCTCTTCTTGTCGCAATCTTTCACAACCGGGACGAGGAGGCCATTCGGTGTGTCGACTGCGCACCCGATGTTGTAGAACTTCTTGTAGACAATCTCGTTGGTTTCCGGATCGAGACTGCTGTTGAATTTCGGATAGGCCTGCAGACACTTGGTAAGGGCCTTGATGACAATGGCGGTCATAGTGACCTTGGGGCCATTCTTGCCGACCCCGGCTGCGAACCGCTTTCGTGCTGCTTCCAGATCGGTGATGTCCACACGGTCATGCTGCGTGACATGCGGAATGACATTCCAGGAGACCGTCAGGTTTTCGGCAGCGGTGCGGGCAATCTTGTTCATCTTCTCCCGCTCGACCAATCCAAACTTGGAGAAGTCGGGAAGCGGAGGAGGCGCCAGCGATCCGGCTGCCAGCACGCCACCAGTCGTTGGCTCGGTACGGGCAGGAAGATTGGACGACTGCTTCAGCTGGTTTCGGACGTAGGCCTGAACATCTTCCTGAAGGATTCGACCACCACGTCCGGACCCCTGCACTTCCTGAAGGTTGACCCCCAGCTGGCGGGCCAGTCGACGGGTTGATGGAGCTGCCGGAACCGGATTGTCGCCATATGCGGGAGCAGGGCGGCGGGCAATGGAAGCTGGTTCAGACGGCTTCGGTTCTGTTTCTCGGGGTTGGCTCGGAGCGGACGGGGCTGCAGCCGGTTTCTCTGCTGTTGGCGCGGGGGCCGACTTGGGAGCGTCTTTCGGAACTGGTGCGGGTTTCGATGGAGCGCTCTGGCTCACCTTGCTTGTCGTTTCAATTGTGAGGACAACATCGCCGACGTTAACGGTCGAACCGCTCGTGACATGAATCTTCTTGATCTTGCCAGCATGCGGGCAGGGGAGTTCAACGACAGCCTTCTCGGTCTCCAGCTCCATGATGGGCTGTTCGGCAGTAATCGTGTCCCCCTCAGAGACAAGGATGTCTGCGACATCAGCCGAAGAAACTCCTTCTCCCAGTGGGGGAACCCTGAATTCGATGACCGCATCCACGAGTTCTGCTTCGGAGGATTGCTCTGCCGGCTGTTCCTTCTCTGGAGCGGATGCTGCGGAGGCAACAGGCTCGCTCTTGGGGGCAGACTCCTTCGACGGAGTTTCCGTCTCGGCAGAAGTGGATTTCGATGCTGGCTGATTGTCGGAGGTCGCCTGTCCATTGGAAGGGGCAACAACCATCACCAGAGCCCCCACCGATACGGTGTCACCAGGGGAGACCAGAATTTTCTCCACGCGGCCCGCCTGCGGGCAGGGAAGCTCGACGACAGCTTTTTCGGTCTCCAGTTCCATCACGGTCTGGTTGGCCTGAATTTCATCACCCACAGAGACCAGGACTTCTGCGACGTCCGCCTCGTTCACTCCTTCTCCAATGTTGGGCAATTTCAGTTCGAAGCTCATGAGCAGGCTCTATCTCAAATATATCTCTGCGGCGAAACGACTATTTCCAGACAGTGCGTGTTGTGGAGGAGTCAGGTCCGAATCGCTGTCGGTAACAGCTTCTGGTGGCACTGGTCAATCAAAATCTGGCATCACATCCAAACCCGGATGATAGCTGAGGAGCGGCATTGGGCAAAGTGGGGAGGTCAAGAGAGGGGAATACAGTCCTCAACCCCTTCTGGTCTTACCGTTCCCAAACTGTCCTGAATTCGTCAAATGTGTTCTGGAAACGTGAATCGAAGGGGGAAAACAGTCCCCTGACATCAACTTCCCAATGCAATTTCACCCGGAGTCCGGGATAGAAAAGCCCGGCTCTGTTGTTCACGACAGGCCGGGCTTTTCTGTATCGAATGTTGTTGATGTTCTGATTGTCGGCTCTATTTCTGTGCCAGTTCGGCCGGAATCAGACGAGGGCTGATTGCCAGACGGGCAACCGGAGTGAACCGATAGCCTGCCTGCGAGACGATCCGTTCCCGATGGATCTGGACACGTGCCACCGCTGCGGGTTCGATCTCGAGGGGCACGGGGTGAAGGCCAGTTGGTCCGGATTCGGTTCCCAGATCGGGTTTGTTCAGTTCATAGGGAACGGAATTCCGATCCATGGGAGGTTCAAACCCGCCATTATTCGGCACCGACGATCCACTTCCACCGTTAAAAGGTGTCGCATTGGGAAGATCATTGACCTCTGGAATCGCATTGGATCGAGGGATAGTCGATCCTCCGGGTAATCCCGAGCCGGGGACGGTCGATCCTCCCGGCAGTGTTGAGTTGGGAATTGTCGTGTTGGGGATTGTGGACCCAGGAATCGTGGAATTCGGGATGGTCGAACTCGGAGGGGACGTGTTCGCAGGGACACTACCTCCGGGCATTGGATTGTCGTTTGTCCTTGGTGGAACTCGAGTAAAGTCGTCAACGGGTGGTGTTGGACGATTTGCGGGCGGGTCAGCAGCAGGGGGCTGATGTGTCGGTGTTGGCTCCGGGGTTGGGCCATTCTTGATATCAGGCGTGTATCCGGCGCCGCAATTTCCAGTTGAGCAATCTCCTCCGCTGCAGCCGACACCCCCGCAAGGATCACATGAACACGGGGCACATGAGCAGCAAGGGTTTGCGTACCCGTAATTTGCAATCCCGATACCGTAGGAGGCATAGCTGAATGCCGGAGCGTACCCGACGGTATAGGTCGACCAAGCGGGAGAGTAATAGGATGATTGCGTCCAGACCGGGCTGTAAGCGGCCCCGTAACCGTAGGCGGGTGGGGCATAGCCGTAAGCGTAACCCCCGTACACAGGACCAGTTCCGAAAACTGCATTATATGCCCAGGGGATCAGGCCTGCCTCTGCAGGAACTCCCGCCCCGAGGCACAGTAGTCCTGTCAGTGCGACGACCAGTTTCTGGCGACGAAATCCTCGCATGGTGACTCCCAGTCTTTTCACTTGTAGTGCAAACTCTCACTGTCGTCCTGACTGGAGCATCCCATATGGTGCATCACGCGACGCAAAGCTGCTTCTGTTCGGCCGGAACAGGCGAGCGTATCCCTTGGTACAGCCGGGCTGCCTCCCCAAGAGCGTGATGGTTGTTCACCAAAGTCCTTGACTCCACTTTGCCTGTTTTACCACTCATTAGGGGAGTGTCAATCCGGGCCACTTTAATTGGCACAATGGGAGTGTGTGGAAAAAAGGGAACAGCTCGCCACAAGCTGCATGTTCCCGCCGAGTCCGGGAATCCCGGAAATTCCGCGCTGGTAGTCTCGCAATTTCTGTCTGCAACCGATATCCTTCCCGATTCGCTGGCCGGACCAGACAGGGGGAAGGTGTCTCCTTTTCTTGTTAAGGATGGCTGGTAATAAAGTTGCGTCAAAGTAAAGAGTAGTTGAATCATGTTCGCAATTATTGAAGAGAGCGGTCATCAGCTTCGCGTGGAAGAGGGGCAGCTGCTGAGCATTGACTTTCGCGACGATGCTGAAGTCGGGCAGACATTGACCTTCGACAAGGTTTTGCTGGCCAATGCCGGCGGGGCCAGCGTGATCGGCACTCCTGTCATCGAAGGAGCTGTGGTCGAAGCTCAGGTTGTCGACGCAACCGTCAAAGGTCCCAAGCTGGAAATCCAGAAATTCCGTCGACGCAAGAATTCCCGACGGCATACCGGCCATCGCCAGAAATATACCGGCGTGAAGATCACCTCGATCAAGGTGCCGAATCTTCAGGTCGTCGCTGCTTCCGAAGCGGCCGCTGAGTAATTTATTGAGGGCTTTGGCCTGCACTTGCGAGTGTATGCCGGTTTGTCACTTTGCGCAAATTCCGATGGAGTCACACGCATCCGGTGTGTGGCTCCATTGTTATTTTTTGCCCAGCGCGCGTTGTTCTGCAAAGAACTGCTTGAGAATCGCACTGCAATCGGCCTGCATGACCCCGGCAAGAACGCCGCATCGGTGATTCAATCGGGAATCGTCCGTAATCTGATACAGGGTATGACAGGCTCCCCCCTTGGGATCAGGAGTCCCATAAACGACACGGGGAATCCGGGACTGGACGATGGCACCAGCACACATAGGGCACGGTTCCAGCGTCACATAAAGAGTGCAGTCCAGAAGTCGCCATGAAGAGAGGGCACTGGCAGCCTGTGTGATGGCAATCATTTCCGCATGAGCAGTCGGGTCGTTCAGTGATTCCCGAAGATTGTGTCCCTCTCCAATCACCCGGCCGTTATGGACAATGACCGCCCCGATGGGAACCTCCCCCTGATCATATGCCTGGATGGCCTGATTCAGCGCCAGCTTCATCCAGTGTTCATGTTGTTCGAAATCAAGTGGATTGATCAGTTCCATAGGTGGATGAGGCGCTGGGACAGTTTCTCAGGGAAAGGATTGGGGGCATCATCCACATTCGTTCCCACTCTGCCGTGGTATGACGATGGATACGCTAGGGGCCTTACAAGAGGTTGCCGAAGTCTCCGTAATTTGGATTCGGAAACGGTTACGCAGGGAAATGCAGTCGTCCACTGGTCAGGAGGACGGGATCTCTCCAGAATAATGAGCAGATTGGGGATGCTCAACAAGGAATCATAACGTGATCTGGGATCGGGTGCTTGGCCATCAGAAACAGGCAGAGATGTTTCGCCGCGCGATTCGGCGCGAGCGTCTTGCGCATGGCTACCTGCTTGTTGGACCCGCCGGCATCGGAAAGCAGCTGTTCGCGCGGACACTGGCCCAGTGCCTGTTCTGTGAACGAATTCCCGATGCTGAGCTTGATGCGTGTGGCGATTGTCCCAGTTGTCGACAGATGCAGGCGGGGAACCATCCTGATCTGATCAGTATTGGTCTGCCGGAAGGAAAGAAAAGCATCCCCATTAGTCTGATTGTAGGTGACCGGGAAGAGCGCGGCCAGAGCGGACTGTGTTATGAAATCGCCCTGGCTCCGATGTCAGCAAGCCGTCGAATTGCGATTATCGATGATGCAGAGACCATGCTTGACGATGCAGCCAACTCGTTGCTCAAAACACTCGAAGAACCACGGCCCGGCTCCATCATCTTTCTGATCAGCTCTGATCTGGATCTCATTCTTCCGACGATTCGCTCTCGCTGTCAGCCTGTTCGCTTCTCACCGCTAAGGGATGAGCACGTGCTGGAACTGTTGAAAAAAGAGACCGGGAGCACAGAGGGGCTGGAAGAGATTGTCAATATGGCTGAGGGAAGCCTTGAAGTCGCTCGACAACTCCAGGAAGAAGGGATGCGAACGCTCTGGAAGACGGTTTCGACGTTACTGAGTGGAAATTCTCTCGACAGCCGGACGGCGGTCACACGGGTTCAGACCGCATTGGAGGAGTTGGGAGGAGATACCGCCACCCAGCGAGTTCAGATGGGATGGATTGTTCGCTTTGCCATTGAGACGCTGCGACGACGAATGAGCCAGACTTCAGATGTGGATCAGCTCGACAGAATCGGGACGTTGCTGGATCGTTGTTTTGAAGCGGAACAACATCTCAAGCAGACGATGCCGATTCCCTTGTGTCTGGAGTCTCTCTTTACAGAACTCGCCCGCCGATCCCGTGCTTCGTAATCAGCGGGAAGTTGTGTTGAGTCATGCCCCCAACGGGCAATAAAGCAGTATGCCGAAGCCTCTCTCCGTGGGGACTTCGGTTCCTGAGATGTTGTGAGGCAAACGTTGCGAGATGTCCGTTTATTTCAGGTCGAACGTGAATTTGTTCTCGCCGGCTTTCGTAGACACCGTTGCGGTTAGCCCGCTCTGATCGAGCTGACCAAACTTCTCAGGAATGCGTGAAACGGGATTAACGGTGCTTTCTCCATCTGGTCCAGTGGCAGCATTGGCAGGCAGTGGTTCGTAAGCCTGTATGGTGATCCGATGGTCGCCGACAGCAGCTCCTGGGCGTCCCTGAGTCGACAGGCGAAAACGCCCCTCTGCGTCCGTCTTCCCAACCGCAATGGGGCCTGAGCTGGGCGTAAATGCGATTGCTGCATCGGCGAGCGGTTGTCCATTCCAGGTCACGATGCCTTCAACGGGACTCAGCTTGGGGGCATTACCTTGTGTGCTGCAGCTGCACAACATCATCGTGCTGATGACGATCAGGCCTGTGAGCAAGGGAGATGATCTCATCGATTGTTCTCCGCGATGTTAGAAGATGGTGTAAGAAATGAACCGGGGAGCGAAACTAGAATTCACCGACGACCATTCCATCAGCCCGGTCTCCCAGGTACTGATATGTCTTGGCATGGTCAATGTTCTCACTCAGAAATCGCACAGAACCGTCCACGAACAGAAAATGAGCTCCACCCGTGTGTCCGGATCGAAATCCGTATGAATAGTTCCATTCATCGTTGGCGGTACACGCCTGGTCGGTGATTCTGCGACCATCGATCAAAGAGCATGTGGTCATTTCATTGATCGGAGCAATTGTCTGGGCTTCGGCGTTACAGCCCGAAGTGGCATAAGACCAGCTCGCCCGACTTGCCGCCAAGCATCCCGGAATCATTTCTCCAACGTGTATGGTGTTCGAAGTGCCATCGGTCACGCTGGAAATGCGAATCTTTGCGCCATTTCGGGAGAACATTCCGGACAACTGAGAAGGGTCCAGCGTGGCGCCATAATTCAACGACTTCAAAGCGTAAACATTGTATGGACTGCAGGCGGGGTGTGTGGCGGAATTTGTGTTCTGGGAGCCCATTGATCCCCCATAGCTCCCCTGAGCCCAGCTGCTTCGGGGTTCCGGATTGGGATCACTTGGGCAGAGTGTGAATGGGGGACTGATTTCCCGGAACTGGCGGCCACTATTCAGAATCTGGTAGGCAACGTTTCTGCGGTTCGTTTCGCCGCCTGAATAGGATTCTGCTGGAAGACGTCCCGAAAGATCGAGCTCGTTGTACAGGGCAGATTGATCCACAAATGGAAGGATTCGAACCTGCCAACTGATGCGAGGAGGATTGTCTCGGTTTCCTGTTCCTCCGAGCGGAAACATCCCAAAGCTGTCGTGGTAATTGTGTAGGGCGAGCCCATATTGCTTGAGGTTGTTTTTGCATTGGCTGCGGCGGGCTGATTCCCGTGCCTGCTGGACTGCAGGGAGAAGTAACGCAATGAGTACAGCAATGATTGCGATGACCACAAGCAGTTCAATCAGGGTGAAGGCGAGTCGCCCGGATGACCGCCGGTCATGAATAGAAATGTGAAGGATAGACATCGACCGGATTCCTCAATTGAAATCGAATGAATGACTCAAAGTCCCGTGTCTTGTGTTCCAAAACTCTCGTGTCTGCAGAGAGAATCATGTGCTGAACATGAATCTTTCATGCCATCTGCAGTTGATGGCCCGCTCGCTGCAGATTGACATTGCAATGGCGGCTCAGAAATCACCAATGGTTCGACCGTCTGAGCGTCCCCCCAGGGATTGATACGTCCCGGCGTGGTCAATGTTTTCGCTGAGAAAGCGGACGGCCCCGTCGACCAGAAGGACGTGCGTTCCACCGGCATGATGCGAGCGAAACCCGAAGGAAAAGTTCCAAGCGTTGTGAGCGGTGCAATCTGGATAGGTAATGCGTCGGTTGGGGCCCAGGTCCTGACATGTTGTCATGTCGTTGATGGGCGTCAGCGTCATTCCTTCCGCATTTCCGATCGCTGTTGCATAGCACCAGCTTCCACGACTGGCTGCCAGGCAGACGGGGAGAACTTCTCCGACTTGGATGGTGTTCGACGCTCCGTCTTTCACGTCCGAGAGCCGGATTGTTGCACCGTTCCGGGAGATCATTCCGGAAAGGGTCGCTTTCACGAGGGTCCTTCCGTAAACCGCATTCGGAGCATTCTGGGAATTCTTGAGAGCGTATTGGTTATACGGGTCGCAATTGGGGCCATTGCTAGCGTCGCTTGTCGACCATTGTGACCCCATCGAACCTGAGTAATTTGTCTGGGCGTATCCGTCGCGGACCTTGTTGTTGGGATCAGATGGACACCGGGTCACAGCAAGCTCCACCTCCCGAATGATCTTTCCATCGGGGAGCGTTCCCGTCACTGCGGAGGCGGTTTCTCCAGACATGTCGATCTGGTTATAGAGTGCCGACTGATCCAGGTAGGGTAAGACCCGAACCTGCCAGCTGACACGTGGCGGGTAATCTCTGTCTCCTGTGCCCCCGATGGGGAACATGCCATGGATGTCATGGTAATTGTGCAGCGCCAACCCAAACTGTTTGAGGTTGTTTTTGCACTGGCTTCGTCGAGCAGACTCGCGGGCCTGTTGGACCGCCGGCAGAAGCAGGGCGATCAGGACCGCAATAATGGCAATGACGACGAGTAGCTCAATGAGAGTGAATGCGGATCTAATGGAGGGTTTCCTCTTTGTGAAGTCAGGCATTGTCACTCCTCCCGGAGTTGAAAGAACCTCAGAAATAAGTCCCAAGATGTGAAAGACCGGCCCGGACAACGAACGGAATTACGAGTAGCAGCGATGTTTCTGAGTTGAATTGTGTGACTGAAAGTCAACTTTTGGGCAATGTTTTTACAACGTCAAACGTAGAAATGTCTTGAGATGCCGAGAAACCAAGGCTGAAGAACTGCACGACCACGAAGTGATGATCGAGCTCAGAACGAAGCAAAATCGATGAACGCAGGAAAAAGTGTTGATTTGTGGCTTCGATTTTAAACGGTCAAGTGCTATTGTCAATACACAAAGTTGATTGTTAGTCACTTGTGCCGTTTTTGCTTCAGGGGCTTGTCGATATGGTCACTCTTGATGCCCCCGTCACTACAGACGATCGCGGGACAGAACCGGAACGCCGGGAACGAAATTCGCCCTTGGATCCTGCCTCGCAGGCGATTCGATTTCGACGGGCTCAGTGGCGGATCCTGTTGGTTACGATGTTCTGTTACCTCTTCTACTACACAGGGCGACAAGCCTTCGGGTTTGCGATCCCGGGAATGCAACAGGAACTCGGACTCAGCAAAGCGACGCTCGGCTGGATCAGTTCCGCGATGCTCTGGTCGTATGCCATCGGACAGGCGATCAATGGAAATCTGGGCGACCGGTTCGGCGGTCGGGTGATGATGAGTCTGGGGGCATGGCTCTCATGTGGATGTAACTGGCTGGTGAGTTTCAGTACCGGAGCCCTGTCTGCGGCCATTCCCTGGTCAGCCAACGGGTTTGTCCAGTCAATGGGATGGGCTCCGGGAAGTCGGGTCCTGTCCAACTGGTGGAGTCAGTCGGAGCGAGGCCGAGTCTATGGGGCGTATGTCTTTGCTGCGGGCTCTGCATCGGTTGTGACCTATGTCACATCGAATCTGATTCTGGCGTTCGATCTGAGTTGGCGCTGGATTTTCCGTCTTCCTGTGCTGTTGTTACTGATCGGCGGGACCGCGTATTACCTGCTGGTTCGAAACACCCCCGAAGAGATGGGGTTTGCCTCACCAGATCAGCCCGAATCGAGCAGTTCTGTGAAAGCAGATGATGCTGGAGGCGAATTGGATGCTGCGGAAGAAACGTTCTGGCAGCGCTATTGTGCGGTGTTGTCACATTGGCGTTTTCTTGTTGCCAGCATTTCGATCGGTTTTCAGAGTATGGCCCGTTACGGTCTGTTGATCTGGGTTCCCGTCCACTTCCTTGGCGATCAATGGAAAGCCAATTCTTCCAGCGGGTGGATCAGCGTGGCACTTCCAGTCGGGATGGCACTGGGAGCCATTGCCAGCGGATGGGGGTCTGATCGACTGTTTCGGTCCAATCGATCCATTCCAATCATGCTGTTTATGGCTCTGGCGGCGGTTTGCAGTCTGGTGATGTATCAGTTACCTGCAGGATCGTGGTTGAGCATTCCACTCCTGTTTTTATGCGGATTCTTTGCCTACGGACCGCAGTCTGCGTTTTGGGCTCTCTGTCCGGATCTGCTGGGGACACGTCGCGCCGGGACCGGGACAGGTGTCATGAATACCAGTGCTTACGCCTTCGCCGGATTCGGAGAGCCGATGATTGGCTGGCTGATCGAATCCAATGGAAACCGCACAGAACTTATCTTCGCAGTTGTGGCAATTGCCTGCCTGGCCAGTGCTATTTGCGCGATTTTTATTCGACGGTGAGACGAATGCGGAGTTGTATTTCGGCATGTTCGTGTCGTAGTATTTTGGACTATGAATCTCGTCGAACTTGCTCAGCGTATTCGCAAATATCGTCTCGACCGTCGGATGACTCTGGAACAGGTGGCCAGTCAGACGGGACTGACACGCAGCTGGCTTTCCAAAGTCGAAAACTTCCGTGTGACTCCTTCTCTTTCCGCACTGGGTGAAATCGCGGTTGCCCTTGGAGTCCCCCTCTCTCAGCTGGTAGATGGTCTTGATGCCAAGCCGCAGGTCATTCTGATTCGAAAGGAAGACCGCCTGCTGGTGGATCGGGATGGAGACCGTTCCAACATCAAATATGAATCGCTGGCTCATAAACGGGCCAATCGGGCGATGGACCCGTTCTTTTTGACGCTTCAGGCCCATGACACCAGCCGGGAACCGATGTCTCATGAAGGGGAAGAGTTCCTGATGGTGATCTCTGGTCAGGTAGATATGAAGTTCGGAGATGAAGTCTATTCTCTCCGGACTGGGGATTCGATGTATTTCGATGGCAGTACCCGACACTGTCTGGTCAATCCCTACGATGAAGTCGCTGAAGTGCTCTGCGTCTTTTACGCCCGGCAGTTTTCTCTTGAATGATTGACGCGGGGAGGCATGCCCCTTGGCGAATCAACCCAAGGGGAGCGGTTGAACAAGCGGGTTGAACACGGAAAGATTGTTTCCCAGGCTTCAGATCAGCTGGGACATCCGCACGGAATACGGAATCTCTCTCCCTGCATCACTGCGTCCGTCAAGAGATGCTTCGGCGGTTGGTTCTATTTTGAACTGGAGGAGATGTCGGAGTGAACGGGGAGCAGGGCAAGTTCCAGTTGCAGTATGCGCTCAAAGACCTGTAGTGACTGGATACGGACCTCTGTCCCTCCTGAATCGCTGACAACAACGGGAATTCGCTGTGTTCCGTGTGCCTCTCCCCATTGTCTCCATGCGTCTTCAAACGACTTCTGGAAAAGAGCCTCATTCACATCCGGTACGGGATGGCTGTTGACTCCTTCCGCATGAAGAAACTGGACCTGACAGTCTGGGCTCCAGCGGACTGTAATGGCGGCATCGGCGTCGTCAGGCCGTTCAGGGAGCGCGATCAGGAGAGGTTGTGAAAGAGAGAAGAGAATTCGTCCATACAGGGACGGAGTTCCGTGATCTGCTTCGCCACGGTAGAGATCAAGTGAAGCGGCGCTCGTCTTCAGGAGAAGCGTCGGTCTCTCCTCACCGGCTTCGTCCGCTCTGGAGGGTTGTCCCACCACGACCATCGGATCGACCAGACGTAAAACCGTTCGCAGGGAATCTGCATCTGTGATCCCCGCTTCGGGAAGCAGTTGCTTCATGAAGTCTGGGTCGGCAAAACGGGCGAATTTTTCTTCCGAAATATCCAGCACGTTGACCTGTGCTGACTTCTGATCAATCGTCAGTTGAGAAATGGCGGTGATGGCGTCCAGTCCGATCTGAATCGTCAGATTGGTCCCATCGCCCCGGGACATCAGCTGGAGTGGGACTGCTGGAGGGATTGTTCCCGCTGCTCCCAGTGAATTGACGCTGAAGTTGTACAGCAACGAAATTCCCCGGTCGTCAGTCCGAACCTGAGAAGGGGAGATCTCCAGATCGGGAATGAGGACGGGCAACGGGGAGAGAATCCTTGCCAGTCCCGGAGCCTCGCGTTGCTGCAGCTGCTCTTCGACTTTCTGGAGCACTTCCGGCAGGGAATCGTAAAGCCCCTGAATGAGGTCGTTCCGTCCTTCGTAGAGGCTCCCGACAATTCCGGTGATCAGCTGATCTGCGGTGAAAACGGGACTTCGGAATTCCCTGATCACAGGGGGAGCGATGTACCAGTTTCCATCGTGGAACTGGAACTCCTTTCGAAGAAGACGCAGCTGGAGTCGCCCCTGATTCATGACCGGCTGTACTTCCAGCTTCAGGAGGGCAGGAGAGTGGATGCCGATTTGAATGGAAGTGGGACCGGTGCGGGCAGCATGGTTTTTGGAATCGACAGCAATACTGCCAATGCTGAGTTCGAGAGGTTTGAGCGAAAACTCCAGTCCCAGTCGGCCTCCCGAAATCCCCCGAACCAGTACCTGTGAGACGTGGCAGGTATAATGCAAGTCGCTCAGATGGACTTCTGTCCGGTTCTCGCCATTGCCGAAGGTGCGGTGGATATCCTCCAGTGTTCCGGCGATCGGCTCTTCTGAGTATGCCTTCGTCAACTGATCCGAAAGACGTTGGAGAGGAGCATTCCCCATTCGCATGGAGAGCGAATCAGGGAGAAGTGTCGATTGAACAAGGCACTCGCTGTAGAAGCGGGTTCTTCGTGGAAGTGGAGTGATGTCGTTCCAGTTGATGGACTGAATGGTGGCCGGAGTTGGGTTCAGTAGCCAGTCGAAGGTTCGAGGGCTTGCAAAGACCAGTCGACAGACGTTGTGGTCGTTGCTGTCCAGCAGGGTGAAGGTCCCGTTTCCTCCTGCCTGATTGAGTTGTTCAATCAGAATCCGGGAGCGGTCAGGGGCAATCAGGGGGTCCCCATCTGCACTGATGGCCCAGACGGGGACTTTTCGTCTTGCGAGCGCATCGAGAGAAAGCTGATCCTGGATTGCTCCACCGGCAAGGATTAGAACCGATGACCATAATTCCGGATAAATGGCGGCGAGGCTCCACGCTCCATAGCCCCCCATGGACCAGCCAATGAGAATTCGGTGGTCCGGATCGACGGAGTACTCCTGTTCCACCTGCTTCAGGATCTTTAAGGCCCGCTGGGCATCCGGGCCATCAGCCTGCCAGCCCCTGAGTGCCTGACCGGTTGTGTCTTCGCACTGTGGGAAGACGACAATAAAAGGAGTCTCTGCGGATTGTTCGAGTGCGACAGCGAGAGTCCCAGCAACGAGCAGTCGGCTATCAGTTCCCCGTTCCCCTGCGCCGTGGAGGAAGAGAGCAACCGGCCAGGGACGATCGGCACGGTACTGACGAGGAATAAAGATCACATAGCGATGTGTCCCGGTTTCATCCTCGAATTCCCGGTATTTGAAGCCAGCGGGAAGCTGTGGACAATCCCGGGCATCTGCTTTTGCTTCCCGCAGTGTTCCTGCGCCGGAAGCCGACAGGAACAGAAAAAGTGCGAGGGTGCGGAGAACAAGCGTCATCGGGACTCACTAGGTGCCCGCCAGAGAGCTATTGTGGTGGTAAAGTTTTTCAATGTCGACTTCGCTGACAGTCACATGTCGAATAAACCCGGTATGAGTTCGTTCATACCGGATGCTACTGGCGAGTTGTGGATGTCTCTGGATCGCCTGACCAATGACCAGCTTCTCCTCTTCGGAGAGACTGCTGAGTGATGGGGCGAACTCAGTGCGGGTTTCCACCACTAACGAATCAATCCGGGGATCGTACGAGTCATAGTCAGCCATAATCGTACTCGCTCCGTTTGTTCAGGGGCGTCGAAAATGTGAACTTTTCAGATGTGGCGGGAAGTAACAGTCTGTTATTCCGGGGATTCCGGGCGGGGGACTGCGACCTGATGAATCGGGATGATCGTGTCCAGACCCGTAATTGCCAGCACTTCCCGGACATCGTCTGAGGGGTTGTAAAGATGGACTTCTGCGTTGTGATTTCGCAACGAGGCAAGGAGTCCAAGCAGCCCGCTGGGGATGAGACGGACCCCTGTCAGGTCAAAGGCAACGACCTGACACTCCTCTCGCCGGATCAGTTCGAGCAGCTCATCCCGACACAGGGCGACGTTGACGTCGCTGAGGACGTCCCGCCCGCCAAAGCCGACCACTGTTGTTGGCCCGGTCTGATAGACTTCAAGGATCGGTTCTGGCTGAGCTTCCATGGGGACCTCGATGCGATCGGAATCACGAACGAAAATGAGGACGACAACCCGAAGCGATCAGCAGGCTAGTTTGCCGGCGGAGTTTTCAGGTAGTCCTCGTTCAGTTTGTCGCAGGACCAGAGGAGACCGCGGGTGATCAGATCCAGATAGCGGGGATCACCCACAGTTTCATTATTGTGCCCCAGTGTCGTGGCAAAGACACGGGTATTGTCCGCGTAGTTGTTGGTCCAGACCAGAATGTTGGTCACTTCGGTGGTCTCGCCCCCCTTGTTCTTCAAGGTCTGATGACCAGTTGCCAGCGAGGTTGCGGTATCCAGCAGTTTGCCGGTGGTGTTGTTATACAGCTCTTCCTTGATGGTCACCCAGTTGGACAGCCCTTCTGTAATGGGATGTTTTGCTGTGAAGGTGATGTCGATCGGGACCTGCGGACCATGACCGGTCGTCTGCAACCCAGTGAATTCAAACCACGGAGTCAGGTTCGGAAATCCTTCGCTTCGATAGCTGTGCATCCCGCAATGGAGCACGACAGCAGGAAGCCCCTGTCGATGCGGCTCCAGAATCCGGTTGATGATCTCCTTGTCTTTGACGTCCGCAGTACATTCGTCATGGATAATGACGTCGTACCCTTCCGCCCAGTTGGGATTTTCATAGACCGGGTTCAAATGCTTTGTCGTGGTGTCAGGATCGTACGCCACGGTGACTTCGACATGAGCCCGCTCGGAGATCCCCTTGGACAGAAGATCCTTCTGGGTTTCGTAGTCGTGGCAGCAGCCGCCAAGCACCAGCAAAACGCGCAGCGGCTTCACTGGTTCTTTTGCATAGGCACTGACCGACATTGATCCGATGGTGCAGGCCCCCAGAAGCAAGGTCATGGCCACGGCAGTCGTCACGTTCCGGAACATAGTGATCCCTCTCAATCGATGTTGCGTCATCCGGTGAACTCGGAGTCTCAATCAGACTCGCAGGAACGCTCCTGAAAATCAACTGCGTTCCGGTCTGGAGTGGTGTTGCGATCACAATTCCCAGAGGGGGACTCCTCACAGACCGCCCGCTGTAATGAGTGCATCGGGAATCTCATCCGGATTATCGCTTGTGCCGGGCAGGACTTTCTCCAGATCAAAACCGATGTCGGTAATGGTCTTCTCCAGAGCACTGACAGGAGTCCCGGACCGAAGCCGGTTCACCAGCGACTGGCACCATTGATCGATTTTTGATTGTCCAACGAGTTCAATGATCTTCTGATCTGCCAGGACAACCGCCATCCGCTCATATAGGGAGACGTAAAGGAGGACCCCGGATTTGCCTGTCGTGTGATGGACCCTCTGATCGAAGAACATCTCTCGTGCGCGGCCGTTGACCTCTTCCAGCATCTCCCTCTTGGGGATAAAGAATCGACGTAAGACTGTGACATGGCTGCTGAGAACCAGCCCGAATAGCGTCCCTCCAATCAGGCAGGCCAGCTGAACCAGAATCGGCCAGATGGAATCTTCGACCCAATGGACGTCGGGAACATTCCACGGCTGCACAATCAGTTCAACAAAGAGCCATAGCGTCAATCCGCAGCAGGCTCCAAAAAGATCTTCCGCCCGGTCGTATCTGCCGGAAGAAGCTGCGAGTACCGGGACAATCTCCGCTAACGTATGACGTTCCGCTTCGGAAACGGCAGTATTGATCCGGGTCAGTTCTTCTGGACTCAAGGGTTCCATGACGCGGCGCCTTGATGCTCGAATCTCATATGGAAAGTGAATGGAAACGGAAGCAAAAGCTGGGAATGACGGCTACGGCTAGGAAGCACGTGCTACCAT
>CALLWY010000337.1 GCA_938015865.1 uncultured Planctomicrobium sp.
CTCGACTATCACGGCGAACTGATTCGAATTCTGAATCCGGAACACATCCTGAACTTGGATGTCTTCCACGATCTGGATTCCCCCGCGTTTGGGGGACCTCGGTCTCAACTCGATTACTGAATCAACACTGAGCCTGTTGTCTGTCAAAAAATTTAGTCTTACTCATGACATGATTGGCTCAAGCAATGAATTCCTATTCCAGCCCCATTAATGGCCCCCCTCCTTCAGACCCTCAATTTCGACATGACTGGTCTGAGCTGGGCCACTGGCCCGGGTTTGAAGAATTTGAACAGTGGTGGGGGCAGCTACGTGCTGTTCTGGAACTCGAAACAGGGATGGATCTGAATGGCACGCGCGACAGCCGGTTACGTGATGCCGTCCGTACCGTAATCCGTCGAAATCGCATTCCGTTCCCGCTGCCAACTCCTGGGGACAGGGAACATGCCCAGTTGATCGAACAGATCACATCCGAGTTGACCATCGGAGAATCGTTCTTTCTTCGCAACGAAAATCACATGCGTGCGTTGAGGGAACATGTTTTCCCTCAGATCCTGAAAGAGAATCAGTCCCGCAAGGAACTTCGCTTCTGGAGTGCAGGGTGTGCGACCGGCGAAGAGGCCTATTCGCTGGCGATCCTGATTGAAGACCAGCTTCAAGGAGACCATTCCTGGTTCATTTCGATTTTAGGAACCGATATCAATCACTCGTTTCTTGAGCGGGCAAGAAAAGGGATTTACCGTCCGTGGTCCTTTCGACAGACTCAGGTGCATGAAGACCCGCGGTTCTTCCGGAAAAACAGCGGTCATTATCAGGTTCATGAGCGACTCCGGAAGCATATCCGGTTCACATACCTGAATCTGGTCAAGGATGTTTATCCCAGCGCATTGAACGGGACCCTTGGTCTGGATCTGATTCTGTTTCGGAATGTTGCGATTTATCTGAAGCCCGAAGTGACACGATCCATTCTGGAGCGCTTCTTTCAGGCCCTTCGCCCGGGGGGATGGTTGCTGCTCGGCGAGACGGAAGTGGCCTTGGCTCCCAGCCTCGGTTTCGAAGTTTATCGATTGCCGCAGGCGACCCTCTTTCGGAAGCCGGTCAGCACACGAGATGATCCCATCCGGTTCTATCCTGCTTCTCCCGTGACAATATTAGAGAAGCCATCCTCCTCACCCATTGAGCTGCACGAACCCAGGAATGTCACTCCGGTCCTCGATGTGTTGAGGACACATGCCGATGTTGACCCTTCTGATGACAACCTTCCTGCCGAACGTGATGATGCCGGGGCTCCCGAGATTCACCTTCTCTCGAGTCTCGATGAGCTGAAAAGGCAGGTGCAGAGGAACCCGGATTCCAGAGTTCGTGCCCGGTTGCGTTTGCAGCTCATTCATCATCTGCTGGAGCATGCAGAACTGAAGGAAGCTCGGAGGGAACTCAATGTCTGCTTGCGGGAGGATCCATTCCTGATTGCGGCCTATCTCCTTCGCGCGAGTCTGGAAGAAGAAGCGGGGGAGTTTCATGAAGCGGAGCGGACCTATCGTCGGATCCTGTATTTGAACTGGTCGGCTCCGCTGGTCCATTTTCATTTGGGGCGGATTCTCCATCAGCAGGGGAAAATGTCCCAGAGCCGGCAGTGCTATCACACTGCATTGGAAATTTTGGACGACTTCGATCCGGATGCGCTTGTAGAATACGGCGACGGGGTCTGTTATGGTCGACTGAGGGAGTTGGTGGCGCTGATGCTGGAAAATGACAGTGAATGAATCTTCGACTTCCACATCCCAGGTTTGGAATGACTTGCGGGCGCAGCTGGCGGCTTTGGAAGCGGCGTCCCGAGATAGACTTTCGCAACGAGACTCTCTCGCGGAAAAACTGTACCGCCGAACCCGGTTATATCGTGAGCGGAACGAGTCCCCCGCGATTGAAGGGCCAGTGACGTCGATCCTTCTCTTTTCCATTCGCAAGGAAAAGTACGGACTCGCGCTGGAATCGATCGACGAAATTCAGCCGTTAGAGACATTCAGCTTCGTTCCGAACGGACCGGATTTCATTCACGGTGTCGTTCATTTCCGTGGAAATATTCTCGCGCTGTTGAATTTGCCGCGACTGTTCGGCATCCCGGAAATCGGCGTTTCGGACGTGCATTATTTTATCGCTGCGCATGCGTCCGGGCATGATGTCGCCATTGCTGCGGGGAGTGTGGACGAACTGCGGACCGTTCCCCTGTCGGCGATTCAACCGGTCCCGGACTGGGGTGGGGCAGCACCCGCCAACTGGGTTCGCGGAGTCTACGAAAAGGACCATCTCATTCTGGATCTGGATGCCATCCTGAAGGATGAATCCGTGTCCAGTTGGCGTGGTTGATGCAGACGAGTGTAGTCTGAATTTGCAGAATCGATGAAGCAGATTTTCAAGAGTCTTCCTGATAGAGAGCATTCGACACGATGCGATTGACAATTGGTCAGAAACTGGGGTTTGGATTCGGTGGAATTCTGCTCCTGATTGTTTTTTCCTCTATTGCCGTTTTTTTAGCTCTGGAACGAATCAACTCGAGTGGTCATCAGGTTGCTCAGAAGTCTCTTCCGATGTTGCGGGTCTGTGATGATTTGCTGATCGCGATCAACCGCACGACCTCGACAACACGGGGACTGCTCCTGTTGGGGACTGGTTCTCGCGTCGGACCGGATCTTCAACGCGAAGCGGTCTCCGCGTTGCTGGATGTCGAACGGAAGGTGGAGGAACTGAAGACCCTTTACGACAGCGATCCCGACTTTCACAGCGAATCTGCCTATAAACGGATTCTGACGACTTCGAATGACTTCCTCGAATCCCAGAAGCAGATCCGCACGATGGCGGAAAGCCTGGGGGCGGGGGACGATCGTGATCTCACTGAAGTGACCAATCTGATGGAGAATTTCTCCGTTCCGAAGTCACGCGAAATGAGAGCCGCTACGGAGGAGCTGCGGGATCAGGCGAACAGGAGGATGGAATCCTCCCTGAGGGAACTTGATCACTATCGCGTTTCAGCAAAGTGGATCCTGTTGAGTGCGACCGTTCTGGCTCTCATTCTGGGGTCCGTTGTCGCAACAAAGCTCACCAACAGTTTTTCCAGCACACTGAGAGCGCTCCTTGCCGGAGTCAGGATGGTGGCTGCCGGGGATCTTTCTCAACCGGCACTCAAGGTGGAGACATCAGATGAAGTGGGTGATTTGACGATCGGGTTCAATCAGATGCTTGAATCACTTCGATCGATCCTTCGTCAAACCGGCCTGACGACGAAGGAAATCTCGGCCGCCAGTGGTCAGATTGCGACCGGGGCACAGCAACAGCTGACAAGTCTGAACGAAACGGCCGCCTCGCTGAATGAAATCACCACAACAGCGGAAGAATTCAAGGCGACGATGCAGGAATTTACGGACCGGGCCAAAGCGGTTCATGAGGCAGCAGATGAAACCGCTCGACGTGCGAATGAAGGACTTTCGTTAAGTCGCGAATCGACGACACGTATTGAAAAGGTCCGGGAAAATGCGCTCTCTTCCGCCAATAGTGTTCTCCATCTGGCCGAACAGATGCAGCGGATTGGCGAAATCACCGCTTCCGTGAATGAAATCGCTGAACAGACAAAACTGCTGGCGCTCAACGCATCCATTGAAGCGGCTCGCGCCGGGGAAGATGGCCGCGGATTTGCTGTGGTCGCGATGCAGGTTCGGGAGCTGGCGAATCAATCCAAAGACGCTGCCGGTCGTATCGAAGGGCTCATCACCCAGACTCAGAAGTCAGTGCAGACTGTGGTCTCTCGAATTGAAGAAGGGGGCCGGCTTTCTGATGACTCCACAAACAATGTCCGGAACGTTTCGGCTGCATTTGAGGAGATCGTCAAGGCGCTCGACCAGACACGGCAAGCGATGGCCCAGATCAATACCGGCGCCCGACAGCAGGAGCTGGGGATTGCCGAACTCGTGAGCAGCATTGTCGAAATCGACGCTGCTTCGAAAGAGTCTGTCGCTGCGGCGGAACAGACGAGGCAGGCGATTCAGGCAATTGACAGCCGGCTGCAGATGCTCGACGAGCTTGTCAGCCAGTTCAAGGTCAATGGGGTCTAGCTTGTGGGGTCTGTTTCACGACACGGACAGAGTTCCTTCAGTTCCGTTGTCGTATTCAGCTGTATGAAATGACTACATCAAAGATGCACCTCGCACGAACTGCAGAAATTTCAGAAGCAACTTGCCGACATGAACTCCATTTTGATTCTTAATCCTGTCAGCAATCATTTGATTACCAGATCTTGTTGATAATCCGTTTCTCCTCATTAAACACATTTATTTAGAGGTTCCGCACACACTCGGATTCTCCGGTTCCATGCCAGATCCTATTTTTGACATCTTTCGATCCGAAGCTCGCAGCAACCTGAATGCGCTGGAGCAAGGTTTTCTGGATCTGGATGTTGCTGGCACACATCACGACAGGATTGCGCTGGTAGATCGGCTGTTCCGTCATGCTCACAACCTCAAGGGGGATGCCCGGGTTCTAGACCTGATGCCTATTCAGGAGGCGGCAGGACATCTGGAAGAGACACTGGAACTCATGCGTCGGAATGTGGAGGCTCTCGATTCCCTCCAGTTGGAGAAGGGGCTTCGTCAGCTCGATGAACTGGTGCGCGCGTATGAGGCGTGGCTCGAGAGTACTGCGACCCCATCCGATGGGAATTCCACCGAACCGTCGGCCTCATCCGAAGGGCAGAGTCCCGGAGGATCATCAGAGGGTTCACGTCCCCCGGTCTGGCAGGAGGATGCCCGGTCTGTTCGGGTCGCTTCAGATGATCTGGATCGAATGCTCAATCAGATTGGGGAACTTCGGGTCCTTCAGCGTTCTGACAGTGAAACGCACCGGCAGTTCAAGGAACTGCGGGGGAGGCTGGAAGAGATCCTGCGCCACCCGGATGACCTGCAGGGGGCGCTGGAGTCAGCGATCGATCACCTTCGCCGGATTGAGACGAATGTGCATCGTCAGCAGACGCGGGAGCAGTTGCTTCTTCGCTCTCTGGAAGACGATGTTCATACGGTTCGATTACTCCCACTTTCGCAACTGGCGAGTTCGTTCCGGAGGTCTGTGAGAGACCTCGCGAACGGGTTAGGAAAAGAGGTTCGATTCGAAATCGATGTGGGGGATGTTCATCTCGACAAGTCTGTGATTGAAGCGTTGCGAGCGCCGCTGCTGCATCTCATCCGGAATGCTCTGGATCATGGTCTGGAGATGCCAAAGGACCGGATCAATGCAGGAAAACCATCACAAGGAAAAATTCGACTGACTGCAGCTCGCCGTGGCGGAAAAGTGATCGTTCAGCTGACGGACGACGGAGCAGGAGTCGATGTTGAGAAGATCCGTCAGAGCATACTGGCTCGAGGTGAGTTGACTGAAGAGGAGGCTCAGCTACAGAGTCAGGAGGAATTGCTGGACTGGCTGTTTCGACCGGGCTTTACGACCGCTCCTCGCGGGGAGATTTCCGGGAGAGGAGTGGGACTGGATGTCGTCCGGGATACGTTGCAGCGGATTCAGGGAACCGTGGAGCTTTCTTCCGTTCCGGGGCAGGGATCGACATTCACAATGGTCTTGCCGATCACCATCTCCACAATTCGAATTCTGTCAGTCAGTTGTTGTGGGCAGTCCTACGGGTTGCCAAGCTCTGCTGTTGTGAAAACGGGTCGGGTCAAGCCAACAGAACTTCGTCAGATGAACGGGACAACAGTCCTGTTGCTTGAGAACGAGCCGATTCGCTGGGTGTGGCTGGCGGATCTTCTCCAGCTGCGTCGCAACATGTCTGACGTTAGTGGAAGCGAACTGACCTACGTGATTTTGCAGCAAGGTCATCGTCAGCTTGCAGTCCAGGTTGATCTTGTTGATGAAGAACGGGAAGTGCTGCTGAAGCCGTTGGGCTTTCCGCTTCAGGAGATGGATGGTGTCCTGGGAGGAACAATTCAACCGGATGGCTCGGTTCAACTGGTGCTGGACATTGGGCTGGAGAAGGTTTCTCGGGACCTTCCTCGTGAGGAACCCGCCCATCGTGAGACTCGCTCGGGAGCGACATACAACATCCTGATTGTCGATGACTCTCCCACCACGCGCGCCCTTCTCAGAAATGCGTTGACAGCAGCAGGTTACCGGGTTCGCATGGCGGTGGATGGGCTGGATGCTCTGGACCAGATGCGGAGCGAGAAACCGGATCTGGTTGTGAGTGATTTTGAAATGCCGCGGTTGAATGGTGTCGATCTGACACGTCAGATCAAGTCCCGCTGGAGAATTCCGGTGATTCTGGTGACGGGGAGGGAACAGGAGCGACACCGACTCGAAGGCCTCGATGCGGGGGCCGATGCCTATTTTGTGAAATCGGCGTATCGCGATGAAGGATTGCTGGATCTGATCCGCCAGATGATCCCGACATAGCCCCTGTCTCAGGCCTGTCTCAGGGGGGTGTCGCGGTCCCTTGATGCTCAGACACAGTGTTTTTCGCCCCTGGAATGCCATCCATTCGTGTGGAATGCCATGCGTTCGTGAAATCCGCTCGAAAAAAGACGTGTCCGATTTCTGTTTAATCGATTCCCAGCTGATTTTAAGTCATCCGCATCTTGTCGAACTGACAAAGTGATGTCACGATAAGGTTTCTGGCCTTAATCATTGATTCGGAGCATCCACAGATTGGGTGAGTTGGACCGTTTGCAACCATGATCCGTCTATTACTGGTGGAGGATTCCGTAACCCAGCGGGAGATCCTGCGGAAAATGATTGACTCCACTGGCCAGATCGTGGTGATTGCTGAAGCTCGCAATGGGAAGGAGGCCGTCGACGCTGTCTCACGTGTTCAGCCTGATGTGGTGCTGATGGACATCCATATGCCAGATATGGATGGAGTCACCGCCACACGGGAAATCATGCAGCGATATCCGGTTCCGATTGTCGTAGTCAGTGCCTCCCTGAAAGCACGCGATGTTGATCTAGGGATGGAAGCGCTCAAGGCCGGGGCCGTTTCTGTGATGGAGAAACCACAGGGGTCGGTCCTGCTTCACCTCGACAAAATGGCGGCAGACGTCTGTCAGCAACTCATGATTGCCAGCAAGGCACGGGTTCGTCCCCGTCGGGGCGTGAAGCCACTGCCACCCCGCCCGAGTCCGGTTCAGGCCCCCTCCCGAACGATCGATATTGTCGGGATCTGTGCTTCAACCGGGGGACCGCCGGTGTTGCTGCACATCCTTTCCCAGATTCCGAAACCGTATCCGCTTCCGGTTCTTCTCGTGCAACATATTGCTGAGGGCTTTGTGGAAGGATTTGCCAACTGGCTCGCGGGGGCGTCCGGGCAATCGGTCCACCGGGCACAGGGACAGCGTCCTGTCACTCCCGGGTTCTGGCTTTCTCCAGGCAATTTGCATTTGGGAGTCACTCTCCAGCGGCGATTCGATCTGACACCTCCCCGTGCGAGAGAAATTCACTGCCCCTCTGGAAATGCTTTATTCAGGTCACTCGCAACGAATTGCGGACCGCGCGCTCTCGGGATTCTGCTAACAGGAATGGGAGATGATGGGGCCGACGGTCTTCTCGAACTGCATCGGGCCGGAGGGAAAACCATCGTGCAGGATGAGGAATCCAGTCTGATCTACGGGATGCCGAAAGCAGGGATAGAACGGGGCGGGGCAGAAGTCCAGCTATCTCCGGATGGAATTATCGATCTCCTGACGGAGATTGCCAATCAGGGGGAAAGGCATGGGAGTCCGAGTGCATGACGTCAGTCTCTGTTTCCTGTTCAACTGAGGCAGCCACTCCAGTGTGGACCACGTTTACGGACCCATTGTCACGGGGGAGAAATGGGTAACATCCTCCTTATTGAAGACAGTCCGATTCAGGCTCTCACCTATCGCCGCCTGCTGGAGCAGGAAGGGCATCAAGTCACGCACGCTGAGACGGCAGAGAAGGCCTATCTGGAGTGTCGCCGTTCCTTTCCCGATCTCATCATTCTGGATCAGTACCTCGGGAACCAATCCGGTCTGGAGGTCTGTCGACAGATCAAGAGTGATGCTTCGCTGCAGATTGTTCCGATGCTTGTTCTGACAGGAAGTCATCGGGAACAGGATCACATCGCGGCACTGGAAGCGGGTGCGGACCGATTTCTCTCGAAAGACAATCCTCACGAAAACCTTCTTGCGACCGTCGAAAGCCTGCTGAAGTCCAATGCAAGAATGGATCCAGCGGCAGGAGATGAACGTTTCAGGGCGAATCTGCTTCCAAATGCGAGTCTGATGGTCATCGACCCGACGCAGGCGGAGATGAACAGCATGGTTGAACTTCTGGTTCAACGCGGGTTTGACGTGGCGCTCGTCACGTCATTGGAGGAAGGGCTGAATCGTCTGGTCCCGGAGCAGTATCACGTCGTCCTGGTGGATACGGGACTCAGGACGTCCGACGGCCAACCGGTTTGCCGGTGGATTCGTAAATGGGCTGAAGATCACGAGCTGGTCGTTGGACTGTTAAGTACATCGGCAAAAGAGAATCGCCAGAACCTGATTCGCGCACTGGAAGCAGGGGCCGACGATTTCATGAGCCGGCAGCAGGAACCGGATGTCATTGTCGCCCATGTTCGTTCGCTGGTGCGACGAATCCGGGTTCTTCGGCAGTCCCGGCTTGCCCATCAGAAGGCATATGCGCAGGAACTGGCCCTGCGGGAAGCGGAATGGAAACGGGCGCAGGCGGAAGAACGGGCCCGGCACGCTGAAGCGAAAGCAGCCTTTTTTGAGGAACTGAAAAAGGCGGCGAAAGAACTGAGCATCTCCAAGCGGGAACTTGAAATTGCCAAGGAGACTGCCGAGCTGGCCAATCAGGCCAAGAGCGAGTTTCTGGCTAACATGAGCCATGAAATCCGCACTCCCATGAACGGAATTCTGGGAATGCTGGAAGTTCTGTCCAAGACAAAGCTCTCTCCTCTGCAGATGGACTATCTCGAAGTGGTCCAACAGTCCGCTCAGATGCTGTTGCGGCTTCTCGATGACATTCTTGATTTTTCAAAGATCGAAGCAGGAAAACTCGAGCTGGAGGTTCTTGATTTTGACCTGCAGGAATGCCTCGGCAAATCGCTGCGAATGATGGCCATTCGCGCACACGAAAAGGGACTTGAGCTTTCGTGTCGGGTCAATCCTTCCTGCCCCCAGCGAGTCCAGGGCGATCCCGGACGGCTGCGCCAGGTTCTCGTCAATCTGGTCAGCAATGCCATCAAGTTCACGGATTCTGGAGAAGTCGCGGTCAATCTGGAATGTGCAGACGAGGTTGGAGGCGAGCTGGAGCTGACATTTTCCGTTCGCGATACCGGGATCGGGATTTCACAGGAGCAGCAGTACCGGATCTTCGATGCCTTTGCTCAAGGGGATGCCTCGACGACCCGTCGATTTGGAGGGACCGGACTCGGCCTGGCGATTTCCTCGCGGCTCGTTGAGATGATGGGGGGGCAACTGTGGGTCGAAAGCGAGCTAAATCAGGGAACGACGTTTCACTTTACCATCCGCGTCGGCAAGTCTCAGGACTCTCCGCAGGCTCTTCCGGTTGCACCGCTGAAGCAGGTTCGCATCCTGCTGGTGGGGGGGCACGAGACCCAGCTCAATATTCTGCGGGAGCTGTTTGAATACTGGGAGGCCCAGTTTGAAGTGGTCGTTCCCGGGACCAATCTTCTTGATGTCATTCAGCAGGCGTCCACCTTTGGAAAGCCGTTTGAGATGGTGTTGATTGACTACCGTCCAGACGATTTTCCTCAGGAAGAGCTGCACGCTCGAATGAACGAGTTGCAGCGTGAGCTTTCCATCCCTGTTCTTGTTCTCATGTCACTCGCATCGGATGTGCAGGTTGATGCCTTGCGGGCAAACCGGGAATTGCGTTTCACATTCAAACCGATTCTGGGAAATGAATTGCTCCTTGCCATTCAGCAGACACTTGCCGGAGAACGTGTTCCGCATCGGATTCAAACGCAGTCAAAAGACCAGGTGTCTGTGCCCCTGAGAGTCCTGCTGGCTGAGGACAGTCCGATTAACCAGCGGGTGATGATGGAGTTTCTCACGAGTTGGGGCCACGAAGTCCGCATGGTGAATACTGGTCGCAAGGCGTTCGAGGAAGCGCTATCGGGCCAGTACGATATTTTGCTGATGGATTTGCAGATGCCCGGAATGGGAGGAATGGAGGCCACATCTCTAATCCGGGAAAGAGAGCGGACCACGGGAGAACATCTGCCGATCGTCGCTATGACAGCCGAAGCGATGAAAGGGGATCGGCAACGGTGCCTTGATGCAGGAATGGATGACTATATCTCCAAACCAATCAATTCCGGGGAGCTTCAGGAAGTTCTCTCACGCTGGGGGGCGAAAGCGGGGGCGAGGGCAGATCAAGTTCACCATCCTGATCCGCTGGCCATTGTCGACGAATCGGCAACTGTTGAGGAATTCGGGAAGGGTCCCGATGGCGTTGTTGTGGATTGGGAAACAACCTATCAGCTTGTGGGTGACGATCCCGCTCTGATTCGTGATCTGGTGGAGATGTTGCGAGTCCAGATTCCGGAATGTGTGTCGGAAATTCGCTCCTCCATTCAGGATCAGGACTGCGACCGACTTCAGCGTGCCGCTCATTCTCTCAAGGGGAGTGTCGGATACTTCGGGGTGCGAAGTGTCATTCACACATGTGAGAGGCTCGAAATGCTGGAAGGGGACTCCATCCCGAATGAGGGGTCCGGGATTTTGGCATCACTCGAACAGCAGCTTCAGCGGATGTGGCAGTCACTGGATAACGAGCCAGTACGCTGATTACTGCTGCAGCGCATAAAAACAATCAGCGGTCGCCTGAGTGAGCGACCGCTGATTGCCAGTCAGACCAGTGAGAGTCGGACATGTGAGAGCTGAGAGAGAATCCTGCCGTTTTGAGAGCAACGGAGCATTGGCTTAGTAGACGTCGAACTGGCCGTCGCAGTATTCGCTGTGATCCCAGAAGCTGCTGCCCGACATCTGTCCGCCATGACCGCTTCGGCAGTGAATCTTGTATCCTTGATTAACGCTGGCAAACGCAGAACCAACATCTTCCAGTTCATTGTTCACGTTCAGGGCGACTTCGCTTAATCCGACCACCAGTCCGAGGACAGCAATGGTGGAGATCAGGACCAGCTCAGCAGAAACAATGAAACCAGCTTCGTCGTTGAGGAGTGCGTTCAGAAGAGTCATTTGTATTTCCTTGGTTGGGGGTGACTGATGATGTCTGGTGTAAAAGCATCCCCAGTGCCAATGAGGGGAAACACGCAGTCAGAAATTTTGACACTCGGTCGTTTTGTTGTCTGTAAGTGGTTTTGCTGTATGTTGTTGTAGAATTTTGTTGGGCGCTAAAATTCCTGAACACACCCCTCAGGGATTGGTGGGGAGAATGATGCCGAAAATCAACTTCAGGAGTGTCGGTTTTCTGGCTTTTTCGCTATAAGATGAGATCCGTCAATGTGTTGTGTTGTTGTTGCAGAACGGCATCGTGACGCGGGCTGGCAACACGTTGAATGAGGGGATGGGAAGAAGCCGTCTGCGGAATCGTCGGACTCTTCATCCATTCCAAAAACAGTTACGATGGTCTGGCTCGCAGAACTGTCCGCAGATACGAAGGCAATCCGTTCTATGGCATCCCGGAAATACCAGACCGTCCCTTCAGAGCAGACCACGATGCCCGCTGGGATTCCCTACATCGTGGGGAACGAAGCTGCGGAACGGTTCAGCTTCTATGGAATGAAGTCCATTCTGGCGCTCTTCATGACCAAGTATCTGGTCGACGCAGCGGGACAACCCGCTCCGATGTCCGATGCGGAAGCAACGGAGCGGGTGGCCGAATTTCTGATGTGGGCCTATTCCTTTCCGATTATTGGCGCGATTCTTTGTGACTGGCTCTTCGGCAAGTACCGGATGATTATGTCCCTGTCGCTGCTTTACTGCGCGGGACATCTGGTGCTGGCCCTGATGGACATCAATACGTCCCTGGGGATTGATCAGAGAACACTGCTATACTGGGGACTTGCCCTCATTGCGATTGGATCGGGGGGCGTGAAGCCCTGCGTCTCCTCCCATGTCGGCGACCAGTTTGGCCGGGCCAATTCCCATCTCCTTCCTGTTGTTTACGGATGGTTTTATTTCTCGATCAATCTGGGGGCCGCGATTTCCACGGTTCTGACCCCTTGGCTGCGGGAGACGTATGGTCCGTCGGTGGCCTTCGGTGTGCCCGGAATTCTGATGGGAGTCGCCACGCTCGTTTTCTGGTTGGGACGCTACAAATACGTTCACGTTCCAGCGACCGGCAGGAGGTTCTTCTCCGAGACATTCAGCCCGGCAGGGGCGAAGGCGATCAGGAATCTCATCCCTCTGTACATTCTTGTGGCCATGTTCTGGTGTCTGTTTGACCAGACAGGTTCCCGATGGGTGCTGCAGGCACAACATCTGAACCGGTTTGTCGGAAGTTTTGAGATCAGGCCGGATCAGCTTCAGGCGGCCAATCCGATCCTGGTCATGATCCTCATCCCGCTCTTTTCCTATGTAATCTATCCAGCGATCAACCGGATCTTTCCTCTGACTCCGTTAAGAAAAATCGGAATCGGGATGGGGCTGACGGTCATTTCATTCCTCATTCCCGGATGGTTGGAAGTTCGGATTGGGGCGGGAGAAACTCCCAGCATGCTCTGGCAGGTGCTCGCCTATGTGGCTCTGACATCAGCGGAAGTGATGGTTTCCATCGTCTGTCTGGAGTTCTCCTATACGCAGGCTCCAAACACGATGAAGTCGTTTATTATGTCGCTGTATCTGCTTTCGGTGGCATTGGGGAATCTGTTGACCAAGGTGGTCAACAACCTCATCAAGAATTACGAGACTGCAGGGACGCCGATCCTTCAGGGGGCAAATTATTATTGGTTTTTTGCTGCCTGTATGGCCGCAACGCTGCTGGTCTATCTGGTATGGTCTCCCTTCTACCGGGGAGATGTTCACATTCAGTCTGACCCGGATTCCCCCAGCGACGCAGCGGCGTGATTCTTCGTCGGAAGCGGGCTGAAAGGAATAAAAGCGTTCCCGGAGAGCATTTCCTGTCTGATACGGTAGGATGAGCTTGCTGCAGCAGAAGAGAATAGAAGCAGAACATGACGCAACCTCCCCTCAAGATTCGAGCACTTCGCGATGCTGGTGTTCTGGAAATCCAATGGACGGATCAGAGATGCCTGCGATACCCCTTCAAGTTCGTTCGGTGCGAATGCCCCTGTGCAACGTGCGTGAATGAATTCACCGGGGAGCGGATTCTGAACCCGGACAACATCCCGGAATCCGTGGTTCCGGTCGCTGTCAGTTTCAGCGGAAACTATGCTCTAAAAATTGAATGGAGTGATGGTCACAGTACCGGGATCTACAGCTGGGAACTGTTGGAACGGATGGGAGAAGATGAGGTCGTTCAGGTTGTGTCACCGTCCGGGGGAGCCTCAGGTTCTGCTTGAACGACTGTCTTCAGACTCCTGCACACGCACGTTGTTCCCAGTCCGGTGAAACCGGTTACGAGACGTATTCAAGAGACGAGGACTTCATGCATTCTGTGTCAGTTTTGAATCGCTCTCATTTTCTTCCGGGCGTCATGCTGCTGACGCTGTTCCTGAGTTGCGGAGTCATTGAAGCAGCGACTCCAACATCCAGCTCCTCCAGTCGTCCAAATGTCGTCCTGTTTCTGGTTGACGATATGGGGGTGATGGATACTTCCGTTCCATTTCTGACCGACGAATCGGGGATGCCAAAGCGATATCCCCTGAATGACTATTATCGAACACCCAACATGCAGCGACTGGCAGACCGGGGAATCCGGTTCAGTCAGTTTTATGCCATGAGCGTCTGCTCCCCGAGCCGGATCAGCATCATGACGGGGCAGAATGCGGCCCGGCACCGAACGACCAACTGGATTAACCAGGGAGGGAACAACAAGACTCCAAACGGCCCTCCGGACTGGAACTGGCATGGGCTGAATGCAGACTCAGTGACTCTTCCCCGACTGCTTAAACAGCAGGGATACCGCACGATCCATGTCGGAAAAGCGCATTTCGCTCCGACAGATGCAGGAGATCCTGCACAGGTTGGGTTTGACGTGAATGTGGCGGGTGGCAGTCAGGGGCATCCTGCCAGCTATCTGTCCGAAAATCACTACGGACACAAATTGAAAAACAAAAAGGGGGACCCTCATCCCAACGCAGTTCCCGGTCTGGAAAAGTATCATGACTCCGGGATCTTTCTGACAGATGCCCTCACGATTGAAGCCAAGGGGGCAGTTTCTCAGGCGATTGAGGACAAGAGAAACTTCTTCCTTCATCTGTCTCACTACGCTGTCCACTCCCCGTTTGATGAAGACTCCCGATTCATCGGGAACTATCCCGCAAATGACAGTCTGCCGAATCTCGCTAAATTCGCGGCGCTCATCGAAGGAATGGATCGATCTCTGGGAGAGCTTCTTGATCATCTGGAAGCTCAGGGAGTCGCTGAAGAGACGCTCGTGATCTTCCTTGGAGATAACGGATCGGATTCACCACAGAAAGACGAACATGGAGTCGCCAGCTCCGCGCCATTACGCGGCAAGAAAGGGACGCATTACGAAGGCGGGACTCGAGTCCCGTTCATCGTCAGCTGGGCGAAACCGAATCCTGATCATCCGCTCCAGAAGCAATTCCCAATTCCATCTGGCCAGGTGCAGACACAAATGGCGAATATCTGCGACCTGTTTCCGACGGTTCTGGAACTTTGTCAGATTCCGGCTCCGGAAAACCACACGGTCGACGGGAAGTCGCTTCGGGCCTTGCTGGCCGGTCAGCCTGATCCCGCCCATCCCGAATCATTCCTGATGCACTTTCCCCATCGGCATCGGAGCGTTCATTTCACGTCCCTTCGGAAAGGGGACTGGAAGGTGATCTACCATTACTTTCCGGGGCCAACTTCGGAAAATGAACGATACCAGCTCTTCAATCTCAAGTTGGACCCTGCAGAGCAGGAAAATCTGGCAGCGACTCAGCCAGAGGAACTCAGGAGGATGATGCAGCTGCTGGTCAATGAGTTGGAGCAGGCCGACGCACTATATCCGGTGGACGAATCGGGCCAGCCGCTCCGTCCCATTGTCCCGTGAAGTCACCATGAAAACCCCTGCGACTCCGCTGCCCTTGATCGATTCGTTTGGTCGACGCCATTCGAATCTTCGGATCAGCGTGACGGATCGTTGCAATATTCGCTGCTTTTATTGCATGCCGGCAGGGGATGTGCAGTATCTCCCGCGAAGCGGTCTCCTGACATTTGAAGAGATTGAGCGGTTTGTCCGACTGATGGTGCCGTTGGGAGTGAGCAAGGTTCGACTCACCGGCGGGGAGCCTCTTGTTCGGCGCGATCTTCCGGTTCTGATCCAGAAGCTTTTGGCGATCGAAGGCATTCATGATCTGGGGCTGACAACAAACGGGATTCTGCTGGCGGAGCAGGGGGACTCGCTTTATGCCGCCGGCCTGCGACGATTGAATATCAGTCTGGATGCACTCAATCCCCAACTCTTTGAGCAGATCACCCGCCGATCCGGGTATGAACATGTGATCGCAGGGATTCAGCGGGCCCGCGAGATCGGGTTTCATCCTATCAAGATCAATGCCGTTGCTGTTCGCGGGCTGACGGAATCCGAAGTTGTCCCGTTCGGACGATTTGCCCGCGATACCGGATGCGAAGTTCGGTTTATCGAATATATGCCACTTGATGCGGATGCTGCGTGGGAGCGGGATCGAGTCCTGACCGCAGCTGCCATCCGGGAGATTTTCGAGCAGGAATTTCTTCCACTGCGTCCGGTGTCGTCCGATGTCGGACACAGCCCGTCAATGGACTTCGAGTTCATCGATGGAGTCGGACGTATCGGATTCATTCCATCGGTCAGTCAGCCATTCTGTGAGCACTGCAACCGATTCCGCCTGACTGCAGATGGGAAGTTGCGAAGTTGTCTGTTCAGTCTGGAGGAGGCCGATCTCCGGGGGCTGCTCAGGAACAACGCGACAGACGAACAGATCCTCCAAATGGTCCGTGACACGATCGCTTCCAAATGGGCCGGTCACCACATCAATTCGCCTGATTTCGTTCAGCCCCCTCGACCGATGCATTCCATCGGGGGATAGCTCCCGGAATAAAATGCGCTGAATGGCATTGATTTCATCAGACCTTAGCGCGGCATCACGGTCGTCAGCTCTTTCAGGTCGACACTCCCGTCCTTGTTCTTATCGACGTATTGAAAGTGATTGTGCAGGATGGGAAGGACTTTGGCTTCTTCTGGTGAGATCCGTCCATCGCCATTCTTGTCGATCTGCCGGAAGACATCTTCGACCTGAACCCGTCCGGAGAAGGATCGAAGCATCTCCAGTTGCTTTTCATCATTTTTGCTGAGTCGAGGAAACATGATGTCCATGTACCCGAGGAACATCTCTTCCCATGACTGGTCTCCCCAGCGAACGGTGGCTGTCGGGTCTGGATTGTTGAGATTACGGGCGGAGTTATCGAATGTCGCCTTGCAATGAATCACGGTGCCGGCTGGGAGACGCTTTGGGGAGGCAAGCTGGTATCGCGTCTGCCAGTTGAAGTCATAACGGGGGACTCTCAAGAGAAGTTCCCGCGAGCCGTCGGGGTATTCCGCTTCGTATTCAAAGGCTTGCCCGCGCAGGTGCATGTGAGGAGACATGGAAATCAGGTCAACGGCAGCAGGGGACGGGGCGGAACGGGCGGTAAACGTTTGATCGGACTTCTCCGGGAGGATGACAAAATCCTGCTTGCCGACCACGGTTGTCCGGACCTCATGCGTCACCTTGTCGGCATCAATGAAATTGAGACCCAGTTCGGACAGGTCCTGTTGAGGAGTTCCGTTCGGGGTATAGTGGACTTCGAACTTCATCCACGAACCGGCTGGAATTCGCTTCGCTGCTCCGGGAGGGAGGGGATTCAATCTCAGACCCGGAACATATGCGGTGAGGAAGGATTCCCCCTGCCGGGAGCCTTTCTTCGGATAGGTGTAGACGATGATATGGTGGACAACGGCCCGATTCCCCGGGCGGACTTCCATCCCATCCACCCAGCGGTCCGTCTCAAAATTGGTTGGAACCCAGAAGCGTTTGTACTCGATTCCTTGGGGACCGGTTTGGGCGGGGATATCAAATGGACGATCCCGCATTGGAACGACCAGATCCGGTTCTCGGGGCAATTGCCAACCATCGGTGTACTGAATCGGCTCCGGAAGGTCAGCCGGGTTTCCTTCAGGACACCCGTTCTTCACCCATGTGAAAATCAGTTCCTGTTCTTCGGCACTCAGGCTGTGATCGTTCTCAAAAGTCCCGACATTCGGATCAGCGTGCCACGGGGGCATGCGCCGTTCCCGTACCACTTCGGCGATCATCGGTCCCCAGCCAATCGTGTCTTCGTATGTGATCAGTGGAAACGGTCCGATGTCTCCCTTCCGGTGACAGTGCTGGCATTTGCTTTGAAAGATGCGGGCAATCTGGTTGGAGTAGGTGACCGGACTCGATTCGGCCGGTGTCGCAATTCGACCGATCAGGCACCCTTGAGGGGGCGTTGCAGGAACAGTGACCGGCTGTCCCTGCAGGACCTGATTGATGGCAATTTTCAGGTCGTCCCGGTCGGGCCGGGTCCGCATGGCTCCGACAACATACTGATCGTCAATTCGTCCGTGATAGCGGATCTTCCGTTCCTGATCGAGCAGGAAGGCATGCGGGGTTCGTTCGGCTCCCAGCTGGTCTGCCAGTTTGTTTCCAGCGTCTTTGATCATGGGGAAGGTCAGCCGATGTCGACGGACAAAGGCTTCGATCTCAGTGATATTGTCCTGCGCATTGGAATTCACCCCGAGGAACTGGACATCCTCAGGAGAATATTCCTGTGACATCTGCTGAAGTCGCCCGGCATAAAGTTGGGCGAGAGGACATTCCGTCCCCAGAAAGACGAGGACGACGCAACGGCTTTTTTCGTAATCTGCCAACCGGATCGGTGTCCCTCGCAAGTCGTGAGAGGAAAAGTCGATCCGTTCCCTCGGCACGGTGAGGGAAGGGGAATCATCGGCGGACGTAATCAGTGGCGTCCATGCGACTCCCAGAAGCAGCGTCGCGACAAGAATGGACACTCTGCGAGTTACGGGAGATTTCGCCGACATCGATGACTCCATTTCGATTCTGAATTGAAACAATCCCGCCTTGAGCTGCTTACCTGCGATTGCGGCGGGTGGTTTCAATGATCTTCCTGATTTTGAGTCATTGTAGTCGATTCGGAAAGACGTTCCTGCTGTGAGTTGTGCTCAGCGGGATGGAATTTCGGACCTTTCCACCAGATGACCACCAACACCACGCTCCCCAGAAGGGAAAGAATGCCACCGGCAAGGACACTTCGGGGGAAATAAACCCATTCGACCTTCTGAATTGTGGGGGATGAGTCACTTCCCCTTTTGAGGGCAACACTTCGGAAATGGGTCTGATAGGGATTCTGGACAAGCTCCCGATTGTGGAGGTCCCATCCCGGGTAGTCGAGATCGCGCAGGATGAGGGTGCAGTCGCTTTGACACTCCACTTCTATCGTGATGCGATTCGGTGTGATGGTCTGGTGGACAATGCGGTTTCCTGCTTCTTCTCCGGGCTCCAGCGAGACACGTCCCGGCGCATTCCTGAGTGCATACAGGAAGTAGGGATCTCGCCGTGCCAGTGCCGAATTCAGGAGCGGGTCGGTCCACATCCCTCGGGAGTCAACAGGCCAGAGTGACTCATCCAGCGGTGTTTCGAGGAGAAGATGAGTGACTCCAAAGTCCTTCAGTCGTTGAAGTATCTCTTCAATGACAGCCGGATCGGTCGCGCTGAAGTCCACCTTCATGGCATCGGACTCGTAGATTTCCGGCCCCAGTCCGAGATAGACGGGCAAAGCGGAGATCCCAAGGAGTGTCGGAACATTTGCTCCGGGAGCATAGAGACGGGTGCCGATTCCTTCCTTATGAAGGTATTCCGCCAGTGGGCTATTCTCGCGAAAGGCCAGTGGCGACTGATCCAGTAATACGGTGTAGAAAACGTTTCTGCCCCAGTAGGGAGAAACATCAAATTGATACTTGCGACTTGCTGCCCAGAGATCGATGGTCGTGAGCAGAAGGAGGACGCTGATTGCCACCAGCTGGGAACCTGTCCCCCATTGTCGTTTCCGCAAGATGGCGTCGAGTGTTGCTCCGGAAAGAATGGCGATCGAAAGAGCGGCAATGAGCGTATAGCGTCCCGGTCCACGGAAGTAATTCAGCCCCGGCATCCATGGCATCAGATACGAGGGCCATCCGCTCGCAAGGACAAGAGAAATTGCGATCAGCAGTCCCCATCGCCATGGAACAGAAATCGCCAGTGTTCTCCGAAGTCCGGGGATAAGGAGTCCAGCAACCGAGAGCAGCAGGGGAAAGAGTCCCAGATAGAACTGAGCTTCCACCTGATTTGTTGCAGACGGGACACTCAGGAATTTGCTGTTGGAGAGGAGTTCGTCCGTTGATTGTTCCCCCGCATACCAGGCCCATGGCATCCAGAGCTGCGAAATCGCCACAGGAGGAAGGTGGCCATAGGTCGGAGAGAAGTGTTCATTCACCGTCTGTCGCTGGCTTCGCCCCTTGAGTTCGAGTGTCGGAAGCAGCTGGATGGATGCCATCACAAAGCCAATTCCAACGGCTCCTGCCAGCCAGAGAGAACGGGGGGTGCAATACGAACGGATGAAAAAGGATGTGAGAGTGTGAGAAGAAGACGTTTCAGGAGATGCACCGGAACTGGAATCTGATTTCTGAGGGACCAGTCGAGGAAGGGCCAGCAGGACCAGAAGCGTGATCCATGCGAGATGATAGTGGCCTGCCATCAGGTCCATGCAGATGCAGATCGAAACCAGCAGGAGATCCCGTTTCCTTCCCGTCTGCAGGTACCCCGCTGCGAAGTACAGAATCCAGACAAACCAGGCTCCTCCAATGATGGCCCATTCGTGGCAGATCCGGGGAGGGAACCATCCGTAAACAAGTGTCAGTGAGGCCAGCAGAGCACCGGGGGTACGGAGTTCCAATCGCCGGGCCAGAAGAAACGCCCCGATGAAAGTGAGGAGATAATGCCCGAGCTGGCTAATGTGATATGCCGAGTTGATCGAGAACAGGGAGTAAAGGATGAGGTTGGGGGGATAGAGTGCGGCGGTCTGGCTCTCTCCAAGAATCGGGTAGCCAAATCCAACCAGTGGATTCCAGAGTGGAAGCACCCCATGTTTCAGCGAGTCTGCCAGAACTCCCTTCTGCGGAAAGTAATAGGCGAAAAGGTCTCCTCCGATCAGCCCGCCTCCCTTCCATAGAGGCCACCAGAAGAACCACGTCAGCACGATTCCCAGAATGGCAGCGATCAGAACTCCCTGACCAAGGGACTCTGAGCCGGCTTTCTGAGGTGGAGAGACCTTTCCACGCGTGGTGGGTGAGGGATGATTCGATTGACGGCGACGAGGAGATGACATGCGGCAGATGTCCGAACGCAACGGGAAATCCCGCTGCCAGAATTGACGGTCGTTTCGGATATGATGGAAAGAAGTCTCGCGATCAAATCAAATCGCGTTTGACGAGTCTGTCTCACGACGTAGCGTTTCGTCAATGATCGATCCGGATGGGATTTTGCGGACGCAAAACCGCTCCCTTGGGATGGCGATCGTCCAATTCTCGGTGTCTGACCTTGAAGAGTCATCCACAATGCTGTTTGCAGCTGACTATCCCGGACGCTACTACGTGCAGTTCTACATTCGCTATTTCAGCGAATATTGGGACAACATGACCCCAGCTGGTTATGCAGGTCTGCTGGTTTTTGTGGGAGTGTGCGGTTACCTCCTGATGCGGAGTGCTCACTAGGCCTCCCGGCACTTGGAGCTATCCCATTCCAGCCACAGCTCAGGAAAGTTGCGAGGCTAAACGGCGTCGTCGGGATTCCGGGTGGCATATTCGGCCGTGATGGCCTGATTGATGAGCGACTGCTGTCGCGACAGGCGATAAAAAGAGATTCCGAATGCCGTGAGCAGCGTCGCTGGCATCGAAAGCATGAAGAGGATGCTGTACATGTAGGCCTTCGGACGGGCCTTTGCTTCCGGGTTGGGATCTTCTTCCAGTGCCACCTTGCACATCGGGCACGCGTGCGCAGAAGAGGCGGACGCAATCCCGGCGATCAGACTGGCTGCGAGGCACAATGCTCTGATGGGACGCAACATGTCGGCGCTCTTTCTGAACCGGAGGAACTCTGGTGTCGGGAATTCAGCTGTGGTTCTCTTGTTTCTCGTCGGCCGTTCTAGGGATGTCTGAGTGGGAATCGTTAACCCACGGGTAACCGGTACAGCATCACATAAATGATAACACCTGTGACGGATACGTACAGCCAGATTGGAAAGGTGATCCAGGCCCAGCGTCGGTGAATTTTCCGTTCGCGCGTCAGGCCGGCCAGTTCTTCCGGGGAGCGGCCTTCGGGATATGCCTTCAGTCCGGTGCGAATGGTGATGATCGCCAGGACGGGAACTGCTGCCGCCAGAACGACATGTGTGATCAGGACAAAGAAGTAAATTCCCCGCAGGACTCCTGTTCCCTCGAACTGCTTGCCGTGCGTTCCGGTGTAATAGTGAAGGGCGGTGTGGTAGGAGAGATAGCTCACCAGAAAGAGGACGCTGATGAGGAACGCCCACAGCATCAGTTGTTTGTGGGCCTTGAATTTCCCCAGTTTGACAGCAGCGTAACCTTGCAGCAGCAATAACCCGGCCAGTGCGTTGAGCATGGCGTTGGTCGTTGGGAGAGCCCGGGCCCAGCGGGGCAGATTGGCCAGTGGGTTTGCAACTCCGTTCCGTCCTCCTGCACGAACGGCGTTCTGTTTCAACATCTCGGCCTTGCGGGCTTCCAGTTCTGCAATCTGCTGAATTGTTGCTGGTTGATGCTTTTTCGGGGTCTCGATTTCCCCCTTTACCACGCGGGCCAGCGTGACCAGCTCGGCATCGACCGTTCCGGAGTAGCGTCCGAGAATTCGGCCATCAGGCCCAATGTGGATGAGGTGATCGCTGTGGGCGAACTCCATCCCCGGCAGACGTGCTGTTCCGAAATTCTCCCATGCAGTGACCCGAAAGCCGGTCCGGATTAACTTCGTCACATCTTCTGGCTTACCTGTACAGAATCTCCAGCGTGGGGGAGTCGCTTTCCAGATACTTGCGAACTCAGCCATGATCGGCACGGTGTCATGTTCGGGATCGACCGTGATCGTGACAAACCGCACCGGAACATCGCGCAGTTCCTGATTCAGTTCCATGATCTTCCGACTAGTCGCCGGACACTGGAAGGGGCATCGGGTGAAAATGAAGTTCGCGATCCATTGTTCCCCCAGCATCGTTTCCCGAGTGACAGGATCGCCGTTCTGGTCCACCAGATGGAATTCGGCAATCTCGTCAACCACCCAGGGAACGGGTGGTTTGTTCGGCTCAAGCTGTACGAAGGGGGGGGGGACTTCTCCCGGCTCCAGAAGAATCGCTGCCGGCGGGTCCGCAGAAGGATCTGTCTCGCTGCTGAATCCCGGTGGAGTCACCCACAGCAATGTTCCTGTGGCGAACAGACATGCCAGTAATGCGATGACAGCTCTCTTCATCGTCCCCTTCGACCGACCATTGATGCAGAACTGAACCAAATTTGACTCCGCATGTAGCCCGTATGTTCTGAATTCAGTAGATGACCCGGTGTCCGACTCCAATATGACCTTGATTGCCAGAAGATCGCATTGGCAAGCCCTCCGGATCTTAGGGGCGTCCCTCAGTTGATGGCCTGATCTTTTCGTGTGACCCAGATGTCGACCAGCAGGCATCCGATCGCGAAGACAACCGTCACCAGCAGGCAGAGCCAGAATGGAGGGAGATGAGCGACCGCTGCCGGGCTGGAACTCATCACGCGCCGAAGTCCTGCGACTCCGTAGGTCAGGGGGTTGA
>CALLWY010000338.1 GCA_938015865.1 uncultured Planctomicrobium sp.
TGACCGTGATGACGTCCCCTGCATTGCACTGATAGGAGGGACGGCCAACCCGACGGCCATTCACCAGGAAATGACCATGGACGATTCCCTGACGAGCCTGCGGGCGGGTCAGAGTGAATCCGGCACGGCGGATCACATTATCCAGACGACGCTCGCAAAGGACCATCAACGATTCTCCCGTGTTCCCCTTCAGGCGCTTGGCCTTGTCGAAGTACCGACGGAGATGCTTTTCACGCAGTCCGTAATAATACTTGATCTTCTGCTTTTCGTTCAGAGCCTCGCCGTAAATGCTTGTCTTACGGCGCTTCTGGGCCATCCCGGGTGGATAAGCCTTTTTGTCCAGCGCACGGATAGCTCCGGCGTTTTCAAAAATCTGAAACCCCAGGCGGCGATTAACCCGCGCTTTTGGTCCGGTATAACGACCCATCGACTCTGCTTCCTGATGATGTACACAGACTGTAACTGCGTATGGTGACTGACTGCGCTTTGCGTGCAGATTCACACAAACTGGCTGCACATAAAGCGCAGACACCCCCGGATTGGGGGGAACGCGAGATGATGACGAGTCGATTGGACACCGTCAAGGTTCCGACATGCAGGGGAGGACGAAATTTCCGATCCTGTCGGGCAGCCTCGGCCTCTTTCAGAGAAGGACGCTTCAACAATTTCTGATTTTGACAGCGGCAAGTTTCACCGCAACGCCCCTGAATTCGGCCAAACCTGCCGAACACCGGCTTTCGCTCCTTTTCGTTACAAACCGAACACCCACACTGACACAAATCCTTAAACAACAACCAGTTACAAAACTTGAATCTTTTTTCTCAAGACCGTGTTTCCTGCATTACGTCCCGATCCTGACGCGGAACTTGAGGAAAAGATCTACCACCCCCAAAAATTTCTGCGTAGAACCGGATTCTCACAGCGGCGGCATTCGCCGGACGCCTCCATTCACAAACTTTCCCATCCCTCGCTCAACGAACATCCCCCCAATCGGATGTCCGTTGAGACTTGTCCTCCAAAACCCGCCTGCGACTCAAATCATTTTCAGGCCTCGTCCTCGAGGCAGAGAAAATGGATGTGACGCCTGTTCGCCATCAATCGATGTCGGAACAGCAACACATCCGAATGTCTCGCAGACATCACTCCTCCCTAGCGACACACCTTCAAGATCAGGAACGCTTCGATGTCCAAGGACATGCGAAAACTGCTCGCTGTACTGGCTCTGACCAGTCTGACCGGATGCTGCCAGGCATTCGTTCCAAAGTGGCAAATGCGCCAGACTCAGCTCCGCAGCTACCAGTTTTACGAACAGGCACAGGCTCTCTCGAGCCAACTCGCCCAGAGTGAGAGCATGGTGCAGCACCTGGCGATGGAAAAACAGCAGGCGGAAACGCGTGCTGCCCAGCTCGATCAGGAACTCCGTATCGCTAATGAGCGTCTGAGAAATCTCGCTCAGGAGCGTTCAAAGCTGAACGAGCAGTACAAAACTCTGCTAACCTCCCTCCCAGCCCCCGGCGCGTCAAACTCGGGAATGAGCAAGCTGTTCGAAGGACTCTGCCGACGCCATCCTGAATTCGAGTTTGATCCAGTCAGCGGATCAGCCCGATACAATGTTGAGATTCAGTTTGCCTCTGGGAGCAATGAGCTTCACCCAGACTCTCTGCGGGTTCTGCAGAATCTGACCAAGATCATGAATGATCCCGAAAACCGGCATTTCAACCTGCTGGTGGTCGGTCACACGGATGATGACGCAGTCGTCCGTCCCGAAACACGAGCCCGACACGAGACTAACTGGGAACTGTCTGCCCACCGGGCCACCGGCGTTGTCCGTCAGCTGGCCAAATATGGAGTGGCGGAATCCCGTATGGGGGTTGCAGGCTATAATAAGTATCAACCCGCTGCCCCCAACGTAGATGCTTCATCAAAGCAGAAGAACCGGCGAGTCGAGATTTATGTGGTCGCCTCAGACACCGCCATCGCCTCGAAGGAAGGTGGGACCAAGCAATAAGAGTGCTCTGACCCCATCCCGAGTTCACAGGAATTTCGTTTCGCCGTACACTGTTCGGGGGTGCGGCGAAATTCTTTTCATTGCGTCTTCATCTTCAATGCGTCTTCAACAGAGTCAACATTGCATGTTGAATGACTTCTTCTCCAATCTGCGATTTCCACTCTCCTGGAGTGAATTCCAACAGATCCCCCGGCATCCCGCTTACCGCTACGAGTACCGGTCTGGTGAAGTCCGAATTTCCGGACACCCCCTCTACCGACATGCCCGACTGAACCTTGCCCCGGACGCCCCATTGCCCGGACG